>NZ_JNWJ01000001.1:0-460233 GCF_000716805.1 Streptomyces yerevanensis | reverse complement strand
TGCGCGTCGGTCAGTTCGTGTCGCCGCACCATAAGACGCGCCTGCCCGGCCCCAGCACTGATCCACCCACCCCAACAAGAGCCATCAGAAGCGCCCTAGTCGTCCGGGGCATGGACAATTGGCTGACAAACCGGGCAACTTTCATCGTCTGGTTGGGGGACCGCCAGCCCCTGACTAACCTGCGGGTATGGCCCTAGGATCTGCGTCCACCAGGACTGACCGCGCACGCACTGTGCGTGACATGCTCGCCACCGGCAAGACGACGTACTCGTTCGAGTTCTCGGCGCCGAAGACCCCGAAGGGCGAGCGGAACCTGTGGAACGCGCTCCGCCGGGTCGAGGCCGTCGCTCCGGACTTCGTGTCGGTGACGTACGGCGCGGGCGGCTCGACCCGCGCCGGCACGGTGAAGGAGACCGAGCAGATCGTCGCGGACACGACGCTCACCCCGGTCGCCCACCTCACCGCGGTCAACCACTCCATCGCCGAACTGCGCAACATCATCGGCCAGTACGCGGACGCCGGGATCCGGAACATGCTCGCCGTGCGCGGCGACCCGCCCGGCGACCCCATGGGCGACTGGATCCCGCACCCCCGGGGCCTGACCTACGCAGCCGAACTCGTCCGACTCATCAAGGAATCGGGCGACTTCTGCGTGGGCGTCGCGGCCTTCCCCGAGATGCATCCGCGCTCCGCCGACTGGGACATGGACGTCGCGCACTTTGTCAACAAATGCCGGGCCGGCGCTGACTACGCGATCACGCAGATGTTCTTCCATCCCGAGTCGTACCTGCGGCTACGTGACCGAGTCGACGCGGCGGGCTGCGAGACCCCGGTCATCCCCGAGGTCATGCCGGTGACCAGCGTGAAGATGCTGGAGCGGCTCCCGAAGCTCAGCAACGCCTCGTTCCCGGACGCCCTGAAAGAGCGGATCCTCAACTCCAAGGACGATCCTGCGGCTGTACGCTCCATTGGAATCGAGTTCGCTACGGAGTTCTGCGCGAGGCTGCTGGCCGAGGGAGTCCCCGGACTGCACTTCATCACGTTGAACAACTCCACCGCGACGCTGGAAATCTACGAGAATCTGGGGCTGCACCACCCGCAGCAGGCCTAGACCGGACGCATCCTCGTACGACACACTGCGTAACGGCCACTGGGAGAGGGGCGTACATGGGCTGGACGGTCCTCTACATCGCGTTCGGCATTGTCGCGCTGTGGCTGCTCGGCGAGGTGCTGCTGCAGTACAAGGCACGGCTGCGCTGGCGGCTGCTGGCCTTCGCGGGCTTCCTCGGTGTGGTGCTCGGCGTGCTCATCCCGTCCGTGCCGGTCATCGGCCTGGGCGCCGCCGCCTTCGCGGTCGGGCAGACGTACGTCACGCTGTCGTTCCGCCGCGGCTTCGCGGCCGGCTGGGCCGTCGCCGGCCGCCCGGGTGCCAGCAAACGCCGCCGCGGCGAGCCGGACCGTGATCCGACGCTCGAGGTCTCCGACCTCCAGGCGGCGGACAACGGAATGCGTCCACGGGACAACTTCGGCCAGGGCGACGACCTTTACGGGCGCGATGACTCCGTCTTCGGGCAACGGGCCGACACCTTCGGGCAGCGGTCCGACTTCGGGCAGTCCGTCGAGACGGCGGCCGAGTCCACCGCCGTCTACGAACCGCAGCCCCTGCCCGACGACACGGGCAACTACGGCGTCTACAGCGACAGCGCCTACGCCGCGGCCACCGACCCGTCCCACGCCGCGTCCGCCCAGTCCCAGGACGCCGGCCAGAACTACGGGTACGACGGCTACTCCGGCTACGACCAGCAGCAGTACGGCTACGACACAGGCCAGCAGCAGTACGCCGCCTACTCCGACCCGTACCTCGGCACGCAGTCGTACGAGGGCGCCTCGTACGACTCCTCCTACGACGCCTCGCAGCAGCAGTACGGGCAGCAGGGCTACGCCCAGGACCAGTACGCAGGCGGGGGCGGGGGCTACGGCGGCGAGACCCCGCCGGGCGGCGTCTGGGTACCGCAGCAGCGCTCCGACGATGCGTACGGCGGCGAACTCCCGCCGGAGCAGCAGCAGTATCCGTACGAGGGCAACGGGAATGGGAACGGGAACGGCAGCGGGTACGACGAGCAGTACCGGTTCTGACAACCCGTACTGAGAGCCGGGTCGGGCCTATTGCGAGCCCTTGAAGTCCGGTCCTTCCACGATCAGCCCCGCTACCAGCGCTCCCGACATGCCTGCGTGCGGCAGTCCACCGCCGGGGTGTGCCCAGCCGCCGACCGTGAACAGGCCCGGAAGACGGGTGCTGTTGGACGGGTGCAGCAGACGTCCGCCCGCGGCGGCCAGTGCCGGTGCCGGAACCGCGCCGCCGTCCGCGCCCGTCGCCTCCGCGATGTCCGCCGGGGTACGGACCTCGTGCCAGAGGAGGCGGTCGCGCAGGCCTGGTATCGCGCGCTCGGCGGTGGTGAGAACACCTTTGACGTCTTCCTCGGTCGGCTCCAGGCCTGACGGCACCGTGACGCTCAGCGTGACCGCCTCGTGGCCGTCGTCCGGCACCAGCGCGGGATCGCCGGGGCGCAGCACGGTCAGGGTGGGCGCGGCCGGGAGTCCAGGGCCCGCAGGAGCCGTACGGCCGGGTCGGTCGCCGAACAACGAGTGCAGTTCCGCCTCGCGATCCGCCGCGTGCACCACCGTCCGATGAGCCACCCCCTCCGGCCGCCCGCCGCGCAGCGCCAGGTGAACCGTCAGGCGGCTCGACAGTCCCCGCTGAGGCGGCACTTCGCCTTCGCCGTGTAGCGCGATCCCGGAGGCCAGCCGGTCCAGCACTCCGGGCGCCACGCCCGCGACCACGAAGTCCGCCTCTTCGAGGGTGCCGTCGGCCAGCTCCAGGCCCGCCGCCCGGCCGTCCTTCTCGACGATCCGCTCGACAGCCGTATCGAAGTGGAACTCGACCCGCCGAGTCAGGCACCGCTCGTACACCGTCCGCGCCAACTCCCGTATCCCACCGCGCACATACCAGGTGCCGAAGGCGTGCTCCATGTACGGCAGCACGGTCGCGGCGGCCGGAGCGAGGCGCGGGTCGAGGCCGTACGCGAGGGCGTGGCTCTCCAAGAGGGCCGCGAGCCGCGGGTCACCCAGCTCCCAGGCGCCGACCTCCGCGAGAGTCGTCGCCGTCCGGGTGCGCAGCAGACGCCGCTGCTTGACGGGCGGATAAGGCTCACGCTCGGCGAGAACCTGCCAGTTGGGCCACAAGGGCTCTTCGAGCAGCGGCCGGCGCGTACGGTCCCAGGCCTCGCGTGCCCGCACCAGGAGCTCGCCCCACCGCTCTCCCGCGCCCGCACCGAGGGCCGCTTCCAGGGCCGAGACGACTCCCGCGCGTGAGGCGTTCGGCAGCGAGACCTCTGTGCCGTCCGCGAAGACGTGGTGCGAGGCCGGGTCCACCTGGACCAGGTCGACGCACTTCTCCAGGGGCTCCTTGCCGGTTTTGACGAACAGATCGCGGTAGACCGCGGGCAGCGGCAGCAGCCCCGGGCCCGTGTCGAAGACGAAGCCGTCGCGCTCGACGACGCCCACCGATCCGCCGTACGTCGCCGCGCGCTCGTACACCACCACCCGGTGGCCCGCGACGGCCAGTCGGGCGGCGGCCGCCAGCGCGCCCATCCCGGCGCCGATCACCGCAATTCGTGCCATGCCAGGGACTGTATCGGCCGCCACTGACAATCCGGCCGCCACGGTCGGACTGCCACCGCCTCGCAGGCGGCGGTCCCGGATTCCCGTCGGGGGAGTACCTGGGGAGTAGCGGCGCGGACGCGATCGTAACCAGTCGGCAACGGTGCGTCCTGGGTGTGAGTGCGCAGGTCTGAGTATCCGTACCTAGTAAGTGAGTTGAGTACGCGCGCGGATGGGGCACGACCTGCGCGAACGAGAGAGTGGGGGCACGGAAAGGGGCGCGGCTCCGGTACCGCCGACACGGGGCGGCGGAACGGTGCAGCGCCCTTGGCCGCTCCTTCCGCCGAGAAGTCGGCGGGAGCGAGGCACGGGGGACCGGGGGAGACCGAACGGGGGGAAGCAACGGGGGACTACGGGGAAGCAAGAAGGGGCGCCGGTCCGGCGTGGCCCGCGGGGGACGCGGCCACCTCGGGCCGGCGCTCTCTTTTCGGCCCCTGTGTGCTTCAGCGGTTGCCGCTCACCCGCCCCTGAAGCAGCCGCGACAGCGCCGCGTGGACGTCGTCCAGGGAGCGCTCCGGCTGAAAGGCCTGCCAGTCCAGGGCAGCCACCAGCACCATGCCCACCAGGGCCGCCGCCGTCAGGGGGATGTCGATCTCCTCGCTCAGCTCGCCGTTCGCGATGCCGTCGCGCAGAACTCCCTCGACCACCGCGACGGCCTCCTGCCTGACCACCATCAGGGTGGACTGCCAGGCCCGGTTCGTACGCCACAACTCCGCCACGTACAGCTGGGTGAAGGCCGGATAGCGATCGATGAAGACGAGCCCCGCCCGGATCATCGCGTCCAGCGCGTCGACCTTGCTGCCGCCGTCCTGAGCGGTCTTCTCGGCCGCCTCCCGGAGGGAGGCGGTGAGGAGTCGCACACCGTGCCGGAGCAGCTCTTCGAAGAGGACGGATTTGCTCGCGAAGTTGTAGTAGACGGTGCCCTTCGCGACCCCGGCGCGCTCGGCGATCTCGTCCACGGTGGTGGCCGAGAAGCCCTGCTCCGCGATGAGCGTCACGGCTGCCTCGTAGAGCTTCTGCCGGGTCAGTTGTCTCCGGCTGCTGCCGCTGTCCACGGCCCTGCTGCTTTCCATGGCCCTGATTGTCACAGGCTCAGCTCCGGGTGCAGCCGGTCCAGGGTCCACACCTGCTTGCGGCGCGCGGCAACGGCGGTGAGTGCGAGGGCGCCCGCGGTGAACGCCGTGAGGACCACGCATGCCTGCCAGACCGGGCCGAGGCCGCCGCCCGTGATGAGCCTCCTGAGGGCGTCGACGACGTAAGTCATCGGCAAGAAGGGGTGGATCGCGTTGAAGAAGGCCGGACTGGTCTGCACGGGGTACGTGCCGCCTGCCGACGTCAGTTGCAGCATCAGGAAGGCGAGGACGAGGATCCGGCCCGCCGCTCCGAAGCGCGCGTTCAGCCACTGCACGATCGCTGCGAAGCACGCCGTCACCAGGCAGAGGAACCCCACCGTCCCGGCGGCCCGCGCCATCTGAAGGCCTAGCCCCCAGTGCAGTACGGCCATCAGCGTGGCCGTCTGGAGCACGCCCAGGGCGGCCACCGGCAGCCAGCCCGCGAGCGCGATGCGCCAGGCGGAGGCGCCCGTCGCGAGAGCGCGCCGGTTGAGCGGCTGGATCACCATGTAGGCCACCATCGCGCCCACCCACAAGGAGAGCGGAATGAAGTACGGGGCGAAACCGGTGCCGTAATTGGGTGCCTTGTGCAGGTCCTTCGAAGCGAGCCGTACCGGGTCCGCCATCACCTCGGTGCGTTGGTCGCGGTCCTTCTTGTCGTAGTCGGGGATCTTTCCGGCGCCGTCGTGCAGTCCGCCGGCGAGCTTCCCGGAGCCGTCGACGAGCTTGAACATGCCTCCCTCGAGGTCGATCGCCCCCGTCTTGAGGGCACCGACGCCGGTGTCGAGGCCGGCAGCGCCGGTCTTGGCCGTGCCGAGCCCGGTGTGCAGGGTCTTCGCCCCCTTGGCGACCTGCCCGGCTCCCTTGTCGAGTTCGTTGATCTTGGAGACGGCGGTGGCGAGGTCCTCGGAGAGGTGCGGCGAGCGGTCGGCAAGTGCCTGGGCCTGCTTCTGGAGGGTGGCCAGGTGCTGGTCCAGCGCGTCCAGATCGCCGTCCTGACCGGCCACCAGCGTGTTGACGTCGTCGGCGACCTTCGCCACGTCCGCGGCTGCGTTCTTCGCCTCCTTCAGTTGCGGGCAGGCGGCGTCGGGCAGCGGCGCGGTCTCGCAGCGCGCCTTGTAGACGTCGTTCAGCGTGTCGGAGGCCGTGCGGGCCGACTTGGCGGCGGTCGGGGCGGTCTTCACCAACGTGTCGAGGTTGCGGCGGATGGCCGCCGCGGAGTCCGCGACAAGCTGTGCCGTGTCGCCGATCTCCTTCTCGTTGCCCTTCAGGAAGGGGCCCACCTTGTCCGCGACGCCATTGACCCTGTCGGCCAGCGCCCGTGTCCCCTCCGAGACCTGCCGTGAGCCCTTCTCCAGGTCGCCCGCTCCCTTGTCGAGCTTCTTCAGGCCCGCGGAAAGCTTGCCGCTGCCCTTCTTGGCGTCCTTCAGACCGTCGGCGAGATCCTTCGAGCCCTTCTTGGCCTTCCCGATCCCGCCCTTCAGCTGATCGGCCCCCTTGGCGGCCTTCACGGTCTGACCGTGGATGTCCGAGAACGAGATGAAGATCCTGTCGAGGAACGACCGCGACGTCTTCGTGGACGCCGCCGTCCGCACCTCGCCGAAGACCGTCCTGGAGACCTGCCCGACGATGTAGTTGTTCGCGTCGTTCGTACGCACCTGGAGGGCGCCCGTCTCCGGGGAGTCGCCCGAACTGGAAGCGATCCGCTCACTGAAGTCGGAGGGCATCGTCAGCGACAGGTAGTACGTGCCGTTCTCGACGCCCTTGCGCGCCTCGGCGGCGCTGACCTCGTGCCACTCGAAGGTGTCGCTCTTGTGCAGGCCCTTGGTGATGTCGTCGCCCGCCGCGATCTTCCCGCCGTCCGCCGTCACCCCCTTGTCGTCGTTCACGAGGGCCACCGGAATGCGGTCGAGACGACCGTACGGATCCCAGAACGACCACAGGTACAGGGCGCCGTACAGCAGCGGCAGCAACAGGAGCGAGGCCATGGCCGCGCGCGGGAGCTTCCCCCTGCCGAACCGCCTGAGCTCAAGCGCGGCCAGCTTCGGCGAGCGCATCCGCCGCCTCCTTGTCTTCTTCGACGTCTTCTTCGGCTCCCTCGTCGGAGGGGGCGCCGGCTTCCTCGTGGGTGGGCTCGCCGGCGGACCCGGTGGACACCGCGACGGCATCCTCGGGTGCTTCCCTGCACACCGCGAGCACGGTCGTCCCTGCCTCGGTGAGCGAGCGCAACAGCGCCCAGACCTCGGCCCGTTCGGGCTCCGAGAGCTTCAGGTCGGTGTCGTCGACGCCGAGGAGCCGCGGACGGCCGACCAGGGCCAGTGCCACGGAGAGCCGCAGCGCCTCGACCCGCTCCAGGTCGCGTACGGCAGTCCGGGAGCCCTTGGGCAGCGCCTCCCGGTCCAGCCCGGCGGCGCTCAGCGCGGCGTCGATCCGCAGCCGAGCCTCCGCCGCCCGCTCGCTGCGGGGCCGCAGCAGCCTTTGATGGGGGTCCCCCCGCTCGAGCGAATTCGAGAGTGGGGGAGAACCGCCGAACCGCCGCTGGAGCAGCGCCCGTTCGCGCAGGTGCTCGCCGACGGTCAGGGCGGGGTCGAGGTCGGTGACCCCGGGCACATGGGCGAGTGCGCTGATCCGGCGGACGGTCGCCATCTGCTTCGGCAGGCGGAACGGTCCGACCGTCGCGTGCCCCTCGGTGGGCTTCATGCGTCCGGTGAGCGCGAGCAGCAGGCATGTACGCCCCGAGCCCGACGGCCCCGCGATCGCGATCAGTGAACCGGGCTCCGCGTCGAGGCCCACCCCGCGGAACGCCCAGCCGCGAGGGCCCCTGAGCCCGAAGTTCTCAGCCGTGACGCGGAGACCACGCGGTCCATCCACCACTTCCCCCACCACTTCCCCCAACTCACGAGGAATTGAACTGACTGGTCAGTGCAAAATCTAACCCGAACGCTCGATCGAAGCAAAACCCCAGGTCAGAACGCATTGTCAGTGGCATACCTCACGATGGGCACATACGGCCACTGCGCCGTCACACAGACGACAGGAGGTTCGTCATGGCCAGCTACCACGCAGCCGCCGCCCGCCGGCGCCGCGCCCCCGGCCCTGCCCCCTCACTGACCGGACCGGCGAGCGACGTACACCCTGTGCTCCGCCGGGCCACGGCCCCGCCCGCCGCCCTCGACCTGCTCGCCCAGGCCCGCGCCGGACTCGACGAGGCGGCCCTGCTGGAAACGCCCAACGAGCGCTACGCGACGGCCCATCTCGCGGCCCTGCGCACCGCCGCCGCGGTGCTCGCCGCCCGGGGCCGCCCGGAGTCCACCCCGAGGCGCCGGGCGAAGATCCGGAGCGCTTGGGAAGTGCTCCCCGAGATCGCGCCCGAACTCGCCGAGTGGAGCGCGCTGTTCGCCTCCGGCGCCCGCCGCCGTGCCCGCGCGGAGGCAGGCATACAGGGCGCGGCCAGCAGCCGCGACGCCGACGACCTGCTGCGCGACGTGGCCATGTTCCTGCGCCTCGTCGAGCGCATGCTCGTCCTGCAGCCCGTCCTGCCCCAGCCACAGCAGGACGTCGACCGGGAGGAGCCAGACGTACCGGAGGTACCGGATGCGGGATGAACGGTGCGGGAGTCCGATGAGCGAAGCCGCGTCTGCCCGGGGCCGACAAAGCGGTCTTGGTGAAGTCCGGTTGCGGTATCGCGCCCCTGAGAGGGGCGCAGGCCCTGAGAGGGGCGCGGGGCTGTATCCATTTGCGGCTCCGCCGCGTGGGCGCGACCAGCCCCCACCGGCCCGCAGCCGAATCACTGTGCTTCCAGCGGAGCGCTCTGGCACGGTCGTCCGCCGCGCGAGACGGAGGGCCGGGGACGGGGTCGGAGGCAATAGGGTTGGCAGCGCCTGCGCCTTCCCCTGGCCGCACAGGTCCGGGGAAGGCATCCCGATCGCTCCGCCCTAGCCGAGGCGGTGCCGCGCCGAGGAGTCAACTGCCGTGTCGGACCCGTCTCGACCCCGCGCTTCTCTCCGTACCGCCGTGGTCTGGGACGTCCTGAAGGACGCCCTCGACCGCCGGGTCAAGGCCACGGGCCGGGAGTCGCTCGACGTGCTCGACACGGGAGGCGGCAGCGGCAGGTTCGCGGTGCCCGCCGCCCGACTCGGCCACCGCGTCACCGTCGTGGACCCCAGCCCGAACGCGCTGTTCGCGCTGGAGCGCCGGGCCGCCGAGGCCGATGTCGCCGACCGGGTCCAGGGCGTCCAGGGCGACGCCCACGGCCTCTTCGACGTCGTCGAGCGCGGTGGCTACGACGTGGTGCTGTGCCACGGCGTGCTCGAGTACGTGGACGACCCCGCCGAGGGCGTCGCCAACGCCGTGGCCGCGCTGCGCTCCGAGGGGGTCCTCAGCCTGCTCGCCTCGGGCCTCGGCGGCGCGGTGCTCGCGCGCGCTCTCGCCGGGCACTTCACCGAGGCCCGGCAAGCACTCAGCGACCCGGACGGCCGTTGGGGCGAGGGCGATCCCGTTCCTCGGCGCTTCACCGCCGAACAGCTCATCGCTCTCGTCGAGGGCGCCGGTCTGCGCGTTGGCGCCGTGCACGGCGTACGGGTCTTCGCGGACCTCGTCCCCGGAGTCCTCGTGGACACCGAGCCGGGAGCCCTGGACGCCCTGCTCAAGCTGGAGGCCGCGGCGGCTGAGCTGCCCGCCTTCCACTCCGTGGCGACCCAGCTCCACGTGCTCGGCGAGACCAGGGAAGCCGCCGAGGCCTGAGCCGGCTCCCGTGCCCCCGCCGCTGATCAGGAGCTCGGCGGCAGATGGAGTACGCCACAGCGCCCCCGATCGCGCGCTCGGAGCCGTATGATCGGAGGAGACCGTCCGGCATGACGGGCCGGTCGCTGGGGAATGCACGCTTCAGTGAACCGGGGTGCCATGGCGGAATCCGGTTGGCTAATTGGCGTAGAGGGGCGGGTTTCACGGGGGCGATTCCCTGCCTATCCTGAAGGGGACCCCCGGTCGCCCCGGCGACTGCACGATGAGGAGGACTCCGTGCCGCTCTCGGAGCACGAGCAGCGAATGCTCGAGCAGATGGAGCGAGCGCTGTACGCCGAAGATCCCAAGTTCGCGACAGCGCTTGAGGGAAGCGGGCTGCGTACGTACACCCGGAAACGGGTTTACCAGGCGGTCGTTGGCTTCCTGGTTGGTATCGCGCTCCTCATGGCCGGAATGGTCGCACAGCAGATTTGGGTCAGCGTGGTGGGATTCCTCGTCATGCTGGGCTGCGCGGTGCTCGCCGTCACCGGTTGGCGCAAAGCCCCCAAGCCGGGCGAGCAGCCCGCCGCGGGTGCCGGTGCGCCGGGCGCTCCGCAAGCCCGCCGTCAGGGTCGGCAGCGGCGCTCCATGATGGACCGCATCGAAGAGCGCTGGCAGCGGCGCCGCGACGAACAAGGCCATTAGCCCCCGGGCGGAGAGCCAACACAGCGCGAAAGGGGTGACCACCCGCGGGTGGCCGCCCCTTCGGCATGCCTGCGAACGCCCCGGCGTAGCCCCGGAGTTGCTGCCCGACTGAGCTTCGCGTACGAGAGGTCTCCCACCGGCCCTCGCTCACGAGGCATACGGCACCGGCACACGGCGCCACGCCGCATCGGTGTTCGGCACCGAGCCGTGCTGAAGTTGGGCACGGCCCGGTCCGAGTGGCCCGTCGAATCCCCGACACCGCACCCCGCCGAAACCCGACCGGGGGCGCCCACCCGAGACCGGGCAGGCGCCCCCTCTGTAAGGGCCAAGCCCCCTCAGCCGCTGCCCTGCCCCGCCGACGGTCGCCGGACCAGCGTCGTCCAGCGAGCCACCGCCCGGGACTTGAGCGACGCCCAGCTCTCCGAGGCCATCCACACCACCCGTACAGCCGAGCGGGGCGCCAGCAGTGCCCTCAGGCGGGTGCCGCTGCTGACCGTGGCGCGCAGGCCGTCGGTCATCCTGCGGACGTCGTCGGCCAGACCCGGTGTGGGCCGGGGCCGCGGCGCATACAGGACCTGTTCCACGGCGTCCGCGATCCGGTGCACGGATGTCGCGGTCGCCGGGTCGAGGTGCCCGAGCCGGACGATCCGGGCCGCCGCCTTGCGGGGCGTCTGGGACTCGTCCGGCGCGATACCGAAGTCCCAGGCCGTATCGGTCACTTCATGCCACGCCGCCAGCGTGTGAGCTGCCGCGTCCGCCTCGGTGCGGCCATGCGTGCCGAGCCGTACGGCCCGTACTCTCGTCCGCCACATCATCGGCAGCAGTGGTATCGCGAGCACGGCAAGACCGAGCAGGGGCCACAGCAGGATCTGGAGCCACGGCGTACCGCCGTCCGTCGCCGTGATCGCCGCCTCAGGAGACTCGCTGCCGCAGGGCTCCTGCAGCCTCTTCTGCTCCGCCGTGCAGCTCTCGCTGGTCGACGGGGCGGCCGAGGAAGGCCGCGGCGCGACCTCCTGCGAAGTGCCCGGATCCGGGAGGGTGGTGCCCGGAGTGTCCGTCCGGGTGTACTCCGGAACCGTGCCGCGGTTCGGCGTCGGCTCGAAGCGGGTCCAGCCCACGCCCTCGAAGTACAGCTCGGGCCAGGCGTGCGCGTCCCGCAGGCCCACGGACATCGTGCCGTCCGACTGGGGTGAGCCGGGTGTGAAACCGACCGCGACGCGGGCCGGTATGCCCAGCGTGCGGGCCATCGAGGCCATCGCGAAGGAGAAGTGGACGCAGAAGCCCTCCTTGTCCCTCAGGAAGCGCTCGATCGCCTGCGAACCACTGCCGACCTGCACCTCCGTGTCGTACACGAAGCCGCCCTCCAGGGCGAACCAGTCCTGGAGCTTCACCGCGCGCTCGTAGTCGTTGCTCGCGCCCGCCGTGACCTGCCGTGCCGTGTCGTAGACCATCGGGGGCAGCGATTCCGGCACATCGGTGAACTCGCGCCGCAGCCACCCGGGCGGCTCCTGCGCATCGGCGAGCTGTTTGGCGGTCGGCTGCACGATCAGGCTCTTGACGGAGTACTCAAGGCCGCGCGTGGTCTGGCCGTGGTCGCCGACGAGCGTGCGCCCGACAGGCTCATACCGCCACTTGCCGCTGATGTCCACCTGGCTGGCCGGATAGGGCATGGGCAGCCAGTCCTGCGCGTACCAGTCCGCCGCCGCGATATTCGTCTCGACCTCGGTGCGTTGGACCTCGTCCCCGAGACCGGGTGGTGTCTGGAAGTTCTCCGGTACATCCGTGATGCTGCGCTTGGAGGGCTTCCACGCCGTGCCGTCGAACTCGTCGAGCGAGACGATCCGCAGATAAAGGTCCTGCGTCTCCTCGGAGTTGGTGTTGTACGACATGACCTGGCGGTCCTCGTCCACGTTCAGACTGTCGCGGAGCGAGACCAGCGGGTTCACCGCGGAGATCGTGCCGCCGCCTCCGGAGCCCGAGCCGACACCTGTCCCCGTACCGTCCAGCAGGCCGCCGTCGAGGGACGGCAGACCGAGCGGCACCACCAGGGCTATGCCGAGGGCGACGGCACCGATGCGCCGGCCCGTACGGATCGGCGCGACCGCGCCCGGCGACGGGTCGGGGCCCGGCGTGCGGGGTGCGCCGCCGAAGACGCGGCCCCACTGCGAGAGCCGGTCACGGCCCTCGGCCAGCAGCAGTAGCAGATAACCGGCGGCCGCCAACAGGAACCACAGCCATCCGGCGCCGCCGTCCGAGAGCCCGGCGGCGACCGAGTACAGCGCGAGCAGCGGCAGCCCGGCCGGGGCAGCGCTGCGCAGGGTCACCGCGAGCGCGTCCACCGCCAGCCCGATCACCAGGACACCGCCGACCATCATCAGCCGGATGCCGTCGGACAGCGGCGCCGGGATCGCATACCGCCCGACGTCCTCCCCACCCGTCTGCAGCAGCACCCCGAAGTGCTGGAACACCTCCGGGCCCGGGATGATCCCGACGATGGCCTGCTCACGGGCGAACATCAGCGTCAGCAGCATCAGACTCACCAGGGCCTGCGCCGCGATCGTCAGCGGCCGGGCCAGCGGAACCCGCCGGGCCGCCGCGCCCACACCGGTCTGCACAGCGAGCAGGAACGCCGCCTGCAGCAGCCAGGTCGCCGGGGTGACCAGCGGCAGCAGCGCGCTCGCCGCCATCAGTGTCGCCGCCGCGGCGCACAGCGCCAGTCGCGCGCGCCCGCTCATGAGCCACCGCCTCCCGCCGTGCTACCCATCGGCGTGACCTGATTGCGTTGCTGGTCCGCCTCCCGCCACAGATCGGCGAGGTCCGCACCCGGCGGCGCGGTCACAGCGGTCCAGCCCGCCTCCCGCAGCATCCGGAGCCGCTCCTCGCTGTCCTCGTGGGCTTCGCCCTGCACCCACGATTCGCTGTCCAGCAGGAAGGCGACCGCCCCGCCGCTGCGCTGCCGCATCTTGGCGAGCACCGTCGCCTGCTCCTCGTCGAGGTCGCCGAGAAAAGCCACCAGAAGCCCTTCGTTCCCCCCGCGCAGCACGTCGTACGCCCGGGACAGGCCCGTATCGTCGGAGTGGTCGATCACCGCCAGGGTGTCCATCATCAGCCCGGCCGCGTCCGCCGACTCCTGGTTGGCGCCCGCGAACCCGTCGGCCCCCTCGCCGGGCACCGAATTGCCGGTGTCCGTCAACAGCCGAACCGAAAAGCCCCGCTCGAGCATGTGCACCAGCGTGGACGCCGCGCCCGAGACGGCCCACTCGAAGGCCGAGTCCGGGCCCGCGCCCTCGAAGGCGATGCCTCGGGTGTCGAGGAGCACCGTGCAGCGGGCCCGCTGCGGCTGCTCCTCGCGGCGCACCATCAACTCGCCGTAGCGCGCGGTCGAGCGCCAGTGGACCCGGCGCAGATCGTCGCCGTAGCGGTACCCGCGCGGGATGATGTCGTCCTCGCCGGCCAGAGCAAGCGAGCGGTTCCGCCCGTCGCCGTACCCCTTGGCCTCGCCGGTCAGCCGCACCGGCGGCAGTGGCTCCACGCGCGGGATGACCGTCAGGGTGTCGTACGTCGAGAAGGAGCGGGTCAGCTCGCACATTCCGAACGGGTCGCTGAGCCGCAGCTGGAGCGGGCCCAGCGGATAACGGCCCCGCAAGTCGGAGCGCACGCGGTACGACACCTCGCGTCGGCCGCCCGCCTCCATCCGGTCCAGTACGAACCGGGGACGCGGCCCCAGCACGTACGGCACCCGGTCCTGGAGCATCAGCAGTCCCGTGGGCAGCCGCGAGACATTGTCCATCCGCAGATGGACCCGGGCCTCGGACCCCGCGGGCACGCGCCCGGGCGAAAGCCGGCGGCTGCCCGCCACCCGGTAGCGCGTGCGGTACAGGACGGCCGCACACACCAGCGGCAGCACGGCCAGCAGCAGCCCGACCCGGAGCAGATCGCTCTGCCCCAGGACGTATGCGCACACCGCGGCCGCCACGCCCGCCGCCAGGAAGGACCGACCGCGCGTGGTGAGCCCGGCGAGTGCCGTGCGCAGCCCGCCCTTGTCCTCCTCGGCCTGCGCCGCCGGCATGCCCCCGGTGGTCATCACAGCCTCCGGGGCGGCTGCTGGCCGAACTCCGGAACCGGCCGGCCCATCGTCAGACCGCTCTGCGACGCAGGCGCCGCGGGCACAGGTGTGCGCTGCAGGATCTCCAGCACGACCTGCTCGGCCGTACGGCGGTTCAGCTGGGCCTGCGCGGTCGGCAGCAGACGGTGGGCGAGGACCGCCACCGCGAGCGCCTGGACGTCGTCCGGAAGCGCGTAGTCCCGGCCGCTGAGCGCCGCGGACGCCTTCGACGCACGCAGCAGGTGCAGCGTCGCGCGCGGGGAGGCGCCCAGCCTCAGGTCGGGGTGAGCACGCGTGGCGGCGACCAGGTCCACCGCGTAACGCCGCACCGGGTCGGCGACATGGACCGTGCGGACCGCGTCTATGAGCTTGACGACGTCGTGCGCGTGCGCCACCGGCTGGAGGTCGTCCAGCGGGGAGACGCCGCCGTGGATGTCCAGCATCTCCAGCTCGGCCTCCGCGCTGGGATAACCGATGGAGACACGGGCCATGAAGCGGTCGCGCTGTGCCTCCGGCAGCGGGTACGTGCCCTCCATCTCGACCGGGTTCTGCGTGGCCACCACCATGAAGGGGCTGGGCAGCTCGTAGGTATGCCCGTCGATGGTGACCTGGCGCTCCTCCATGGACTCCAGGAGCGCGGACTGCGTCTTGGGCGACGCGCGGTTGATCTCGTCTCCGATCACGATCTGCGCGAAGATCGCGCCCGGCTTGAACTCGAATTCGCTGCGCTGCTGATCCCAGATGGACACTCCGGTGATGTCCGAGGGCAGCAGGTCCGGCGTGAACTGAATACGCCGCACCGAGCAGTCGATGGACCGCGCCAGTGCCTTGGCCAGCATGGTCTTGCCGACACCGGGCACATCCTCGATCAGAAGATGCCCCTCGGCGAGCAGTACGGTCAGCGAAAGCCGCACGACCTCAGGCTTGCCCTCGATCACTCCCTCCACCGAACTGCGGACTCGCTCCACAGTGGTGGTCAGATCTGTAAGGCTCGCTCGATCGTCATAGGTCGTCACCCGGCCCTCCTCGGCCCGTTCTTTCTCCGGGCCGACGCTCACGACGCGAACCGGCCCACCTCGAACACGGACACCACGCGTGAAAAGTTCCGCGTGACGCCACACCCGCATTCTTGTTGCCGTTACCGGTTCGTGTCACTCGCCTGTGGACAACTGGCTGTGATATGTCGGGGCTTGCGGCCTTTGGGTGGGGTCAGGTGGGGTCAATCTCACGCAGCAGTCCCGTTTTCACATCGAACACAAAACCACGTACGTCATCGGTGTGGACAAGGAACGGAGAAGTGCGCACCCGCTGCATGGACTGCCGCACGTCCTGTTCGACGTCCCGGAAGGCCTCCACCGCCCAGGCGGGACGCTGGCCGACCTCCATCTCCAGGTCGTGCCGGAAGTCCTCGGTGAGGGATTCCAGACCGCAGCCGGTGTGATGGATGAGCACCACGCTGCGGGTGCCGAGCGCCCGCTGGCTGATGGTGAGGGAGCGGATCACGTCGTCGGTGACGACGCCGCCCGCGTTACGGATCGTGTGGCAGTCGCCCAGCTCCAGGCCGAGCGCGTCGTGCAGGTCGAGTCGGGCGTCCATGCAGGCCACGACCGCTACCTGCAGCACAGGGCGGGCATCCATGCCCGGGTCGGTGAACGCGGCGGCGTACCGCTCGTTGGCCTCGACGAGACGGTCGGTGACGGTGCCGCCGTCGGCTATGGCGCCTTCGGGCTCGGTGGGAACGGGTGCGGAAGTCGTCATACCCATGACGGTAATCGTCACAGTCTGTACGTCCCTTCTGTGAGAGGGGACAAAGAACATCAACAAGCGTTGTTGTGAGCTAACCCACATGGGTGCCGCGAGGATCCCGTAAGGATGGTTCTCCGCGATGTGCCGCGTCGGTGGCGGGGGTCCCGCGACGCGCAGGCCGGTTGATTGACCGTGAGACGCGGTGGACTAAAGTGACGCGAACTGGGAGGCGAGACCCTCCCATCTGGACTGTTGTCCCCCGGAGGGCCCGGCGACGTGCCGGAATCTCCCCGCGTGCGCGGCGCGTACGTACGGCTCGGCCTCCTCCCGCTCCCGGTCGACGACGCTTCCGGCGCCGGCAGGCCCTCCCCTTCACCGAGCGAGAGGGGACCCGGTGGTACGTACGCCGCGCCGGAACTGAGAGGGCCCAGATCAAATGGGGCGCGAAGCGCATTCGAACAGGGGTGGTGGCGGGCGACGGGAGGGACAGTCTCGACATGTCCCGGTGATGCTCCAGCGGTGCCTGGACCTGTTGGCCCCGGCGCTGGAGCGGCCCGGAGCCGTCGTCGTCGACTGCACGCTCGGCCTCGGCGGCCACAGCGAGGCCCTGCTCACCCGGTTCCCCGAGGCCCGCCTCGTCGCCCTGGACCGCGACAAGGAGGCGTTGCGCCTCTCCGGAGAGCGGCTCGATCCCTTCGGTGACCGGGCCACCCTGGTGCACGCGGTCTACGACGAACTCCCCGACGTACTCGACCGGCTCGGGTTCCCGCGCGTCCAGGGCGTCCTCTTCGACCTCGGCGTCTCCTCCATGCAGCTCGACGAGGCGGACCGCGGGTTCGCGTACGCCCAGGACGCCCCGCTCGACATGCGTATGGACCAGACGACCGGCGTGAGCGCGGCCGAGGTGCTCAACACGTACCCTCCGGGCGAACTCGTCCGGATCCTGAGGGTGTACGGCGAGGAGAAGCAGGCCAAGCGGATCGTGTCCGCGATCGTGCGTGAGCGCGAGAAGGAGCCCTTCAGCAACAGCGCGCGTCTCGTCGAGCTGATCCGGGACGCACTGCCGCAGGCAGCCAAGCGCACCGGCGGCAACCCGGCCAAGCGGACCTTCCAGGCGCTGCGTATCGAGGTCAACGGCGAACTCACCGTCCTGGAGAGGGCGATTCCGGCGGCCGTGAAGGCGCTCGCCGTCGGTGGCCGGATCGCCGTCCTGTCGTATCACTCGCTGGAGGACCGGCTGGTCAAGCAGGTGTTCGCGGCCGGTGCCGCCATCACCGCGCCGCCCGGCCTGCCGGTGGTGCCCGAGCGCTATCAGCCCCGGCTGAAGCTGCTGACGCGCGGTGCGGAGCTTCCCACGGAGGAAGAGGTCGCTCAGAACCGGCGGGCCGCACCGGCGCGGTTGCGCGGGGCGCAGCGCATCAGGGAGTCCATGGAATGAGGGGCGTGAGGCACAAGAAGGGGGCGGGTGAGTGAGTAGGAAACCCGAACTGAGGGGGCGGGCCGCTCGGCTCGCCCGGCTCATCCCGTCCGGTCCCGGACGAGCCGCTCGTACCCCCTTCGTCCTCCTCGTCGTGTTTCTCCTGGGCGGCGGCCTCATCGTGCTGCTGGTGCTGAACTCCGCTCTCAGTGAAGGGGCGTTCAAGCTCGACGACCTCCAGGAGGACACGAAGAGCCTCACCGACGAGGAGCAGGCGCTCCAGCGGGACGTGGACGCCTACTCCGCCCCCGACGCCCTCCAACGCCGCGCCCGCGAGCTGGGCATGGTCCCCGGCGGCGACCCCGCCTTCCTCAACCCCGACGGCACGGTACGAGGCGTTCCTGAAGCAGCCCAGCGGTCCTCGGTACGCGTCCCCATGGTGCTGAGGCCCGAGAAGCCCGACTCCACGCCGAAGCCGAAGCTGCCACTGATGCCCACCCCGTCCAAGCGGCCCCCTACAACCCCCGGCAGGTGACGGAAGTGTCCGACAAGGAACCCCCGCGCCGCCGCGTTCCGTCGCCCGACAGGCCCGTACGCCCCGGCAGCCGGCGCCCGGGGCCCGGTGCCCGCCCCGCACGCCGCCCGGCCACGCCCCGCGCCGGGCGGGCACCGGGGCCGCGGATGATCCGGCTGGGCAGCCCCCGCCCGCGGCTGCGCCTGGTCAGCCTCGCCCTGACGCTGGTGGTGATCGCCTTCGTGGTGCGGCTGCTTCAGGTGCAGGCGGTCGACGCAAGCGTGTACTCGGCCAAGGCCGAGCAGAACCGGTACTTCAGCCGCACCCTGGCCGCCGAGCGTGGCGGGATCACCGACCGCAACGGCGTCGAGCTGGCCACAAGCGTGGACGCGAACGACATCACGGCCGACCCCACGATGTTCACGCGGAAGGCGACGAAGATCGGCGACGCTCCTGAGCAGGCCGCCGCGCTGCTCGGCCCGATCCTCGGCAGGGAACCCGCCGAGCTCGCCGAGAAGCTCCGTACGAAGGGCACCCAGTACGTCCTGTTGGCCCGTCGCCAGACCCCGCAGGTCTGGACGCAGATCAACGACCTGAAGACGACGCTCGCCGAGAAGGCCCAGAAGGACAGGACGGCCGCGAACGTGCTGGCGGGCGTCTTCCAGGAGCCCAGCAGCAAGCGGGTCTATCCGAACGGCGGCCTCGGCGCCGGGATACTGGGCTGGGTCAACGCCGACGGCAAGGGCGGCGGCGGTATCGAGCAGCAGCTGAACAAGGAACTGACCGGCAAGGACGGCGAGATCCGCTACGCCCAGGCCGGCGGCCACCGGGTCCCGACCGCGGGCAGTACGGAGACGCCCGCCGTGGCCGGTTCCGAGGTCGAGCTGACCATCGACCGCGACATCCAGTGGGCCGCGCAGAACGCCATCACGGAGCAGGTGAAGGAGTCCAAGGCGGACCGCGGCTATGTGATCGTGCAGGACAACAAGACCGGCGAGATCCTCGCGATGGCCAACTCGCCCGGCTTCGACCCGAACGACCTCTCCCAGGCCGGCTCGGCGGCGCTCGGCAACGCGGCCCTCCAGGACGCGTACGAACCCGGCTCCACCGCGAAGGTCATGTCGATGGCGGCCGTCCTGGAGGAGAACGTCGCCACGCCCGGGACGCATGTGGTCGTGCCCAACCGGCTGCACCGTGGCGACCGGCTCTTCCGGGACGACATCGACCACCCGACCTGGTATCTGACGCTCAACGGCGTCCTCGCCAAGTCCAGCAACATCGGCACCATCCTGGCGACCGGCCAGCTCGGCAAGACCCAGAAGCAGGCCAACCAGGTCCTCCACTCGTATCTGCGCAAGTTCGGCATCGGCCGCGAGACCGGACTCGGCTTCCCCGGCGAGACGAACGGCATCCTCGCACCCGCCGACAAGTGGTCGACCTCGCAGCAGTACACGATTCCTTTCGGCCAGGGCGTGTCGATCAACGCGATGCAGGCGGCCTCCGTCTACTCGACGATCGCGAACGGCGGCGTACGCGTCGAGCCGACCCTCGTACGAGGCACCAAGGGAGCGGACGGCCGCTTCATACCGGCCCCGAAGCCCCAGAAGACAAGGGTTGTGAGCGAGAAGACGGCGAAGACGCTGGCGCAGATGCTGGAGTCCGTCGTGGACGACGAGGAGGGCACCGGCACCAAGGCCCGTATCCCCGGCTACCGCGTCGCGGGGAAGACGGGCACCGCCAACCGAGTGGATCCGGCCACCGGCCGCTACCGCGGCTACACCTCGTCGTTCGCCGGATTCGCTCCCGCCGACAACCCCCGCGTGACTGTGTACTGCGCGATCCAGAACGCCACCCAGGGCAGCTATTTCGGCGGCCAGATCTGCGGGCCCGTCTACAAGGAGGTCCTGGAGTTCGCCCTCAAGACCCTCCAGGTGCCGCCGACCGGGGACGCGCCCGCCAGACTTCCTGTCACCTTCACACCCTGATCAGCACCGGACACGTCCGGTCACCCGGAACACCGAGCAGGAACCAATTCGTGACAACGATCACTCCCGACCCCGGGAAACATCCGGAGCCCCGCCCCTCGCTTCGCTCAGCCGGGGGCGCGCCCGGTACGCTCACCGCCGTGCCACACGCTGATCAGTCCCAAACCACCCAGAAGGGCGTTCCTGTGACATTTCCGGGGCCGCCGCGACCGGTTCAGGTCTCCGCCACAGACCTGGCGGACCTCGCCGATCAGCTGGGTGTCACCGCCCCCGCTGCGGCCGAGGTCACGGGCATCACCCACGACTCCCGGGCCGTGCGCCCGGGTGACCTCTACGCCGCCCTGCCCGGCGCCCGGCTGCACGGCGCCGACTTCGTGACGCAGGCTGCGGGCCTGGGTGCGGTGGCGGTGCTCACGGACCCGACCGGCGCCGAGCGCGCCGCCGCGACCGGCCTCCCGGTCCTCGTCGTCGACGATCCGCGCGGACGGATGGGCGAGCTGGCGGCCACGATCTACGGCCACCCCGGCCGCGATCTCCTCCAGATCGGCATCACCGGAACCTCGGGCAAGACCACGACGGCGTACCTCATCGAGGGCGGTCTCAAGACGGTCCGTAGCACCGGACTCATCGGCACGGTCGAGACGCGTATCGGCGACGAGCGCATCAAGTCGGAGCGGACTACTCCCGAGGCCACCGACCTCCAGGCGCTGTTCGCGGTGATGCGTGAGCGCGGCGTGGACGCGGTAGCCATGGAGGTCTCCAGCCACGCACTGGTCCTCGGCCGGGTCGACGGCTGCGTCTTCGACATCGCCGTCTTCACCAACCTCAGCCCGGAGCACATGGAGTTCCACTCCGACATGGAGGACTACTTCCGGGCCAAGGCACAGCTGTTCACGCCGAAACGCAGCAGGTTCGGCGTAGTCAACTTCGATGACGAGTACGGACGGAGGCTCGTCAAGGAAGCCACCGTCCCTGTGGTGACGTTTTCCGCCGAGGGGCACCCGGACGCCGATTGGCGCGCCGAGGACGTCGAGGTGGGTCCGCTGGACTCGACGTTCGTCGCGATCGGCCCCAAGGGGGAGCGGATCAGCGCCAAGTCGCCGCTCGCGGGCCCCTTCAACGTCGCCAACACGCTCGCCGCGATCGTCGCCCTGGCCGCTGCCGGACTCGACGCGCAGACCGCGGCCGACGGCATCGCGGCCGTACCGGGTGTGCCCGGCCGCCTGGAACGCGTGGACGCCGGTCAGCCGTACTTCGCGGTCGTCGACTACGCGCACAAGACGGACGCCGTGGAATCGGTGCTGCGGGCGCTGCGCAAGGTCACCGAGGGCAAGCTGCACATCGTGCTCGGCTGCGGCGGAGACCGCGACAAGTCCAAGCGGATGCCGATGGGTGCCGCGGCGGCCCGCCTCGCCGACACCGCCGTACTGACGTCGGACAACCCCCGCTCCGAGGACCCCCTCGCGATCCTCGCCACGATGCTCGCGGGCGCCGCTGACGTGCCGGCGCACGAGCGCGGCGAGGTCGCGGTCTTCGAGGACCGGGCCGCCGCGATCGCTGCGGCCGTCGCCCGGGCCGAGCCCGGCGACACCGTGCTGGTCGCGGGCAAGGGCCATGAGCAGGGCCAGGACATCGCCGGAGTGGTCCGTCCCTTCGACGACCGCCAGGTGCTTCGCGAAGCTATCCAGAAGACCCAGGGATGAACTTGTGATCGCCCTCTCTCTCGCCGAGATCGCCTCAGTCGTCGGCGGGCAGACGTACGACATACCGGATCCGTCGGTCCAGATCACCGGACCGGTCGTCAGGGACTCCCGTGAGGTGGAGCCAGGCAGCCTGTTCGTCGCCTTCGTGGGTGAGCGCGTGGACGGTCACGACTTCGCCGCGCAGGTCGTTGAGCAGGGCGCTGCCGCCGTTCTGGCGTCCCGGCCCGTCGGCGTGCCCGCGATCGTCGTGGACGACGTCCAGACGGCCCTGGGAGCCCTCGCCCGCCATGTCGTCCAGCGGCTCGGCGCGACCCTCGTGGCCCTCACCGGCTCCGCGGGCAAGACCAGCACCAAGGACCTGATCGCGCAGGTACTTCAGCGCAAGGCTCCGACCGTGTTCACGCCGGGCTCGCTCAACAACGAGATCGGGCTGCCGCTCACCGCGCTCAGCGCCACCGGGGAGACGAAGTTCCTCGTCCTGGAGATGGGCGCCCGCGGTATCGGCCACATCCGCTACCTCGCGGAGCTGACCCCGCCGAAGATCGGCCTCGTCCTGAACGTCGGCACCGCCCACATCGGCGAGTTCGGCGGGCGGGAGCAGATCGCCCAGGCCAAGGGGGAGCTGGTGGAGGGCCTTCCGGAGGACGGCGCCGCGATTCTCAACGCCGACGATCCCCTCGTACGCGCCATGGCATCCCGTACGAAGGCACGCGTGCTCCTCTTCGGGGAGTCCGGCGAAGCGGACGTACGGGCCGAGAACGTGCGGCTCACTGAGAGCGGACAGCCCGCGTTCAGGCTTCACACACCCTCCGGTGCAAGTGATGTGACCATGCGCCTGTACGGTGAGCACCACGTGTCGAACGCGCTCGCCGCGGCCGCCGTCGCCCATGAGCTGGGCATGTCCGCAGACGAGATCGCCGTCGCGCTCTCCGAGGCGGGCTCCCTCTCCCGCTGGCGGATGGAGGTCACCGAGCGCCCGGACGGCGTGACGGTCGTCAACGACGCCTACAACGCGAACCCCGAATCCATGCGGGCGGCTCTGCGCGCGCTGGCTGCCATGGGCGGAGCCTCACGGGCAAGGGGGGGCCGGACCTGGGCGGTGCTCGGCAAGATGGCCGAGCTCGGGGACGAGGCGCTCGCCGAGCACGACGCGGTCGGACGGCTCGCCGTCCGGCTCAACGTCAGCAAGCTCGTCGCGGTCGGGGGCAGGGAAGCGTCCTGGCTCCAACTGGGCGCATATAACGAGGGTTCGTGGGGTGAGGAGTCGGTGCACGTGTCCGACGCACAGGCGGCTGTCGACCTGTTGCGCAATGAGCTGCGCCCGGGGGACGTCGTGCTCGTGAAGGCGTCCAGATCGGTCGGGCTCGAACGGGTGGCACTGGCGCTGCTCGACGGCGGTGCCGAGGGTGAGGTTTCCGCCCGATGATGAACCAGATCCTGTTCGCGGGCGCCATCGGTCTCTTCCTGACCCTGATCGGCACCCCGCTGCTGATCAAGCTCCTGGCCCGCAAGGGCTACGGCCAGTACATCCGCGACGACGGCCCGCGCGAGCACCACGCCAAGCGCGGTACGCCGACCATGGGCGGTATCGCCTTCATCCTGGCCACGATCCTGGCGTACTTCCTCAGCAAGGTGATCAGCGGCGAGCCGCCGAGGCTCTCCGGAGTGCTGGTGCTCGGTCTGATGGCGGGCATGGGCCTGGTCGGCTTCCTCGACGACTACATCAAGATCGTCAAGCGCCGTTCGCTCGGTCTGCGGGCCAAGGCGAAGATGACCGGTCAGCTGATCGTCGGTGTCACCTTCGCGGTGCTCTCGCTGCAGTTCGCGGACGCCCAGGGCCAGACGCCGGCCTCCACCAAGATCTCCTTCGTCCAGGACTTCGGCTGGACCATCGGCCCGGTGCTGTTCGTCGTCTGGGCGCTCTTCATGATCCTCGCGATGTCGAACGGCGTGAACCTGACGGACGGCCTGGACGGCCTCGCCACCGGCGCGTCCGTGATGGTCTTCGGGGCGTACACCTTCATCGGCGTCTGGCAGTTCCAGGAGTCCTGCGCCAACGCGCAGACCCTCACCAACCCGGCCGCCTGCTTCGAAGTACGCGATCCGCTCGACCTCGCGGTAGTCGCCTCCGCACTGATGGGCGCCTGCTTCGGCTTCCTGTGGTGGAACACCTCGCCCGCCAAGATCTTCATGGGCGACACCGGCTCTCTGGCGCTCGGCGGCGCGCTCGCCGGACTCGCCATCTGCTCCCGCACCGAGCTGCTGCTCGCGCTGCTCGGCGGTCTCTTCGTCCTGATCACCATGTCGGTCGTCATCCAGGTCGGCTCCTTCCGGCTGACCGGGAAGCGCGTCTTCCGTATGGCCCCGCTCCAGCACCACTTCGAACTCAAGGGGTGGTCCGAAGTCCTTGTGGTGGTCCGCTTCTGGATCATCCAGGGCATGTGCGTGATCGTGGGTCTGGGTCTCTTCTACGCAGGGTGGGCAGCCGACAAGTGACCACTTGGCAGGGCCGGAACATCACCGTCGCCGGCCTCGGCGTGAGCGGCATCAGTGCCGCCCGCGCCCTGGCCGGCCTCGGCGCGTCCGTCACGGTCGTCGACGGGGGCTCCTCCCCGGCACTCCGGGAGCGGGCCGACTCCCTTGAGGCAGAAGGTATTTCGGTACGTCTCGCGGACGCCGAGACCCTTCCCGAGGGCACCGACCTCGTGGTCACCTCGCCGGGCTGGAAGCCCACCTCGCCGCTCTTCGCCGCAGCCGCGAAGGCGGGCGTGGACGTCGTCGGTGACGTGGAGATCGCCTGGCGGCTGCGCGGCCCCGACGCGGCGCCCTGGCTCGCCGTAACGGGCACCAACGGCAAGACGACCACCACGCAGATGCTCGCGTCGATCCTGAGCGCCGCGGGCCTGCGTACGGCCGCCGTGGGCAACATCGGCACGCCGATCATCGATGTCGTGCTGGGCGCGGAGCCGTACAGCACTCTTGACGTACTCGCCGTCGAACTCTCCAGCTACCAGCTGCACTGGGCGCCCTCCCTGCGCGCCCACTCCGCCGCCGTCCTCAACCTCGCGCCCGACCACCTCGACTGGCACGGCTCCATGGAGGCGTACGCCGCCGACAAGGGTCGTATCTACGAGGGCAATCGGGTCGCCTGCGTCTACAACGTCGCGGACAAGGCCACCGAGGACCTGGTGCGCGCGGCGGACGTCGAGGAGGGCTGCCGGGCGGTCGGCTTCACGCTGGGTACGCCCGGGCCGTCCCAACTCGGCGTCGTGGAGGGCCTCCTGGTCGACCGCGCCTTCGTCGAGGACCGGCACAAGCAGGCCCAGGAGCTCGCGGAGGTCGGCGACGTCCAGCCGCCCGCCCCGCACAACATCGCCAACGCCCTTGCGGCGGCGGCTCTCGCGCGCGCCTACGGAGTGCCCGCCGCGGCCGTACGCGACGGTCTGCGGGCGTTCCGTCCGGACGCGCACCGCATCCAGCACATCGCCGATGTCGGCGATGTCGCGTACATCGACGACTCCAAGGCCACCAACACGCATGCCGCAGAAGCCTCTTTGGCGGCGTACGAGTCGATCGTGTGGATCGCGGGCGGGCTCGCCAAGGGCGCGACCTTCGACGAGCTGGTCGCCAAGTCGGCAAAGCGACTTCGGGGCGTCGTCCTGTTCGGCGCCGACCGGGACCTGATCCGGCAGGCGCTGGCGCGACACGCGCCCGAAGTGCCGGTCGTCGACCTCGACCGGACCGACACTGGGGCGATGCTCGAGGCCGTCCAGGAGGCGACGCGGCTCGCCCGTGCGGGAGACACGGTGCTCATGGCTCCCGCCTGTGCCTCCATGGACATGTTCACCAACTACAACCAGCGCGGTGACATGTTCGCGGAGGCCGTCCGCGAACTCGGCGCCGCGAGCGCCTGACTCGGCCGTTGCCGCGCCGGGAGGCGCCCCGGTACCTCTGGGAGGGACGCGTGACGCCATCGTGGCCGGTGCATCGTGGGCGGCTGGGCGGTACCGATGGCCGGTAACCGCACCGGCCGGCCCTCCGCCCCGCGCGCCACCGGGCGCCCCGCCGTCTCCCGCCCGCCGGGAGACAACCCCGTGCGCCGCTTCTACACGCGTGCGCGCCGTGCCTGGGACCGGCCGCTGACCGCGTACTACCTGATCCTCGGCAGCAGCATGCTGATCACCGTGCTGGGGATCGTGATGGTGTACTCGGCCTCCCAGATCAAGGCGCTGCAACTGTCGCTGCCGGGAACGTACTTCTTCCGGAAGCAGTTCCTGGCGGCCGTGCTGGGCACCGTACTGCTGCTGATCGCCTCACGGATGCCGTCCAAGCTGCACCGCGCGCTGGCGTATCCGATGCTCCTGGGCTCGGTCTTCCTGATGGTCCTGGTGCAGATCCCGGGGATAGGGGTGGCGGTGAACGGCAACCAGAACTGGATCTCCATCGGCGGCCCGTTCCAGCTCCAGCCCAGCGAGTTCGGCAAGCTCGCGCTCGTGCTGTGGGGTGCCGATCTGCTCGCCCGCAAACAGGACAAGCGGCTGCTGACCCAGTGGAAGCACATGCTGGTGCCGCTCGTGCCGGCGGCCTTCATGCTGCTCGGACTGATCATGCTCGGCGGCGACATGGGCACGGCGATCATCCTCACCGCGATCCTGTTCGGGCTGCTCTGGCTGGCCGGTGCCCCGACGCGGCTCTTCGCGGGTGTACTGGCCATCGCCGGGACGATCGGCCTGATGCTGATCACGAGCAGCCCGAACCGCATGGCACGACTCTCCTGCATCGGCGCCACCGAACCCCAGTCGGGACCCGTCGACTGCTGGCAGGCCGTGCACGGAATCTACGCTCTCGCCTCCGGCGGAATTTTCGGTTCCGGCCTCGGTGCGAGTGTGGAGAAATGGGGCCAACTCCCCGAAGCGCACACCGACTTCATCTTCGCCATCACCGGGGAGGAACTGGGCCTGGCGGGGACGCTGTCGGTACTCGCCCTCTTCGCGGCTCTAGGCTATGCGGGTATCCGCGTGGCCGGACGCACGGAGGACCCCTTCGTGAGGTACGCCGCGGGTGGCGTGACCACCTGGATCACGGCCCAGGCCGTGATCAACATCGGTGCGGTGCTCGGCCTGCTGCCGATCGCCGGAGTCCCGCTCCCGCTGTTCTCCTACGGGGGTTCCGCTTTGCTGCCGACCATGTTCGCCATCGGGCTCCTGATCGCCTTCGCGCGGGAGGATCCCGCTGCGCGGGCGGCGCTTGCGATGCGACAACCACGCTTTGGTAGAAAGCGGGCTGGAGGTTCCGGAAACAGTCGGAGACCTCGGAGCTGGAACACGATGCGACGGCGCGCCTCGGCGCGTTCGTCCGGAGAGCGGTGAATTTCGGTGCATGTCGTACTCGCCGGTGGGGGGACCGCCGGCCACATCGAGCCCGCGCTCGCCCTCGCGGACGCCCTGCGCAGGCAGGACCCGACCGTGGGCATCACGGCCCTGGGCACGGAGCGCGGACTCGAGACCCGGCTCGTACCCGAACGGGGCTATGATCTCGCGCTGATCCCCGCCGTCCCGCTGCCCCGCAAGCCCACCCCCGAGCTGATCACCGTCCCCGGGCGACTGCGCGGCACGATCAAGGCGGCCGAGCAGATCATGGAGCGCACCAAAGCGGACGCGGTCGTCGGCTTCGGCGGCTATGTCGCCCTGCCCGGCTACCTCGCGGCCAAGCGTCTGGGCGTCCCGATCATCGTCCACGAGGCCAACGCCCGGCCCGGCCTGGCCAACAAGATCGGTTCGCGGTACGCGGCCCAGGTCGCCGTCTCGACTCCGGACAGCAAGCTCCGCGGTGCCCGCTACATCGGCATCCCGCTGCGCCGCACCATCGCCACCCTCGACCGTGCCGCCGTACGCCCCGAGGCCCGCGCCGCCTTCGGGCTCGACCCGAATCTGCCGACGCTGCTGGTCTCCGGCGGCTCGCAGGGCGCCCGCCGCCTCAACGAGGTGGTCCAGCAGGTCGCCCCGTACCTCCAGCAGGCCGGCATCCAGGTCCTGCACGCGGTCGGCCCCAAGAACGAACTGCCGCAGGTCCAGCAGATGCCGGGGATGCCTCCGTACATCCCGGTACCGTACGTGGACCGGATGGATCTCGCGTACGCCGCGGCCGACATGATGCTCTGCCGGGCGGGTGCGATGACCGTCGCCGAACTCTCCGCCGTCGGACTGCCCGCCGCGTACGTCCCGCTGCCGATCGGCAACGGCGAACAGCGGCTGAACGCCCAGCCGGTGGTCAAGGCCGGCGGCGGGCTGCTGGTCGACGACGCGGAGCTGACGCCGCAGTGGATCCAGACCAACGTCCTGCCCGTGCTCGCGGATCCGCACCGGCTGTTCGAGATGTCCCGTGCCGCCGCGGAGTTCGGCCGCCGGGACGCCGACGAGCTGCTCGTCGGGATGGTGTACGAGGCGATCGCGTCACGCCGTTAGCGCGTGGCAGAAGGCAGGGGAGCGTGGCCGGACCGACGACCGCAGAGCGAGGCGAACGCCAGCGCCCTCAGTCCGGCCCGCCCTGGCCGCCCCGTCTCGACAGGCTGCCCCGGCCTCGTACGCTCGTCGTGCTGCTCGTCTGCGTCGTACTGCTCGCCGTGGGCGGCGTCTGGGTGCTCTACGGCTCGGGGTGGCTGCGGGTGGAGCGCGTATCGGCTTCGGGGATGCGGGTCCTGTCGGACGAGCAGGTGCTCGCGGCGGCGGACATTCCAGTCGGATCGCCGTTGATTTCCATCGACACCGATGCGATTGAAGCAGATCTGCGTAATAAATTGTCCCGAATTGACTCGGTTGATGTCACTCGTTCTTGGCCTAACGAAATCGGGCTAAAAGTGAACGAACGCACTCCGGTTCTGATGGTGAAAAAAGGTGGAAAGTTCGTCGAAGTGGACGCCAAGGGAGTGCGATTTGCCACGGTTTCGCGCGCTCCCGAAGGCGTACCCGAACTGAAATTGACTGCGCCTAAGTCGCCTTCCGGAACCTCGCAGTCCGCGAGCCTGCGACGCTTCGGAACGGGCCGGCTCGTGCGCGAGGCGGTGCGCGTCGCGGGTGTCCTTCCAGCCGCCGTCGCGCGCGACACCCGTACTGTCAAGGTCCGCTCATACGACGCCATCTCACTGGAGTTGAGCGGAAACCGGACCGTCGCGTGGGGTAGTGCCGAGGAGGGTCGAGCGAAGGCGAGAACGCTGACCGCTCTCCTGAAAGCCGCCCCCGAGGCACGGCACTTCGACGTCAGCGTTCCCACCGCCCCTGCGTCATCGGGGAGTTGACGCACATACGCGCAGGCCAGCACCCTGGTTGGGCAGCGCTACGCCTGATCACATAGGGTGAAAAGAAAAACGGGAGGTTCGGCGTGTTCGTTGAACGTGCGCCACTTGTCGACTTAGTGTCCTGTTCGGAAGAGTCCAGGGAACAGACACACTGGTAACCCTAAACTTCAACGTTAGGGTTCGGGTCGGCGAAACGGACCGTCCCATTCGGCATCAGTCGTCGGATCGCGGGCCACCGCGAGGCGACGACACGTAACTCGAGGCGAGAGGCCTTCGACGTGGCAGCACCGCAGAACTACCTCGCAGTCATCAAAGTCATCGGTGTCGGCGGCGGTGGTGTCAATGCCATCAACCGGATGATCGAGGTCGGTCTCAAGGGCGTCGAGTTCATCGCCATCAACACCGACGCGCAAGCCCTGTTGATGAGCGACGCCGACGTCAAGCTCGACGTCGGCCGTGAACTCACCCGCGGACTCGGCGCCGGAGCCAACCCGGCCGTCGGCCGCAAGGCCGCCGAGGATCACCGCGAGGAGATCGAGGAGGTCCTCAAGGGGGCCGACATGGTCTTCGTGACGGCCGGTGAAGGCGGCGGCACCGGCACCGGCGGCGCGCCCGTCGTGGCCAACATCGCCCGTTCCCTCGGCGCCCTCACCATCGGCGTGGTCACGCGCCCGTTCACTTTCGAGGGCCGGCGCCGCGCCAACCAGGCCGAGGACGGCATCGCCGAACTCCGCGAAGAGGTCGACACCCTCATCGTCATCCCGAACGACCGGCTGCTGTCCATCTCGGACCGCCAGGTCAGCGTGCTCGACGCCTTCAAGTCCGCCGACCAGGTACTGCTCTCCGGTGTCCAGGGCATCACCGACCTCATCACCACCCCTGGCCTCATCAACCTCGACTTCGCCGACGTCAAGTCCGTGATGTCCGAGGCGGGTTCGGCGCTCATGGGCATCGGCTCGGCCCGCGGCGACGACCGCGCGGTGGCCGCCGCCGAGATGGCGATCTCCTCGCCGCTCCTGGAAGCCTCCATCGACGGCGCCCGTGGCGTACTGCTCTCCATCTCCGGCGGCTCCGACCTCGGCCTGTTCGAGATCAACGAGGCCGCCCAGCTGGTGAGCGAGGCTGCACACCCCGAGGCCAACATCATCTTCGGCGCGGTCATCGACGACGCGCTGGGCGACGAGGTCCGGGTCACGGTCATCGCGGCCGGCTTCGACGGCGGACAGCCCCCGTCCAAGCGGGACAACGTCCTCGGCTCCTCCGCCAAGCGCGAGGAGTCCGCGCCGGTACGGCCCTCCGAGAGCCGCCCGTCCTTCGGTTCGCTCGGCAGCGTCACGCCGCGTGAGGACACCCCGGAGCCCGCCCCCGAGCCCATGAACGAACTGCCGGTCTCCCCGCCGGTCCCGCCGTCGCGGACCTACTCCGACAGCGCGGCCGAAGAGCTGGACGTGCCGGACTTCCTCAAGTGATAGGACACCGCTCCGAAACGAGCACAGCGGGCGGCGCCCACTTCGCCTTCACCGACCGGTGGGGCGGGGTGAGCGCCGTTCCGTACGAGGAGCTCAACCTCGGTGGAGCGGTCGGTGACGACCCCGACGCCGTACGCACCAATCGTGAACTGGCCGCCAAGTCCCTCGGTCTCGACCCGGCCCGGGTCGTCTGGATGAACCAGGTGCACGGGCCGGACGTGGCAGTGATCGACGAACCCTGGGGAGACCGTCCCGTGCCGGAGGTCGACGCCGTCGTCACCACCCGCCGCAGTCTTGCCCTCGCCGTCCTCACCGCCGACTGCACGCCGGTCCTGCTGGCCGACCCGGTCGCCGGGATCGTGGCCGCCGCTCATGCGGGGCGGCCCGGCATGGTCGCCGGAGTCGTGCCCGCAGCCGTCGCGGCGATGGTCGAACTCGGCGCGGAGCCGGGCCGGATCGTCGCACGCACCGGCCCCGCCGTCTGTGGCCGTTGCTACGAAGTGCCGGACGAGATGCGCGCCCAGGTCGCCGCCGTCGAGCCGGCGGCGTACGCCGAGACCAGTTGGGGCACTCCGGCAGTCGATGTGGCCGCCGGAGTGCACGCGCAACTGGAGCGGCTCGGGGTGTGCGATCGGGCGCAGTCGCCGGTGTGCACGCTCGAATCGGGCGACCACTTCTCGTACCGCCGCGATCGCATCACCGGTCGGCTCGCGGGCTATGTGTGGCTGGACTGATGGGACATGACGGACCGTAAGGCGCAAATCGCCAGAAATCTCACGCAAGTTGAAGAGCGCATCACGGCGGCCTGTGTGGCCGCGGGCCGCAAGCGCGAAGAGGTGACCCTGATCGTGGTCACCAAGACCTACCCCGCGAGCGATGTGCGGACCCTGTCGGAACTCGGCGTGCGTCACGTCGCCGAGAACCGGGACCAGGATGCGGCACCCAAGGCCGCAGAGTGTTCGGATCTGCCCCTCACCTGGCACTTCGTCGGTCAGTTGCAGACCAACAAGGTGCGTTCCGTGGTCGGTTATGCGGGAATTGTGCAGTCGGTCGACCGGGCCAGGCTCGTCACGGCTCTGTCGAAGGAAGCCGTACGTACCGGACGCGAGGTGGGCTGTCTCATCCAGGTCGCGCTCGACGCGGACGAGAGCGGCCGGGGGGCGCGCGGGGGCGTAGGGCCGGACGGAATCGAGGAGTTGGGCGAGCTTGTCGCGAAGGCTCCGGGGTTGCGACTTGACGGACTGATGACCGTCGCTCCGCTCACCGGACCGTACGCGGGGCGTGAACAGGCGGCGTTCAAGCGGCTGATGGATTTGTCGACTGACCTGCGCCGGACTCATCCGGCTGCGAACATGGTCTCGGCAGGGATGAGTTCGGACCTCGAACAGGCCGTGGCGGCCGGAGCGACACATGTACGCGTCGGCACCGCGGTACTCGGAGTCCGTCCCGGGCTCGGGTAACGTCGCCAAGAAGTCGGACCACAGCAGAAAATATGGTCATTACCGCCGAAAGCGGGCATAACGACCTAGTGGATCGCGGGCACTTGGCAATAGTCAGCCGATCCACCACAGAGCGGAGGACTCAGAGCAATGGCCGGCGCGATGCGCAAGATGGCGGTCTACCTCGGCCTCGTGGAGGACGATGGGTACGACGGCAGGGGCTTCGACCCCGACGACGACTTCGAGCCCGAGCTTGATCCGGAGCCCGATCGGGACCGCCGGCGGCACGAGCCGCCGCATCAGTCGCACCAGCCGCATCAGTCCCAACGGGACGAATCGGTACGGGTGGTGCAGCCCCCGGTGCAGCGTGATCCCGTGTCACATTCCGCTTCGCTATCGGCGGAATCGGGACGTCCGGCACGAATCGCCCCCGTGGCATCCATCACACAAGAACGTCAAAGCCTGGAGAAGAACGCACCGGTGATCATGCCCAAGGTCGTGTCGGAACGAGAGCCGTACCGGATCACCACACTGCACCCCCGGACCTACAACGAGGCCCGTACCATCGGGGAACACTTCCGCGAAGGCACCCCGGTGATCATGAACTTGACCGAGATGGATGACACCGATGCCAAGCGACTTGTCGACTTTGCCGCCGGTTTGGTGTTTGGTCTTCATGGGAGCATCGAGCGGGTGACGCAGAAGGTGTTCCTGTTGTCGCCTGCTAACGTCGATGTCACGGCGGAGGACAAGGCCCGCATCGCAGAGGGCGGGTTCTTCAACCAGAGCTGAGACGCAGGACCGGACAGAGTCGGAAACAGGGGAGAGGGAAACGCGGATCATGAGCGTGGTCTTGGATGTTGTCTACATCGCGCTGATGTGTTTCCTCATCGTGCTGATCTTCCGGCTCGTCATGGACTACGTCTTCCAGTTCGCCCGCTCATGGCAACCCGGCAAGGCGATGGTGGTCGTTCTGGAGGCCACCTACACTGTCACGGATCCACCGCTCAAGCTTCTGCGGCGGTTCATCCCGCCGCTGCGTCTCGGGGGCGTGGCGCTCGACCTGTCCTTCTTCGTACTGATGATCATCGTCTACATCCTGATCTCCGTTGTGAGCCGGCTGTGAACGATACGGTCTTGCCGAACGCCGACGATGCCGACGACTACGTTGAGGTGAAGAGATGCCGTTGACCCCCGAGGACGTGCGGAACAAGCAGTTCACGACCGTCCGCCTCCGAGAAGGCTATGACGAGGACGAGGTCGATGCCTTCCTCGACGAGGTCGAAGCCGAACTGACCCGCCTGCTCCGCGAGAACGAGGACCTGCGCGCCAAGCTGGCCGCCGCCACGCGTGCCGCCGCGCAGAACCAGCAGCAGGGCATGCGCAAGCCGCCTGAACAGCAGGACCAGCAGCAGCAAGGGCCGCCGCAGGGTATGCGCGGTGGTCCGGGTGCTCCTGTGCCCGCCGGCATATCGGGCCCGCCGCAGCAGCAGATGTGGGTCAGGGCCAGATGGGTCAGGGCCAGATGGGTCAGGGCCAGATGGGTCAGGGCCAGATGGGTCAGGGCCAGATGGGTCAGGGCCAGATGGGCCAGGGTCCCGGCCCGATGCAGGGGCAGCTGCCGCAGCAGATGGGCGGCCCGATGGGCGGTCCCCCGCAGCAGATGGGCGGCCCGATGGGCGGCCCCCCGCAGCAGATGGGCGGCCCCGGTCAGGGCGGTCCCGGTGGCGACAGCGCCGCCCGCGTGCTGTCGCTGGCTCAGCAGACCGCCGACCAGGCGATCGCCGAGGCGCGTTCCGAGGCCAACAAGATCGTCGGTGAGGCCCGCAGCCGTGCCGAGGGTCTGGAGCGTGACGCTCGTGCCAAGGCGGACGCCCTGGAGCGGGACGCGCAGGAGAAGCACCGCGTCGCGATGGGCTCTCTGGAGTCCGCTCGCGCCACGCTGGAGCGCAAGGTCGAGGACCTGCGCGGCTTCGAGCGCGAGTACCGTACGCGGCTGAAGTCCTACCTCGAGTCCCAGCTGCGTCAGCTGGAGACCCAGGCGGACGACTCGTTGGCTCCGCCGCGTCAGCCCGCGGCCGCCTCGCTGCCGTCGTCGTCGCCGTCCATGGCGCCGGCCGGTGCGAGCGCGCCGTCGTACGGCGGCAACCAGTCGATGGGTGGCCCGGCCCCCGCTGCTCCGTCCTACGGCGGCCAGCAGCAGATGTCGCCGGCCATGACCCAGCCGATGGCGCCGGTCCGGCCGCAGGGCCCGTCGCCGATGGGACAGGCTCCCTCGCCGATGCGTGGGTTCCTGATCGACGAGGACGACAACTGACGGCCTCTAATACGCCTTAGGCGTCGGCAGCGTTCAGGGCGAGGCCCCCGGATTTCCGGGGGCCTCGCCCTTTTGTCTCGCGCTTTTGTGCTGACCTGGCGAGCGTCTGTACGTGGGTACGCAACGCCGAAGGCCCGGGCCCACCGAGGAAGTTCGGTGGGCCCGGGCCTTCGTGCGTGCTTACGCCTTGCGGAGGCGGAACGTCAGCGACAGCGACTCGTCCGTGAACGGGGCGCCGTATGTGTCGTCCGCTTCGCCGGACGCGCTGTGTTCATTCAAGAAGTCCGTGGCGAGGACTTCGTCCGCGATGAGGCCGGAGTGCTCCGTGAGGGCCGCGGTGACCTTCGGGTCCGTGGAGGTCCAGCGCAGGGCGATGCGGTCGGCCACGTCGAGGCCGCTGTTCTTGCGGGCCTCCTGGATCAGGCGGATCGCGTCACGGGCCAGGCCCGCCTGGCGCAGCTCCTCGGTGATCTCCAGGTCGAGGGCGACTGTCGCACCGGAGTCCGAGGCGACGGACCACCCCTCGCGCGGGGTCTCCGTGATGATGACCTCGTCCGGGGCCAGCGTCACCGTCTCGCCGTCGACCTCGACCGACGCCGTGCCCTCGCGCAGGGCCAGGGACAGAGCGGCCGCGTCCGCGTTGGCGACGGCCTTGGCCACGTCCTGGACGCGCTTGCCGAACCTCTTGCCCAGCGCACGGAAGTTGGCCTTGGCGGTCGTGTCGACCAGCGAGCCGCCCACCTCGCTCAGAGACGCCAGCGAGGAGACGTTCAGCTCCTCCGTGATCTGCGCGTGCAGTTCGGGGTTGAGCGCCTCGAACCCGCTCGCCGCGACCAGCGCGCGCGACAGCGGCTGTCGCGTCTTCACACCCGACTCCGCGCGCGTGGCACGGCCCAGCTCCACGAGACGGCGCACGAGCACCATCTGCTTCGACAGCTCAGGGTCGATGGCGGACAGGTCCGCCTCCGGCCAGGACGACAGGTGTACGGACTCGGGGGCGTCGGGCGCCACCGGCACCACCAGGTCCTGCCAGACCCGCTCGGTGATGAACGGGGTCAGCGGGGCCATCAGACGCGTGACCGTCTCGAGGACCTCGTGCAGGGTGCGCAGCGCCGCCTTGTCGCCCTGCCAGAAGCGGCGACGGGAGCGGCGTACGTACCAGTTGGACAGGTCATCGACGAACGCCGACAGGAGCTTTCCGGCGCGCTGGGTGTCGTACGCCTCCAGGGACTGGGTCACCTGGTCGGTGAGCGCGTGGAGTTCGGAAAGGAGCCAGCGGTCCAGGACCGGGCGGTCGGCCGGGGCCGGGTCCGCCTCACTGGGCGTCCAGTTCGAGGTGCGGGCGTACAGGGCCTGGAAGGCGACTGTGTTCCAGTACGTCAGGAGCGTCTTGCGGACGACCTCCTGGATGGTGTTGTGGCCGACGCGGCGGGCCGCCCAGGGGGAGCCGCCGGCCGCCATGAACCAGCGGACCGCGTCCGCGCCGTGCTGGTCCATCAGCGGGATCGGCGGGAGCAGATTGCCCAGGTGCTTGGACATCTTGCGGCCGTCCTCGGCGAGGATATGGCCCAGACAGACGACGTTCTCGTACGAGGACTTGTCGAAGACCAGCGTGCCTACGGCCATCAGCGTGTAGAACCAGCCACGCGTCTGGTCGATGGCCTCGCAGATGAACTGCGCCGGGTAGCGCTGCTCGAAGAGCTCCTTGTTCTTGTACGGGTAGCCCCACTGCGCGAACGGCATCGAACCCGAGTCGTACCAGGCGTCGATGACCTCCGGTACGCGCGTGGCCGTCTGTCCGCAGTTGTCCTGGGGGCAGGCGAAGGTGACCTCGTCGATGAACGGGCGGTGCGGGTCGAGGTTCGACTGGTCCGTGCCGGTCAGCTCGGTCAGCTCGGTCCGGGAGCCCACGCAGGTGAGGTGGTCGGCCTCGCAGCGCCAGATGGGCAGCGGGGTGCCCCAGTAGCGGTTGCGGGACAGGGCCCAGTCGATGTTGTTGTTCAGCCAGTCGCCGTAGCGGCCGTGCTTGACCGTCTCCGGGAACCAGTTGGTCTTCTCGTTCTCCTGAAGGAGGCGGTCCTTGACGGCCGTGGTGCGGATGTACCAGGACGGCTGCGCGTAGTAGAGGAGCGCGGTGTGGCAGCGCCAGCAGTGCGGGTAGCTGTGCTCGTACGGGATGTGCTTGAAGAGCAGACCGCGGTTCTGGAGGTCCTCGGTGAGTTTTTCGTCGGCCTTCTTGAAGAAGGCGCCGCCCACGAGCGGAACGTCCTCCTCGAAGGTGCCGTCGGGACGGACGGGGTTGACCACCGGCAGGCCGTACGCGCGGCAGACCCTGAGGTCGTCCTCACCGAAGGCGGGGGACTGGTGGACCAGACCCGTACCGTCCTCGGTTGTGACGTACTCGGCGTTCACCACGTAGTGGGTCGGCACGTCCGCCGGGAACTCCACGAGCTCGAACGGACGTTGATACGACCAGCGCTCCATCTCGGCGCCCGTGAAGGACTGTCCGGTCGTCTCCCAGCCCTCGCCGAGGGCCTTCTCGACGAGCGGCTCGGCGACGACGAGCTTCTCTGTGCCTTCTGGGCCCTTCGTCGCGACCACGTACGTCACCTCGGCGTGCGCGGCGACGGCCGTGTTGGAGACCAGGGTCCAGGGCGTCGTCGTCCAGACCAGGAGCGCGGCCTCGCCCGCGAGCGGACCGGAGGTGAGCGGGAAACGGACGTACACCGAGGGATCGACGACCGTCTCGTAGCCCTGCGCCAGTTCGTGGTCCGACAGGCCCGTGCCGCAGCGCGGGCACCAGGGGGCGACGCGGTGGTTCTGGACCAGCAGGCCCTTGTTGAAGATCTCCTTGAGCGACCACCAGACCGACTCGATGTACTCCGGGTCCATCGTGCGGTACGGGTCGCTGAGGTCGGTCCAGTACCCCATGCGGGTCGTGAGCTCTTCGAAGGCGTCGGTGTGGCGGGTCACGGACTCGCGGCACCTGGCGTTGAACGCGGCGATGCCGTACGCCTCGATGTCCTGCTTGCCGCTGAAGCCGAGCTCCTTCTCCACCGCGATCTCCACCGGCAGGCCGTGGCAGTCCCAGCCGGCCTTGCGGGCCACGTGGTAGCCGCGCATGGTGCGGAAGCGCGGGAAGACGTCCTTGAAGACGCGGGCCTCGATGTGGTGGGTGCCCGGCATGCCGTTGGCGGTGGGCGGGCCCTCGAAGAACACCCACTCAGGGCGGCCCTCGGACTGCTCCAGGCTCTTGGCGAAGATCTTCTGCTCACGCCAGAAGTCGAGCACGGCGTGCTCGAGGGCGGGCAGGTCGACCTGGGCGGGCACCTGGCGGTACTGCGTCGGTTTCATCGGCGAGCTTCCTCCGGCGGACTTTCTGCCTTCCGTCGGAGGGACGAGAGTCGTGTTGCCACCTACGCCGTGTGCGGCGCGCTCCCGCGGTACCACCCTCCTTGGCCCTCCGGGGCGCTGTGCTCCGGTGAGCCCCCTCATTGGGGTCGCGATGCCGGGTCTACCGGCCGCGGCTGGTCGCTGCGGCTTTCTTCCGGCGGCTCCGGGGTGATCTTCACGTCGCGCTCGCCCCCGGGCTCGCACCGTCCCCGGGTCGCTCATGGCTGCGTACGCCGCTACTCGTCCCCATCCACGCTTTTCGCTCCGCCCAGTGTACGGCGCCGGACAGACAGCGGCCGACCGGTTTTCCGGGACTCGTGGGCAGGGGTTCACGGGGCGTGGGGGCGGCGCACGGACTGACCCGAATGGCCAGGGGTCGGGGTTCGCGTCCCGGTACGGCCGACTCGGCGGATTACCTGGCGGGGAGCTGGGCACAACGCTTGCAGGCTCGCCACGTGGCACCTGAGAGGCGGGTGAATCGGGCAGCGTGCCCCGTTGCCGCGGGTCAGAAGTCGATTTATCGTCCCAGCACGATTCGCGAACAAGATCACAATATGTGAAGGGGCCGCGGCCATGGTGGCGAAGAAGACGGCCGTACCGCAGTCGGCGTCCGGCAGAACCACGGGGGCGGCAGGCGGTGCCGGAGCGGCGGCCAAGGATGTGAGCGGCACGAAGAGCACGCGGGGTGCCGTGAAGACGGCGAAGCCGGTGAAGACCGTACGGGGTGGTTCCGGTACTGGAGTTCGTGCCGACGCCCGCGCCGGTGGTGCTGTTGGGGGCGGGAAGCCGGAGGGTACGAAAACAGCTGCTTCGAAGACCGCGAGTACGAAATCGGCCGCTACGAAGAGGGCCGGTGAGAAAACGGCCGCCAAGAAGGAGACGGCTTCGAAGGCGGCCACCAAGAAGAGAGTCACCAAGAAGAGGGCCGGCAAGAAGGAGGTCGCCGAGAAGGGCGCCGTCAATGAGGGCGGCGTCATGAAGAGCGCGGAGAGTGCCGTCACTGCGGGTGCTCCCGCGAAGAGGCCCTCCAAGAGTGCGGTCAGGAAGAGCACGCGTACGGCCAGGAAAGCGGTCGCCTCCGCGACCGAGGGTGCGGCCGAGGCCGCGAAGACGACGGGAGCCACGACGGTGGTTGCGAAGAAGACTCCTGGTACGGCCACGGCGGCGGGCAAGGCCACCGCGGTTCCCAAGGCACGGCTCTCCGCGGCGGAACCCGGCGAGCTCGCCGTACGCCCCGGTGAGGACCCCTGGACCCCGGAAGAGGTCGCGGAGGCACGTGCGGAGCTGCTCGCGGAGGTGGTGCGACTGCGCGCCGAGATCACGAACTCCGAGGAGTCCCTGGCGGGCCTGATGCGCGACTCCGGGGACGGCGCCGGAGACGATCAGGCGGACACCGGCACCAAGAACATCACGCGCGAGCACGAGATGGCGCTCGCGGCCAACGCCCGGGAGATGCTGGAGCAGACCGAGCGCGCCCTCGAGCGCCTGGACGCGGGCACATACGGCCTCTGCGAGAGCTGCGGCAATCCCATCGGGAAGGCCCGTATGCAGGCCTTCCCGCGCGCCACCCTGTGCGTCGAGTGCAAGCAGAAGACGGAGCGCCGTCACTGAGCGGCACGGTGCGGCCAAGGGGCACATGGGAGCGGGGAACCGTGCCGTACCCTCTCCTCAGTCAGGCACCTAGGTTGAGGGACACACGTGGCAGAGGCGGAGCGCATCATCGGTACGCCGGATATCCCGGGGGCGGCTGGGGCCGAGCCGGAGCACACCGACAAGAGCGCGGCGTCGGACGAGCGGTCCGACTCCTCAGGGGCGCGAGAGCCGGCCGAGCCGTCCGGCTCCGACTCCGGTTCCGAGGAGAAGGCGGCGCAGGCCGAGCGGCCCAGGGGCAAGCGCCGGATCGCCGTGCTGTTCTCGGTCGCCGCCCTGGCGTATGCCCTGGATCTGGTCAGCAAGATCATCGTGGTCGCGAAGCTGGAGCACCATGAGCCGATCGAGATCATCGGGGACTGGCTGAGGTTCGAGGCGATCCGCAACGCGGGCGCGGCCTTCGGCTTCGGGGAGGCCTTCACCGTGATCTTCACGGTGATCGCGACGGCCGTGATCGTGGTGATCGCCCGCCTCGCGCGCAAGCTCTACAGCCTGCCCTGGGCGATCGCGCTCGGCATGCTGCTCGGCGGCGCGCTCGGCAACCTCACCGACCGCATCTTCCGCTCGCCGGGCGTTTTCGAGGGCGCGGTCGTCGACTTCATCGCCCCCAAGGGCTTCGCGGTCTTCAACCTCGCCGACTCGGCGATCGTCTGCGGCGGCATCCTGATCGTGCTGCTGTCGTTCCGAGGCCTCGACCCGGACGGGACCGTCCACAAGGACTGAAAGTCCGTCGGACCCTGGCGCTCTTCGGCTCGCGTCAGGGGATGTCGGACCCGTCCGGCATACTCGACGGGTGAGCACAAGTCCCGAGATCCGTACCCTGCCCGTGCCCGACGGCCTGGAGGGCGAGCGCGTCGACGCCGCCATATCACGCATGTTCGGCTTCTCCCGTACGAAGGCGGCGGAACTGGCCGCAGCAGGCAAGGTGCTGGTCGACGGCACGGCGGTCGGCAAGTCCGAGCGGGTGCAGGGCGGTGCGTGGCTGGAGGTCGAGATGCCACAGGCGCCCGCGCCCGTGCAGATCGTCGCCGAGCCCGTCGAAGGCATGGAGATCGTGCACGACGACGAGGACGTGGTGGTGATCGTCAAGCCCGTCGGGGTCGCCGCGCACCCCAGCCCCGGTTGGTCGGGCCCCACGGTGATCGGCGGGCTCGCGGCTGCCGGGTACCGCATCTCGACCTCGGGAGCCGCCGAGCGCCAGGGCATCGTGCACCGCCTGGACGTGGGCACCTCGGGCCTGATGGTGGTGGCCAAGTCGGAGTACGCGTACACGTCGCTGAAGCGCCAGTTCAAGGAGCGCACGGTCGACAAGCGCTACCACGCGCTGGTCCAGGGCCATCCGGACCCGACCAGCGGCACCATCGACGCGCCCATCGGCCGCCATCCGACCCACGACTACAAGTGGGCGGTCACGGCCGAGGGCAAGCCCTCCGTGACGCATTACGACCTGGTCGAGGCGTTCCGCGCGGCCTCCTTGCTCGACATCAAGCTGGAGACCGGGCGCACGCATCAGATCCGCGTCCACATGGCGGCCCACCGGCATCCGTGCGTGGGTGACCTGACGTACGGCGCGGACCCGACGCTCGCCAAGCGGCTCGGGCTGACCCGGCAGTGGCTGCACGCCGTGCGGCTCGGCTTCGAGCACCCAGGGGACGGGCAGTGGGCGGAGTTCGCCTGCGACTACCCCGCGGACCTGCAGCAGGCGCTGGACCAGGTGCGGGAGGAGACCTACGCATGAGCGCGTCGTACGCGGTGAGGGTGGCCGAGGACCCCGCCGACCGCGAGGCCTGCTTCGCGGTGCGCAAGGAGGTCTTCGTCAGCGAGCAGCAGGTCCCCGAGGACCTGGAGTACGACGCGTACGACGCCGATGCTGTGCATGTCCTCGCCGTCCGCGAGGACGGGGTGCCGATCGGCGCGGGGCGCCTGCTGTACGGCGAGGCGGCGGCCGCCAAGACCGGCGGTGACCGGGCCGTCGGGTCCCTGGGGCGGCTCGCCGTCCTGAAGTCCGCGCGCGGACTCGGTGTCGGTATCGCGCTCGTCCGGGGCATCGAGGACGCGGCACGCGCGCGTGGGCTGACGGCGGTCGATCTGCACGCACAGACGCATGCGCTGGGGTTCTACGAGCGGCTGGGGTATGTGGCGTACGGCCCGGAATATCTCGAAGCGGGGATTCCTCATCAGGCGATGAGGCGCTCTCTTTAGCTGCTGTCTTGGCTTTGGTTGTCCAGGTTGTCCAGGTTGTCCAGGTCAATGGTGGGGCGGAACGTAGCCACTGAGCGCTCCGCGGGGTGCCTCCGGCGGTGGGGCGGCTGCGGGTCCGTTCTGGCTGGTCGCGCCGTTCCCCGCGCCCCTGGGTGGGTGGGGGGTGGCGGGGCCGTGGGCCGGTGCGTCAGCCCGTCGCAGGCCGGGCATACGGCCCTGGTCTGGTACAGGGTGCGGGTTCTCCGAGACCGAAGCTAAGCGACGGGCATACGACGCACCGGCCCACGACCCCTCCCGCCGGAGGGAGGGTGCGGGCGCGTCGGGGTGTTTTCCGGCGGCGGGCGAGTGCGGGTGCGTGGTGGTTCCGGGAGCGTGTGTCTTGGCTAAGGGGCGCGGTCCGTTCGTGGTGGGGCATGGATGCGGCCTCGGTTTGTGCGTGGTATCGAACCGTCCGGCGGGGAGCCCGGGGGCAGGATCGCGTCGGCTGTGTTGACGCGGGGGAGCCCGTAGGGGTGGTGTTCGGTGAGCCAGCGGAGGAGGTGTTCGCGGACTGTGACGCGGACCGTCCACAGGTCGTCGGGGTCCTTGGCGGTCACCAGGGCGCGTAGCTCCATGGTGGTGGGCGTCGAGTCGGTGACGGTCAGGTCGTAGTGGCGGCCGTCCCAGGCCGGGCACTCGCGCAGGATGTCGCGGAGCCGCTCGCGCATCGCCTCCAGGGGCGTGCTGTGGTCCACGTGCAGGAAGACCGTGCCGGTCATCTGGATGCCGCCGCGGGACCAGTTCTCGAAGGGCTTGGACGTGAAGTACGAGACCGGCATGGTGATCCGGCGCTCGTCCCAGGTGCGTACGGTCAGGAATGTCAGTGTGATCTCGTCGACCGTGCCCCACTCGCCGTCCACGACCACCACGTCGCCGAGCCGCACCATGTCGCCGAAGGCGATCTGCATCCCCGCGAAGAGATTGCCGAGCGTGGACTGTGCGGCCACACCGGCGACGATGCCGAGGATGCCGGCCGAGGCGAGCAGCGAGGCCCCGGCCGCCCGCATCGCGGGGAAGGTGAACAGCATCGCGGCGATCGCGACCACACCGACGATCGCCGTGACCACGCGCATGATCAGCGACACCTGCGTGCGCACGCGGCGGACCCGGGCCGGGTCGCGGTGGGTGGACGCGTAACGGGCGTACGACGTCTCGACGATCGCCGCCGCGATACGTACCACCAACCAGGCGGCGGATCCGATGAGCACCAGCGTCAGGGCTCGGCCTATCGCGGAGGAGTAGGACGGGAAGATTCGCGCCTGGTCGTACGAGCCTCTCAGGAAGGCCGTGAGCAGTACGACCTGGAAGGGGATGCGGGCGCGGCGCAGCAGGCCCCACAGTGGGGTCTCGCTGTGCCGGTCGTCGATGCGTCGCATCGTCCGGTCCACGGCCCAGCCGATCACCAGGGTGAGGACGACGGAGCCGCCGACGACGATCAGCGGGCGCAGTACGTTCTCCATGCCCTCGACGGTAACCGGCTCCGGCCCGTCATGAACATGTAGCCCCGGCCCGGGCTTCCGTCCGGCGCCGCTGTCAGTGCCGGCTGGCACGATGGCCTCATGGACATTGTGCTCTTTCACTCGACCTACGGGCTGCGGCCCGCGGTGCGTGACGCGGCGGACCGGCTGCGCGCGGCGGGCCACGAGGTGTGGACGCCCGACCTTTTCGAGGGGCGGACCTTCGAGACCGTCGAGGAGGGCATGGCCTTCAAGGACGAGATAGGCAAGGACGAGCTGCTCAAGCGCGCGGTCCTGGCCGCCGCGCCCTACTCGGAGCGAGGTCTCGTCTACGCCGGGTTCTCCTTCGGCGCCGCGACCGCCCAGACGCTGGCGCTGGGCGATGAGAAGGCGCGAGGGCTCCTGCTGCTGCACGGCACCTCGGACATCGCCGAGAACGCGTCGGTGGACGAGCTGCCGGTCCAGCTGCACGTGGCCGAGCCGGACGCTTTCGAGCCCGACGACTGGCTGACCGCCTGGTATCTCCGGATGGGCAGGGCGGGCGCCGACGTGGAGGTCCACAGATACGCGGGGGCCGGTCACCTCTACACGGATCCCGGCCTGCCGGACTACGACAAGGAGGCGGCCGAGGCCACCTGGCGGGTGGCGCTCGGCTTCCTCGAGAGCCTCTGAGGGACAGAAGAAGGGGTCAGTTCACCGGCGCGTACACCCGCTCGACCTTCTGCGTGCCGCTGCGTGTGCGGTACGAACGGGCCCAGGACGCTGTGGCGTTGGCGCTTGTGCGGTTGGAGAGGACGTAGTAGTCCATCTGCGTGCGCTCGGCGGTGAGGTCCAGTACGCCGTAGCCGTGCCGGTCGGTGTCGACCCAGTGGACATGCCTGTTGGCGGCGCGGATCACGGGGGCGGCCACGGCGGAGAGGGTGCCCTCGGGGACGTTGACGAGGTCGTCCAGGTTGTCGGAGGTGACCGATGTGACGACGAACTCGGTGGCGGCGGAGGGGGACAGGGGGTACGTACCGGCGTTGTACGGCACGTCGTTGGCCCAGGCCATGTGGATGTCGCCGGTGAGGAAGACGGTGTTGCGGATGGCGTTGCTGCGCAGATGCGCGAGCAGTTCGCGGCGGTCGTCGGTGTAGCCGTCCCACTGGTCGGTGATGAGGGCCAGTCCCTCCTTGGGCAGGCCGAGCAGCTCCGCGAGCGGTTTCAGGATCTCGGCGGAGAGCGATCCGATGGCGAACGGCGCGATCATCACCGAGTTGCCGACCAGCCGCCAGGTGGTGTCGGACGCCGTCAACCCCGCCTTCAGCCAGTCGAGTTGGGGCCGACCCGTGAGCGTACGGTTCGGATCGTCGACACCGCCGTTGCCGACCGACACCTGCTGCGAACGGAAGGACCGCAGGTCGAGCAGCGAGAGATCGGCCAACTTGCCGAAGCGCAGCCGACGATAGGTCGTGCCCTCGATCGCCGGGCGGACCGGCATCCACTCGAAGTAGGCCTGCTTGGCGGCCGTCTGGCGGGCCGGCCAGGTGCCCTCCGTGCCCTCGGTGTGGTTCTCGGCGCCGCCCGACCACGCGTCGTTGGCGAGCTCGTGGTCGTCCCAGATGGCGATGACGGGGGCGGCGGCGTGCAGAGCCTGTAGATCCGGGTCGGTCTTGTAACGGCCGTGCCGCGTGCGGTAGTCGGCGAGCGTGAGGATCTCGTGGGCGGGAGCGTGCGGGCGTACGACGGTGCCGCGCGTCCCGTACTCGCCCGTGCCGTACTCGTAGATGTAGTCGCCCAGATGCAGCCAGGCGTCCAGGTCGCCGCGTGCGGCCAGGTGCCGGTACGCCGAGAAGTGGCCGGCCTCCCAGTTGGCGCAGGACACCACGCCGAAGCGCAGGCCGGTCACGGCCGCGTCGGTGGCCGGGGCGGTGCGGGTGCGGGCGGCCGGGGAGTCGGTGCCCGCGCTGGAGAAGCGGAACCAGTAGTCCGTGGCGGGCTTCAAGCCGCGTATGTCCGCCTTCACGGTGTGGTCGGAGGCGGCGGACGCGGTGGCGGAGCCCTTGGCGACGACGTTCATGAACGCCTTGTCCAGGGCGACGGTCCAGCTCACCTCGACGTCCGGGCCGAGCCCGGAGCCGGGCACGGCCTCCGGCGTGGGCGTCACCCGGGTCCACAGCAGGATGCCGTCGGGCAGCGGGTCACCGGAGGCGACACCATGCAGGAACGCGGGGGCCTCGGCGGAGGCCCGGGCGGGTGTCGCGGCGGCGAGAGAGCCCGCGAGCACGGCGGTCGCCGCTGCCGCCTTGACGACCGTACGGCGGCGCGGGGCGGGCGAGTTGGGGGAATTGAGAGAGTTGGGAGGATTGGGGTTGGAGTGGGATCTGATGCGACTGGTCACAGGCGCTCAGATTACTGATCAGTACATGGCGAGAGCGGGCGAACTCGGAAAGTTCGCCCGCTCTTCGGCGCGGGTTCGCTCAGGCCCTTTGCCCGGGCCCCTGAGCGCTCTCTGGCCCGCTCAGGCCGCCAGCGCCTTGCTGATCGCTGCCTCGTAATCGGCGACGGTCATCGGCGCGTTCTTGCCGTCGGAGCCGGTGAGCGTCTTGCCGTCCATCTTCAGCGTCGGCGTGCCCTGAACACCGCTGTCGTCGAACTTCTCCGACATGAGCAGCGCCCACTTGTCGTAGGTGCCGTTCTCCACCGCCGTCTGGAACTTCTTGTTGTCCTTCAGTGCGTCGACGGTGTCGGCCACCTCGATCAGGTACGAGTCGTCCTTGAACTTGTCCTGGCTCTCCTCGGGGTGGTACTTCGCCGAGTAGAGCGCGGTCTTGTACTCCAGGAAGGCGTCCGTGCTGACGTTCAGGGCGGCGCCCATCGCGCTGAGCGCGTTCTTGGAGCCCTCGCCCTGGGTGGCGTCGTCGATGAACGTGGCGCCGATGAACTGGACCTTGTACTGCCCGTCCTCGATGCCCTTGTCGACCGTCGAGCCGACCGTCTGCTCGAACTGCGCACAGATCGGGCAGCGCGGGTCCTCGTACATCTCCAGGGTCTTCTTGGCGCTGGTCTTGCCGATGACGACGGTCGTGCCGTTCTCACCGGTGGTGTGGGCGGGCTTGACGAGCTTGTCGTCTTTCGCGGCCTCCCAGTAGCCGGGCTCGTTGCCTTGGACGACGGCGTAACTGATGCCGCCGGCTATCGCGAGGACACCGACGACGGAGCCGGCGACGACGATCTGCCGCTTGATCTTGGCGCGCTTGGCCTGGCGCTCGCGCTCGGCGCGCAGTCGCTCGCGGGCCGCCGTCTTCGCTGCCTGGCTGTTCCTCTTGCTCATGATCGTTTTCTCCGTGTGAAGGCATGGGGATGTGGACTGTTGGGCTCAGCCGTGGTTCACGCCGTTGAGGCGGGAACGAGCGAGCACGGCGGTCCACGCCGTCCCAGGGAGTGCACGAAGAAGTGGCTGCGGGGTGCGCTCGTACGGCGTACGGGGCGCGGCAGCCGGTGTACCGGCGCCGGCCGCACGGTCACCGTGGCGACGGCGACCAGCAGCGGCCGGAACGTGGAGGCGACGGCCGCGCACAGGAGTTGGGCCAGGGCCCGCTCGCCGCGCCGCAGCCAGGCGGCCGCGAGGAGGCCGACGCCGACGTGTGCGGCGAGCAGCACCCAGGCGGCGGCCGGATCGGCATGGGCGAGGAGAGCGGCGGCACCGTCGCCCTCCCGCGTCATCCGGGCCAGCGGAGTGCCGACCTCACCGGCGCACAGGAAGTCGAAGCCGACCGAACGCAGCGGTCCCGCCACCGGGCCGCCCGCCCTGCCGTAACAGGCGTGCTGGCCCGCTGTGAACAGCGTGTCGGCGGCCAGCTCCAGCGGGATCAGCAGGGCGGCGATCCTCCCGAAGCCGCGCTCGTGTCCTGCCAGCGCGTACGAGATGACGAAGACGGCGGCGGTGAGCGCGGCCACGGTGGCCAGCGGCAGCGGGGCCCGGGACAGCAGCACGTGCGACGCGACGGACAGTGTCACGACGACTGCCGTGAACAGTGCCGCGCGTACGGCTCTCAGCTGGGTCCCGGATATGTCCATAGCGGTGGAGAGTGTGTCACGTACTCCTGTAAGGGAGCGCTAAAAGCTCCCTGTGAGCGGGTGGGCGGTCACCGGCCTGCCGCAGGTCTACGGCAGGTCTACAGTCCCGGGATCCTTCCGTTGCGGAACAGGTCCACGAAGATCTGGTGGTCGGCACGCGCGCGTGCCCCGTACGCGTGGGCGAAGTCCACCAGGAGGTCCCCGAAGCCGGACTCGTCCGCCGCGATCGCCGCGTCGATGGCTCGCTCCGTGGAGAACGGCACCAGATCGGAGTGGCCGCTCTCGTCGTCCGCCGCCGCGTGCATGGTGGCCGTGGCCCGCCCCAGGTCGGCGACGACCGCCGCGATCTCCTCCGGGTCGTCGATGTCGCCCCAGTCCAGGTCCACCGCGTACGGCGAGACCTCCGCGACCAGCTGGCCCGCGCCGTCCAGCTCGGTCCAGCCGAGCCACGGGTCCGCGTGCGCCTGGAGGGCGCGCTGCGAGATCACCGTGCGGTGGCCCTCGTGCTGGAAGTACTCGCGGATCGCCGGGTCTGTGATGTGTCGGGAGACGGCCGGGGTCTGGGCCTGCTTGATGTAGATCACCACATCGTTCTCCAGGGCGTCGGTGGCGCCCTCCAGAAGGATGTTGTACGAGGGCAGACCGGCCGAGCCGATGCCGATGCCGCGGCGGCCCACGACGTCCTTCACGCGATACGAGTCCGGGCGGGCCAGAGAAGACTCCGGCAGCGTCTCCAGGTAGCCGTCGAAGGCCGCGAGCACCTTGTAGCGCGTGGCCGCGTCCAGCTCGATGGAGCCGCCGCCCGGCGCGAAACGGCGCTCGAAGTCGCGGATCTCCGTCATCGACTCAAGGAGACCGAAGCGGGTCAGCGAGCGGGCGTCGCGCAGCGCGTCCAGGAGCGGGCCCTGGGCGGTGTCCAGCGTGAAGGGAGGCACCTCGTCGCTCTTGGCGCCCGTCGCGAGCGCGTGGATCCGGTCGCGGTACGAGGCCGCGTAGATCCGCACCAGCTCGGTGATCTGCTCGTCGCTGAGCGCCTTCGCGTACCCGATCAGTGCCACGGAGGCCGCGAGGCGCTTGAGGTCCCAGGTGAAGGGGCCGACGTACGCCTCGTCGAAGTCGTTGACGTTGAAGATCAGGCGGCCCTGGGCGTCCATGTACGTGCCGAAGTTCTCGGCGTGCAGGTCGCCGTGGACCCAGACGCGGGACGTCCGCTCGTCCAGGTAGGGGCCGCCCCGCTTTTCTTCCTCCAGGTCGTGGTAGAAGAGGCACGCCGTGCCCCGGTAGAAGGCGAAGGCCGAGGCGGCCATCTTCCGGAACTTCACGCGGAACGCGGCCGGGTCGGCGGCGAGCAGCTCGCCGAAGGCGGTGTCGAAGACGGCGAGGATCTGTTCGCCGCGGTGCTCGGCGCTGAGCTGCGGATCCGACATCGCGGGGTGCCTCCAGGTGCAGGGTGATGCATGACAAGTGGGACAGAATCGTCCGTCCTCTTCCAACGGACGAAGGTACGCGGGAGTGCCCGTTTCCCGCATGTGAACGTACGCGGGGGCGCCCTCGAATTGTCAGTGCCGAGGCATAGACTTCGACGCTGACCCCAGACTGTCCGCAGCCTGTCGGATCCCCGTCGACCCGTGTTCTCCTTGGAGGCCGAAACCGTGTCAAAGCCGCCGTTCACGCACCTGCACGTCCACACCCAGTACTCGCTGCTGGACGGTGCCGCGCGGCTGAAGGACATGTTCGACGCGTGCAACGAGATGGGCATGACGCACATCGCGATGTCCGACCACGGCAACCTGCACGGGGCGTACGACTTCTTCCACTCCGCCAAGAAGGCCGGGGTGACGCCGATCATCGGGATCGAGGCGTACGTGGCGCCGGAGTCACGGCGCAACAAGCGGAAGATCCAGTGGGGCCAGCCGCACCAGAAGCGGGACGACGTGTCCGGCTCCGGTGGTTACACACACAAGACGATCTGGGCGGCGAACAAGACCGGCCTGCACAACCTGTTCAAGCTGTCCTCGGACGCGTATGCGGAGGGCTGGCTGCAGAAGTGGCCGCGGATGGACAAGGAGACGATCTCCCAGTGGTCGGAGGGGCTGATCGCCTCCACCGGGTGTCCGTCGGGAGAGTTGCAGACCCGGCTGCGGCTCGGCCAGTTCGACGAGGCGCTGAAGGCGGCCGCCGAGTACCAGGACATCTTCGGCAAGGAGCGGTACTTCCTGGAGCTGATGGACCACGGCATCGAGATCGAGCGCCGGGTGCGCGACGGGCTGCTGGAGATCGGCAAGAAGCTGGGTATTCCGCCGCTGGTGACCAACGACTCGCACTACACGTACGCGCACGAGTCGGCCGCGCATGACGCCCTGCTGTGCATCCAGACCGGCAAGAACGTCTCGGATCCGGACCGCTTCAAGTTCGACGGCACCGGCTACTACCTGAAGTCGACCGACGAGATGTATGCGATCGACTCCTCGGACGCCTGGCAGCAGGGGTGTGCGAACACGCTGCTGGTGGCCGAGCAGGTCGACACCGCCGGCATGTTCGAGGCGAAGAACCTGATGCCGAAGTTCGACATCCCGGAGGGCTTCACCGAGGTCACCTGGTTCCAGGAGGAGGTGCGCCGGGGCATGGAGCGCCGCTTCCCCGGCGGCATCCCTGAGGACCGGCAGAAGCAGGCCGAGTACGAGATGGACGTCATCATCCAGATGGGGTTCCCGGGGTACTTCCTCGTTGTCGCCGACTTCATCATGTGGGCCAAGGAGCAGGGCATCGCCGTCGGACCAGGCCGTGGCTCCGCGGCCGGTTCGATCGTGGCGTACGCCATGGGCATCACCGACCTGGACCCGATCCCGCACGGCCTGATCTTCGAGCGGTTCCTGAACCCCGAGCGTGTCTCCATGCCCGATGTCGACATCGACTTCGACGAGCGCAGGCGCGTGGAGGTGATCAGGTATGTGACGGAGAAGTACGGCGCCGACAAGGTCGCCATGATCGGCACGTACGGCAAGATCAAGGCGAAGAACGCCATCAAGGACTCCGCGCGCGTGCTGGGTTACCCGTACGCGATGGGCGACCGGCTCACCAAGGCGATGCCCGCCGATGTACTCGGCAAGGGCATCGACCTGAACGGCATCACCGATCCCTCGCACCCCCGCTACAGCGAGGCGGGCGAGATCCGGTCGATGTACGAGAACGAGCCGGACGTGAAGAAGGTCATCGACACCGCCAAGGGCGTGGAGGGCCTGGTCCGGCAGATGGGCGTGCACGCGGCCGGCGTGATCATGTCCAGCGAGCCCATCGTCGACCACGCCCCGGTCTGGGTGCGGCACACCGACGGCGTGACCATCACGCAGTGGGACTACCCGCAGTGCGAGTCGCTCGGCCTGCTGAAGATGGACTTCCTGGGCCTGCGCAACCTCACGATCATGGACGACGCCATCAAGATGGTGAAGGCCAACAAGGGCATCGACCTCGAGATGCTCTCCCTTTCGCTGGACGACCCCAAGACCTTCGAACTGCTCTGCCGCGGTGACACCCTCGGCGTCTTCCAGTTCGACGGCGGCCCGATGCGCTCGCTGCTCCGCCAGATGCAGCCCGACAACTTCGAGGACATCTCCGCCGTCTCGGCCCTCTACCGGCCGGGCCCGATGGGCATGAACTCGCACATCAACTACGCGGAGCGCAAGAACGGCCGCCAGGAGATCACACCGATCCACAAGGAGCTCGAAGAGCCCCTCGAGGAGGTCCTGGCGGTCACCTACGGCCTGATCGTCTACCAGGAGCAGGTGCAGAAGGCCGCCCAGATCATCGCCGGGTACTCGCTCGGCGAGGCCGACATCCTGCGCCGGGTGATGGGCAAGAAGAAGCCCGACGAGTTGGCGAAGAACTTTGTCCTCTTCCAGGCGGGCGCCCGGAAGAACGGCTACAGCGACGAGGCGATCCAGGCCCTGTGGGACGTGCTGGTCCCCTTCGCCGGCTACGCCTTCAACAAGGCCCACTCCGCCGCGTACGGGCTGGTGTCGTACTGGACGGCGTATCTCAAGGCGAACTACCCGGCCGAGTACATGGCCGCGCTGCTCACCTCGGTCAAGGACGACAAGGACAAGTCGGCCGTCTACCTCAACGAATGCCGGCGCATGGGCATCAAGGTGCTCCCGCCGAACGTCAACGAGTCGATGTCCAACTTCGCCGCCCAGGGCGACGACGTGATCCTCTTCGGCCTCTCGGCGGTCCGCAACGTCGGTACGAACGTCGTGGAGTCGATCATCCGCTCGCGCAAGGAGAAGGGAAAGTACGCCTCCTTCCCCGACTACCTCGACAAGGTCGAGGCGGTCGTCTGCAACAAGCGCACCACCGAATCGCTCATCAAGGCAGGCGCGTTCGACACCATGGGGCACACCCGCAAGGGGCTGACCGCCCAGTTCGAGCCGATGATCGACAACGTGGTGGCGGTCAAACGCAAGGAGGCCGAGGGCCAGTTCGACCTCTTCGGCGGCATGGGCGAGGAGGAGACCAGCGAACCCGGCTTCGGCCTGGACGTCAGCTTCACCGACGACGAGTGGGACAAGGCCTATCTGCTCGCCCAGGAGCGGGAGATGCTCGGCCTGTACGTCTCCGACCACCCGCTGTTCGGCCTGGAACACGTGCTGTCCGACAAGGCCGACGCCGGCATCGCCCAGCTCACCGGCGGCGACTTCGGCGACGGGGCGGTCGTCACCATCGGCGGCATCATCTCCGGCCTCCAGCGCAAGATGACCAAGCAGGGCAACGCCTGGGCCATCGCCACCGTCGAGGACCTGGCCGGCTCCCTGGAGTGCATGTTCTTCCCTGCCACCTATCAGCTGGTGTCCACCCAACTCGTCGAGGACGCCGTGGTGTTCGTCAAGGGACGCCTCGACAAGCGGGAGGACGTACCCCGCCTCGTCGCCATGGAACTCCAGGTCCCGGATCTGTCGAACGCGGGCACCAACGCCCCCGTCATCCTGACGATTCCGGCGCTGAAGGTCACCCCGCCCATGGTCAGCCGGCTCGGCGAGATCCTCAGCCATCACAAGGGCGACAGCGAGGTACGCATCAAGCTCCAGGGCCCGCGCAAGACGACGGTGCTGCGACTCGACCGGCACCGGGTGAAGCCGGACCCGGCGCTCTTCGGAGATTTGAAGGTACTGCTCGGCCCGTCCTGCCTGGCCGGCTGAACAGGCGCGTACTGAGCAGACGCGTACTGAATACCGCGTACGGAAAACGATGAGGGGCGCCCCGGTCCGGGTGCGCCCCTCTCGCCCTGTGCTACCCCGCGTCTCCGGCATGATCCGCCGGGCGGGCCCTAGTTGTGGCCGAACTTCTTCTGCCGCTTGCCGCCGGAGGTGAACCGGTCGGGGCCCGGTGCGGATTCGGTCTGCTCGGCGGCGGACGCCAACTCCTCGGCGCCACGCCGGGCTTGCTCCTGTGTGCCGCGCTGTTGCGGGCCGCCCTGCTTGCGGTTCTTGTTCTTGGCCATGGTGATCTGCCTCCTGTTGGGGTTACCTAGGGGCCAGGACCGGGATCAGATTCACATAGGCGCAGAAGCCGCGCATGTCGGAGAATTACCGTGCGTAATAAGGCACAGCGGAGAGTGAACTTCCGATACGCCACGCCGAAGATCGAGTTCCGGCCGTTAACCTCCGCGCAGTCGGGCAGACTCGAAGGAAGCCCGAAGCAAACCTCCCGGAAAGAGGGTGGATCGCGTGGACCGCTGCATCGTCCTGGTGGACGCCGGGTATCTGCTCGGGGCCGCCGCCAGTCTTCTGGCCGGGGAGCCTTCGAGGTCCCGGATCACCGTCGACCACGCCGCCCTGATCCAGGGGTTGCGCGAGCGCGCCGAGTCCGACACGGAACGGCCCCTGTTGCGCATCTACTGGTTCGACGGCGCCCCCGACCGCGTGCCGCAGCCCGAGCACCGCAGGCTGCGCGTGATGCCCAGGGTGACCGTACGTCTGGGTGCACTTACCCGTAGTGACGGGCGGTGGGCGCAGAAGGGTGTCGACGCCGCAATGCACGCCGAGCTCACCGAGCTGGCGCGCAACCGGGCCTGCTCCGACGTGGTCCTGGTGACCGGTGACGGGGATCTGCTGCCGGGCATGATGGCCGCCAAAGAGCACGGGGTCGCCGTACACCTGTGGGCCGTGCAGGCCGCTGACGGCGACTACAACCAGTCCGAGGACCTGGTCGCGGAGGCCGACGAGCGCCGCGTACTGGACCGGACGTGGATCACCAAGGCCGTACGGGCCAAGGAGTTCGGCGGGATCTGCGCGCCGCAGCCCGCGCCGCGGCCCGAGATCGCCGCGATCCTCTCCGCGCCGCTGCCCGAGTCCGCGATGCCCTCCAGGAGCGAGCGGGACGCGCGGGAGCAGGACCACTCGCAGCCGGCGCCGAGTGAGAACGGCACCCAGGAACGGGGGTCGGCCGCGAAGGGGGTGCCGACGCCGAAGGATCTGGCGGCGTTGCGCGCGCCCGGTGCGCAGGCCACCCAGCATGCCCCCGCCAACGCCACGCTGCGGTGGTCCTCCGACAAGGGGTGGGTCGACCGGCCCGGCGCCGCCGAGTCCGCGGACGCGGCCGCGTTGCCGACGCTCGCGCAGCTCACCACGGCCGAGCAGCGGTGGGCCGACCGCGAGGAGGACATCACGGCGGTGAGCGGGGATCCGTACGAGGTCGGGCAGGTGTTCGCCCGGCGCTGGATGGGACGGCTGTCCGATCCGGCGCATCTGCAGAAGCTGTCCACGATGTATCCGCGGGTGCCGCACCGGATCGACGGGGAGCTGTTGCGGTACGCGGCGCGGTTCGGGCTGCTCGCGCACAAGGACGACCAGATCGACGAGCATGATCGGTACGCGATCCGGGCCGGGTTCTGGCGGGAGATCGATGTACGGACGGCTGCGGAACACGCTCCCGCGGGGGAGTGAGCGCCTAGTAGCTCGGGGGGGTTTTGTTCGTAGGCGACTGCGGGTTCGTTGTGGCTGGTCGCGCAGTTCCCCGCGCCCCTTGCGGGGCGCGGAGCACGCGCCCGCCGGGGAGTGGAGCGGCAGGCCCCGCGGTGTCCCGGTTTCGACCCCGATGGTGCCCCGAGCGCGATGCGGCGCCCGCGACCCCGTAGTCTCGTCCCTCGTGAGTACGCGCACCGCACAGACAGCCCGGCACGGGCACGGTGGGGATGTCGTGTGCGCGGTGCGGGATCTGACCAAGACCTATCCGGCGGTGCGCGGACGGCGCGGGGCACCCGGGACACCCGAGGTGCGGGCCACCGACGGCGTACGGATCGACATCCGGCGCGGCGAGATCTTCGGGCTGCTCGGGCCCAACGGCGCCGGGAAGTCCACCCTCGTACGGCAGCTGACCGGCCTGATGCGTCCCGATCGAGGCAGTGTCGAGATCCTCGGGCACGACGTCGTGCGCCATCCCGAGCGGGCGGCGCGGATCCTCGCGTACCTCGGACAGGAGTCCACCGCGCTCGACGAGCTGACGGTGTCGCTCGCCGCGGAGACCACCGGGCGGCTGCGCGGGCTCGATGTGCGCAGCGCGCGGGCCGAGCGGGACACCGTCCTCGAGGAGCTGGGTCTCACTGCCCTCGCATCGCGGCCGCTGCGGAAACTGTCCGGCGGGCAGCGGCGGCTCGCCTGCTTCGCCGCCACACTCGTGGGTGAGCGGCCGCTGCTCGTACTCGACGAGCCGACCGCCGGCATGGACCCGATCGCCCGTCGCGCCGTCTGGGGCGCCGTCGACCGGCGCCGGGCCGACAACGGCACGACGGTTCTCCTGGTCACCCACAACGTCATCGAGGCCGAGACGGTTCTCGACCGTGTCGCCGTGATGGACCAGGGCCGTGTCATCGCCTGCGACACCCCCTCCGGGCTGAAGGAGCAGGTCGCGGGCGAGGTGCGCCTCGAACTCGTCTGGCGCGAGCGCGCGCCTCTCGACGTTCCCGAGGTCGCCGCGCTGCGCGACCGTGCCGTCGAGTCCGGCCGCCGCTGGGCGCTGCGCCTCGCCCCCGAGGAGGCCCGCGCGGCCGTCGCCGCCGTCACGGGCGGGGCCGCGTTCGCCGCCCTGGACGACTTCACGCTCGCCACACCGAGCCTCGAAGACGTGTATCTGGCGCTGGGCGGGAGCGCCGGCAATGTACGGGGGTTGGTCAAGGCGTGAGTGTTCGGGCCGCTCTGGCCGTACGGAACAGGACGACAGCTGAAGCGAACAGGAGCCGCTCGACGTGAGTGTCGTACCCGCCGAGGTCCTGCCGGGCCGCGCCCTCCCCGTCGAGGACGCCGTCGCGCAACAAGCCGCCGAGCTCGGGCCGCGTGCCCGGCTGTGGCCCGCGCTGTGCGCCGTGTACCGGGCTCAGCTGTCCCGGGCGCGGGTCGCGCGGATTCCGCTGCTGTTCGTGGCCACCTTCCAGTCGATCGGGATCATGGTCCTGATGCGCGGGGTGGTGGACGGCGGGGGCGAGGCGCGGGCCGTGGTGGCGGGCTCGTCGGTGCTCGTCGTCGCGTTCGTCGCGCTGAATCTGCTCGCTCAGTACTTCGGGCAGCTGCGTGCGAGCGGTGGGCTCGATCATTACGCGACGTTGCCGGTGCCGCCGGCGGCGGTGGTGCTGGGTGCGGCGGGTGCGTACGCCTCCTTCACCGTGCCGGGGACCGTGGTCACCGCCGTCTTCGGGTGTGTGCTGTTCGGCCTGCCGATGGCGAATCTGTGGATCCTCGCCGCCGTGATCCCGCTCGCCGGTGCGGCGCTCGCCGGGCTCGGAGCCGCGCTCGGGCTGCTGGCGCCGCGGCCCGAACTCGCCACGCTGCTCGGGCAGTTGGGGATGTCGGCGGCGCTGCTGCTCGGGGTGCTGCCGGCGGACCGGCTGCCTGCCGTCGTCCAGTACGCGCGGGATCTGCTGCCGTCCACGTACGGTGTCGAGGCCTTCGGGTTGACCTTCGGGGCGAATCCCGACTGGGGGATCGTCGTGCTCGACCTCGCCGTGTGCGCGGGGGTCGGGGTCGTCTCGCTGGCTGTCGCGACCTGGGCCTATCGTCGGGCCGCCGTCCGATGACGCGGCCCACAGCCGAGCCTGGCACGATGTCAGGGTGACCGCACCGCTTACTCCGCCCCAGCCGCCGCATCGCCCTTCTCCGGATCAGCAGTCTCCGGATCAGCAGTCTCCGGATCAGCAGTCTCCGCACCCTGCCTGGCAGGCGCCGCCGCCCGCCGCCGCTGCTGGTGCGGGCGGATCCGTCGGTTATCAGGAGGACGGCCTCGGGATGAAGACCGAAGTGCGGGAGGCCGCTGTCATCGCGTTCGCGATGGCGGTCGGCGGGGCGTTGCTCGGGGTGCTGTGGTGGTGGCTCGCTCCTGAGGTGCCGTTGGTCTCGGACGCGTCCGCGGTCTATCTCAAGGACACGGAGGGGGAGCAGGCCATCGCGGTGGACGGGACGTTCACTCTGCTCGCGCTCGGGTTCGGGCTGGTGAGTGCGCTGGTCGTGTTCGCGCTGCGGCGACGCGGGGGGATCGGGGTCGTTGTCGCGCTCACGGTCGGGGGTGTGCTCGGTTCGTTGCTTGCCTGGCGGCTCGGGGTCTGGCTCGGGCCTACGCAGGATGTGGCGGCGCATGCTCGGGAGGTGGGCCGGGGGGTCACGTTCGCGGCGCCGCTGGAGCTTGAGGCGAAGGGGGCGTTGCTGGCCTGGTCCGTGGCGGCGCTGGTGGTTCACCTGGGGCTGACGGCGTTGTTCGGGCCGCGGGACCCTGAACCGGATCCGTATCAGCAGAGCCCTTACGGGGCGCCTCCGGCGTAGGGGCGGGGTTCTTGCGGGGGCTGGGCGCCACGGGTTTTCGCCCCCGCCGCCCCTACCCGTCCCATACCAAGGGGCTCCGCCCCTGGACCCCGCTGGGGGCTGCGCCCCCAGACCCCGCGTCGGCCTGAACGGCCTCGTCCTCAAGCACCGGACGGGCTGGTTGTGGCTGGGCTTGGCTGAATAGTGCAGGTGGGTGTGGGTGTGCAGGCGGGCGGTTGGTGCCGCCTCAGCGGCACCAACCGCCCTTATCCCTACGCGGGCCTATGCCCATGATTCGAGCGGCCCTTCTTCATGCGCCACTTACGTTTGCGTGTTTTCTTCGACATGTTCTCGGTTTAGCCGAAAGTGCGGCATTCGTCGAGAGGTCACGTGCGGGCCACCGGCGCCGAGGTCGCTTCCGTGAGCTCGGCCAGGTCCCTCGGGGAGAGTTCGACTTCCAGGCCGCGGCGGCCTGCCGATACGCAGATCGTGGGGTGGACCGAGGCCGAGGAGTCGAGGATCGTGCGGAGTTTCTTGCGTTGGCCGAGGGGGGAGATGCCGCCGCGGACGTAGCCCGTCGTGCGCTCTGCCGCCGCCGGGTCGGCCATCGTGGCGCGTTTGCCGCCCACCGCCGCCGCCAGCGCCTTCAGGTCCAGTGAGCCCGCGACCGGGACCACGGCGACCGTCAGGGCTCCGTCGACGTCCGCCACCAGGGTCTTGAAGACCCGCTCGGGGGACACGCCCATCGCCTCGGCCGCCTCCTCGCCGTATGAGGGGTGGGAGGGGTCGTGCTCGTACGCGTGCACCGTGAACTCGACCCCGGCAGCGGTGAGCGCCACCGTGGCGGGGGTTCCCCCGGGTTGCTGCTTCTTCGACTTCTTCGCCAACGGAACCAAGCCTTACGTCAGTTGAGACTCGTCGGCCCGCGAGTCAGCTCCGTCGCGGGCAGTGACGGCAGATTACGGATGATCGCCGTCTCCGCGCGCAGCAATTTCAGCTCCTCGCGCAGGCGTGACGCCGTGTCCGGGGCCTGCAGCAGGCGCTGTTTCGCCGGTACGTCGAGCATCGCCGCCGCCGCGACCAGGTAGGAGACGACGGACGGCTCGTCCGGCAGCTCGCCCCCGGTCGACAGGGACCGTTCGCGAGCCCCGGCCAGCCGCTTCTGGTACTGACGGAAGGCCCGCAGTACCCCCTCGGCCAGCGCCCCCGCCTCCTCGCCCGGGTCCTCCTCCAGCTCTTCCAGCTCGGCCGTCAGGAATGCGCCGGACGCGTCCACCGAGAGCAGCCGTACGCGCCTCGTCCCGGTGGCCAGCACCTCGAAGCTGCCGTCGGCCCGCTCCCGGATGGTCGCCGCGTCCGCGATGCAGCCCACCTTGTGGAAGGCCCCGGCGGGATCGTCGCCGAAACCGGCCGCGGGCCCGCGCTCCGGTACGGCCGTCTGGTCCGGCAGCCCTTGAGCGCTGGGCGCGACCTCGTGGCCGTCGCGGATGGCGACGACGGCGAACCGGCGCGGTTCGTCCTCGGGAGTCTTCAGCAACTCACGCATCATGGCGCGATAGCGCTCCTCGAAAATGTTCAGGGGCAGCACGAGGCCCGGGAACAGCACCGTGTTCAGGGGGAAGAGGGGAAGCCGGACGGTGGTCACGACGCAAAAGCCTAATGGTCTCCGGGATGGGCAGGTTCGCCGTGGTCACTCAGCGGACGCGCGGGCGCCGCGCTCCGTAGCTTGAACGGCGTGCGCGCGGCCACTTCCAGCCGTACACCGTCCCGGAGTTCGAGGAACTGCCCGAGCGGGTCGTCCGAGATCCGGTCCCAGGGGAACGAGGTGGCGTACGGCCCGATCCGGCGCAGCTGCGCCAGCGCGTCCTCCCAGCGTTCGAGCCGGACCAGCACGTAGGTGAGCAGGTTGCGGACCTGGGCGGGCCACGGGTCGGCGGGCGCGTACTCCTGCGACAGGGCGATCGCGAGATCGGCCGCCGCGTCCAGGCGGTCGCGCGGCACCGTGGATCTGCCGCCCTCCTCGGTCAGATACGCGAAGGCCGCGCGCACGGGCAGTGCTTGGACGAGGGAGCCCGGCAGCGCGTCCTGCGCGGCCCGCTCGGCGAAGTCGAAGCACTCGCGGTGCGAGCCGTACCACGCGGCAGACAGGTACTGGAGGGCGGAAACGTGGCAGCCGTAGTGGTGCGGGGAGCGGCGTACGGCCTGAGCCCACAGCTCCTCGAACTCGGTGTGCGACGCGTTCGTGCCCCGGGCGTGGTCCAGCGCGATCCGCCACGGCACCGGATCGCGCGGGTCGCCCTCGGCGGCCGTGGCGATCAACGGCGCGACCTGGCGCAGCAGTTCGGCGCGGGCCGGTGACTCCCAGCCCCGGCACATCGCCAGCTCGGCCTTGATCAGTAGCGCGTCGGGGTCGTGCGGGGCCGCGTACCGCCAGAGCGCGAACCACTCGGGCCGGGAGCGGGCGAAGGCGGCGAGGCGCGTCGCGTACCGGTCGCGGTTCTCCCACTCGGCGGCCTCGCGCGTGGTGGCGAGCAGTTTGGCCGCGGGCTCGTACTCGCCCTGGCCCGCGGCGACCAGCGCCGGCGCGAGCCGCTCGTCCGCGGCGTCGAGCAGGACCTCGTCGTCGCCGGGCAGACCGGCGGCGAGCCGGGAGGTGTTCCGTGCCATCCGGGCGGTACGGACGAACGCGCGCAGTAAGGCCATGGAAGTGCTCCCCTCTGCGACTGTCTTTTGCGCCTAAACCGGCGCCGCTCTCGCGGACCCAATGCTCGCCGTCGTGGTTGCTCAATTGATGGTTCGGTGAGAAGACGGCCGAACTGCGGCCAGGGTTGTGCGTGTTCAGATTACGGTTCAGCCCCGGCGCAGGAGCCGTGTCGCGCCTGCCGCCACCGCCGTCGCCAGGATCCAGCCGAGCAGGATCACCGCCGCGGCCAGCCACTGCCAGCTGCCGTGCAGCTGCCAGTAGCCCACCTGGCCGAGGTCGATGACGGGCAGGAGCAGGTCCAGGGCGAAGAGGGAGGGGTTCCACGGCGGATGCTCGCCCGTCTTGATCGGCGGGTGGTCGGCATGGCGGAAGGCGAGGGAGGTCGCCGCCCACAGCACCGCCATCCATACGGCGGCCCGTCCCGGCCGGTACCCGTAGGCGACCGTCCAGTCCTGTACGTACCCCCAGAGTCTGGCCGCGGGCGGCAGGAACTCGCGGCGGTGGCGCTGCTTGGCGAGCAGCACTTCGCGCGCGTCCTCGTCCTCGCCGCCGTCGCGCAGCACGGCCGCCAGGCGCTCGTACGGCTCCGGGCTGTACTCGGGGGTCGCCGCGGCCACCCACTCCAGGCGCCGGGCCAGCGGGAACGGGCCGCGCGGCACGAGGCTCTCGTACTGGAAGCCGCCCATCTGCAGCTGGCCCGCGCCCGGCCAACTGCTCGCCGCATCCATGAGGTTGACGACCCGGGCGCCGGACAGCACGATCCGCCCGCGTCGCGGCCGCTCCCCGAGGAAGCGCAGCTCGGGAACCTGCACGCGGCGCAGCGATATCTCCTGGTCGTCCCTGAGGACGAAGCGGGCCTGCTCGAAGTCCACCGCGTCCCCGAACCGCCCGTCGTCCAGGCGGATTCCGCCCTCGCACGCGAACCGCTGCACCCGCGTCCCACGCGCCGGAGTTCTGCCGCTGGTCTGCTGCGGATTGCCGACGCCCGCGGGCGTCATATAGAGCGTGCGCTCGACGGTCAGCTGAGGGGCGTTCAGCGCCAGCCGGTCGTGCGGGTTCTTCAGCCGGCTGCCGCGCAGACTGAGCGAGACGCCCACCGTGGCGCCGCGCAGGCTCAACTCGCCGTCGGACTCCAGCATTTCGGCCTGCAGGTCCTGGCCGACGGTCATCCCGTCGCCGGTGATCGAGCGGCCGTGCCGGTCCCGGTGGACCACGGCCTGGTTGAGCAGCAGATCCGTGCCGATGTGCGCGTCGGTGAGGCGTACGCCGTTGTGGAAGCGGCAGCGCGGCAGATGCAGATCGCCCTCGGTGTGCAGCCGGGCCGCCTCCAACCGTGGCACCGAGCAGCCGACCAGGCGCACGGTCGTGAACCGGGCCTCCGGCAGCAGGAGTTCCTTCTCGAAACGGCAGCCCTTCATCTCGACATACGGGACGATCGTGCCGCCCGCGAGATCGAGTACGCCGGTGATCCGGATGCCGGTCAGCTTCAGGGACGAGACGCGGCCGTCCAGCGCGGGCGGTCCGTTCAGCAGCAGCATGGCCACGACGCGCGCCCTCACACTCCGCTCCGGGCCCCATGGACGGCCGCCGTGCGGATCGTCCGCGGTGGTGTCCCCGGTGCGCAGGTCGTACATGCTGCCGTTGCGGAACGCCTGCCACATTCCCGTCTCGGCGGCGGTCAGATCGTCCGGCGGATCCGCGTCCCGGATCCCGTGCCGGATGGCGGCACCCTCGGCCACGGCTCTTCCTTCCTCCCCTGGCTACTCGCGGGTTTCGTACAGTCGTTCAGGTGATGCCCGCTGAGTGACGGCTTGAACACTCATGGTGAATGCGATCCGTCGGGGTGGGTTCGGGGAGGGTGTCGTATCAGCGATTGATACAGCCGTCCGGCGCTCGATCGCCGTCTGAGAGAATTGGCCACGTGATCTCTCGAATCGATCTGCGCGGCGATGCCCTCCCCGAGGGCCCCGCCCTGCGCGACCTGCTGCCCCGAGCCGACTTCGACGTCTCGGCCGCCCTGGAGAAGGTGCGTCCGATCTGCGAGGCCGTGCATCATCGGGGCGACGCGGCGCTGATCGACTACGCGGAGAAGTTCGACGGCGTACGGCTGGACCAGGTGCGCGTACCCACCGCGGCGATCGAGCGGGCCCTCGCGGAGCTCGACCCCGCCGTCCGCGCGGCCCTGGAGGAGTCCATCCGCCGCGCCCGCATCGTCCACCGCGAGCAGCGCCGCACGACGCACACCACCCAGGTTGTGCCCGGCGGTTCGGTGACCGAGAAGTGGGTGCCGGTCGATCGGGTCGGTCTGTACGCGCCCGGCGGCCGGTCCGTCTACCCCTCCTCCGTGATCATGAACGTGGTGCCCGCGCAGGAGGCCGGCGTCCAGTCGATCGCCCTCGCCTCTCCGGCGCAGGCCCCCGCTTTTGAAAATGACCCAGCCGGCGGCCTGCCGCACCCCACGATCCTCGCCGCGTGCGCACTGCTCGGGATCGACGAGGTGTACGCGGCCGGCGGTGCGACCGCCGTCGCGATGTTCGCGTACGGCACCGAGTCCTGCCCGCCCGCCAACATGGTCACCGGCCCCGGCAACATCTGGGTCGCCGCCGCCAAGCGCTACTTCACCGGCAAGATCGGCATCGACTCCGAGGCCGGCCCGACCGAGATCGCGGTCCTCGCCGACGAGACCGCCGACCCGGTGCACGTCGCCGCCGACCTGATCAGCCAGGCCGAGCACGACCCGCTCGCGGCGGCCGTCCTCGTCACGGACTCCGTGGCGCTGGCCGACGCGGTCGAGAAGGAGCTTCAGCCGCAGGTCGCGGCCACCAAGCACATCGAGGACCGGATCACCCCGGCGCTCGCGGGCCGGCAGTCCGCGATCGTGCTGGTCTCCGGTGTGGACGAAGGCCTGCGGGTCGTGAACGCGTACGGCGCGGAGCACCTGGAGATCCAGACGGCCGACGCCGGCTCGGTGGCCGACCGCGTGACGAACGCGGGCGCGATCTTCATCGGCCCCTGGGCGCCCGTCTCGCTGGGCGACTACGCGGCGGGCTCCAACCACGTCCTGCCGACCGGCGGTTGCGCCTGCCACTCCTCGGGGCTCAGCGTCCAGTCCTTCCTGCGTGGCATCCACATCGTCGACTACACGCGCGAGGCCCTCGCCGAGGTGGCGCACCACGTGGTGACGCTCGCCGAGGCCGAGGACCTGCCTGCGCACGGTGCGGCCATCAAGGCACGCTTCGAGTGGAAGGTGCCCGGCAAGTGAGTTCCTTTGGCAGCCCCTCCATGTCCCCCTGGGACGAACTTCCCGTCCGGGACGAGCTGCGCGGCAAGTCCCCCTACGGCGCGCCCCAACTCGACGTCCCCGTACGCCTGAACACCAACGAGAACCCGTACGCACTGCCCGAACCCCTCGTCGAGCGGATCGCCGAGCGGGTGCGCGAAGCCGCCCGGAACCTCAACCGCTACCCCGACCGGGACGCGGTGGAGCTGCGTACCGAACTGGCCAAGTACCTGACGGACACCGGTAAGTTCGCGGTCGGCCTCGAGAACGTATGGGCGGCCAACGGCTCGAACGAGGTCATCCAGCAACTGCTGCAGACCTTCGGCGGGCCCGGCCGTACGGCGATCGGCTTCGAGCCCTCGTACTCGATGCACGGCCTGATCGCGCGCGGTACGGGGACGGGCTGGATCTCCGGGCCACGCAACGAGGACTTCACGATCGATCTCGCCGCCGCCGAGGAGTCGATCGCCGAGAACCGGCCCGACGTCGTCTTCATCACGACCCCCAACAACCCCACGGGCAACGCCGTTCCGCCCGAGACGGTCATCGCGCTGTACGAGGCCGCGCAGGCGGCGAAGCCGTCCATGGTGGTCGTGGACGAGGCGTACATCGAGTTCAGCCACGGCGACTCGCTGCTGCCGCTGCTCGAAGGCCGGCCGCATCTGGTCGTCTCGCGGACCATGTCGAAGGCGTTCGGCGCGGCCGGGCTGCGCCTCGGCTATCTCGCCGCGCACCCGGCGGTGGTGGACGCCGTCCAGCTCGTACGGCTGCCGTATCACCTTTCGGCGGTCACGCAGGCGACCGCGCTGGCCGCCCTGGAGCACACCGAGACGCTGCTGAAGTACGTCGAGCAGCTGAAGGCCGAGCGGGACCGGCTGGTGGGCGAGCTGCGGTCGATCGGCTACGAAGTGACCGAGTCCGACGCCAACTTCGTGCAGTTCGGGCGGTTCGCCGACGCCCATGAGGTCTGGCAGAAGATCCTCGACCGGGGCGTCCTGGTCCGGGACAACGGCGTACCGGGATGGCTGCGGGTCAGCGCCGGTACGCCCGAAGAGAACGACGCGTTCCTCGACGCGGTACGTGAACTCAAGAAGGAGCAGAACGCATGAGCCGCGTAGGCCGTGTCGAACGGAACACCAAAGAGACGTCCGTCGTCGTCGAGATCGACCTCGACGGCACCGGCAAGGTCGATGTGTCGACGGGCGTCGGCTTCTACGACCACATGCTCGACCAGCTCGGCCGTCACGGTCTGTTCGACCTGACCGTGAAGACCGAGGGCGACCTGCACATCGACTCGCACCACACCATCGAGGACACGGCCCTCGCGCTGGGCGCCGCCTTCAAGCAGGCGCTCGGCGACAAGGTGGGGATCTACCGCTTCGGCAACTGCACGGTCCCGCTGGACGAGTCGCTCGCCCAGGTGACCGTCGACCTCTCCGGCCGCCCCTACCTCGTGCACACGGAGCCCGAGAAGATGGCGCCGATGATCGGCGAGTACGACACCACGATGACGCGGCACATCCTGGAGTCCTTCGTCGCCCAGGCGCAGATCGCGCTGCACGTACACGTGCCCTACGGGCGCAACGCGCACCACATCGTGGAGTGCCAGTTCAAGGCGCTGGCGCGGGCGCTGCGTTACGCCTCCGAGCGTGACCCGCGGGCCGCCGGCATCCTTCCGTCCACGAAGGGCGCACTGTAAAGCCATGAACGGCCTGTCCACCGTACTGATCGTCGTCGGGCTCTTCCTGGTCGGCGGCATCATCTCCTTCGCCAAGCAGCAGATGCCGAAGAGCCTCATCGTGCTGCTCTCCATCGGTGCCGCGATGTGTCTCGTGGCGGGGATCCTCCGGCTGGAGGTGTGGAATTGAGTACTCCTTCAAAACGAGTGGTCGTCTTTGACTACGGCTTTGGGAACGTACGGTCCGCCGAACGTGCTCTCGCGCGCGCAGGTGCCGACGTCGAGATAACCCGCGACTTCGACAAGGCCATGAACGCGGACGGGCTGCTGGTGCCGGGAGTCGGCGCCTTCGCCTCCTGTATGCAGGGACTGACGGAAGCCCGCGGCGACTGGATCATCGATCGCCGGCTGTCGGGCGGGCGCCCGGTGATGGGCATCTGCGTCGGTATGCAGATCCTCTTCGCGCGCGGCATCGAGCACGGCGTGGAGACCGAGGGCATGGACGAGTGGCCCGGCTCGGTCGAGCCGCTCCAGGCCGACATCGTGCCGCACATGGGCTGGAACACCGTGACGGCACCGGCCGGTTCGGAGCTGTTCGCGGGCCTGGATGCCGACGCCCGCTTCTACTTCGTGCACTCGTACGCCGTCCACGACTGGTCCATGGAGACCGCGAACGCGGCGATGCGGGCGCCCGTGGTGACCTGGTCGACGCACGGCAAGCCCTTCGTGGCGGCCGTGGAGAACGGCGTCCTGTGGGCGACGCAGTTCCACCCCGAGAAGTCCGGCGACGCCGGAGCGCAGCTGCTGAAGAACTGGATCGGAACCCTCTGATGACGTCGAATCCCTCTGGGAAGCTCGAACTCCTCCCCGCCGTCGACGTCCGTGACGGCCAGGCGGTCCGCCTGGTGCACGGCGAGTCCGGTACGGAGACCTCGTACGGCTCTCCTCTGGAGGCCGCTCTCGCCTGGCAGCGGGCAGGTGCCGAGTGGCTGCATCTGGTGGACCTGGACGCGGCGTTCGGGACGGGCGACAACCGTGGGTTGATCGCCGAGGTCGCGAAGGCGATGGACATCAAGGTCGAGCTGTCCGGCGGCATTCGGGACGACGCTTCGCTGGCCGCCGCCCTGGCCACCGGCTGTACGCGTGTGAACCTGGGCACGGCCGCCCTGGAGACTCCCGAGTGGGTCGCCAAGGTCATCGCCGAGCACGGCGACAAGATCGCGGTCGGTCTCGACGTACGCGGTACGACGCTGCGCGGGCGCGGCTGGACCCGTGACGGCGGCGACCTGTACGAGACGCTGGAGCGCCTCAACAAGGAGGGCTGCGCACGCTACGTGGTGACGGACATCGCCAAGGACGGCACGCTGCAGGGCCCGAACCTGGAGCTGCTGCGCAATGTGTGCGCGGCGACGGACCGCCCGGTGGTGGCCTCCGGCGGGGTGTCCTCCCTGGACGACCTGCGGGCCATCGCCGAGCTCGTACCTCTCGGTGTCGAGGGCTCCATCGTCGGGAAGGCCCTGTACGCGAAGGCGTTCACCCTGGAAGAGGCCTTGGAGGCTGTGGCGTCATGAGCGATGCCGTGCGGCGCGTGCAGAGCGAAAGCCCCTGGGAGGAGTCCTTCGGTTTCGCACGCGCCGTCGCGGCGGGCGACCGAGTCCTGGTGGCGGGCACGACGTCTTTCAAGGGCAGCGTGCTGTACGGGGAGGGCGACCCGTACGAGCAGGCCAGGGTGGCGTTCGCCAACGCTCTGGACGCGATAGGCGAGTTCGGGCTCGACGTCGAATCCGTTCTCCGTACGCGGTTGTATCTCACCCACGCGCGGGACGTGGACGAGGTGGGCCGGGCCCACAAGGAGCTCTTCGACTCCGTACGCCCAGTCTCGACCCTGCTGATCGTGGACGGCTTCGTCGATCCGCGCATCCTGGTCGAAGTGGAACTGGAAGCCTTCAGAGGCTAGAAGCGCATTTTTGCTGGTGAGGAGCCGTGAATCCATGACTCTGGCGGTCCGAGTCATCCCCTGCCTGGACGTAGACAACGGCCGGGTCGTCAAGGGCGTCAACTTCCAGAACCTGCGCGACGCGGGCGACCCCGTCGAGATGGCCAAGGTGTACGACGCCGAGGGCGCCGACGAGTTGACGTTCCTGGACATCACGGCGTCGTCGGGCAACCGCGAGACGACGTACGACGTGGTGCGGCGCACGGCGGAACAGGTGTTCATTCCGCTGACGGTCGGCGGTGGGGTCCGTACCACCGAGGACGTCGACAAACTGCTGCGGGCGGGCGCGGACAAGGTGGGCGTGAACACCGCGGCGATCGCCCGTCCGGAGCTGATCCGCGAGATCGCCGAACGCTTCGGCCGCCAGGTCCTGGTCCTGTCGGTCGACGCGCGCAGGACGCCGTCCGGAAGCTTCGAGGTGACGACGCACGGTGGTCGCAAGGGCACGGGCATCGACGCCGTCGAATGGGCGCATCAGGCGGCCGAGTTGGGCGCGGGCGAGATCCTGCTCAACTCGATGGACGCGGATGGTACGAAGGACGGCTACGACATCGAGATGATCGAAGCGGTACGGGGGCACGTCACCGTCCCGCTGATCGCCAGTGGCGGAGCCGGGCGGCTCGCCGACTTCCCGCCGGCGATCACCGCGGGCGCGGACGCGGTACTCGCGGCCTCCGTCTTCCACTTCGGGGACCTGCGGATCGGCGAGGTGAAGGAGACGCTGCGGGGGTCGGGGCACCCCGTACGGTAGTTCGAGGTATCACTCTTGGTAGTGAATTTGGTAGTAATCAGGTTTCTTTCGTGGCTATCGTGATCGCATGCCTGGAATCACGATCGAGTTCACCGAGGAAGAGCTGGCCGAGCTGCGCGCCGAAGCCAAGGAACAGGGCGTCGCGATCAAGCGGCTGGCGCACGACATACTGACCGAGGATGTCGTGCGTCGACGGCAGAAGCAGCGGTTCGTCGAGGGGGCGTCGAAGAAGGCCCGGGAGATCATGGCGGACTTCGACGAGCGCTTCCCGAAGGGCCTGCGGTGACCCTCTACGTGGACACCGGATGGGTCCTCAACATCCAGGTGAACGTCTCGCCACAGAACACGCCGATCCGCGACTGGGGCGCGTTGCACTGCATGGCCGAACGGCACAGGTACGAACGTGTCGCAGGCGAGCCCTACTACGAGGAGATCCCCGCACGGGCGGCGACCTTCCTGCACACCGCCCTGAGGCTGCGACCCTTCAGCGACTACAACGCCTCGATCGGCATCGCCTGCGCCTGGGAGTACATGGAGCAGTCCGGGATGCCGTTCGAGCTGTCGTACGGCGAGGTTGCGAAACTCGTAGCCGACATCCGCAGCGACGAGGCCGACCTCACGGAAGCGGCCCGTTTGCTGCGCGACTGGGCCGCGTAGACAGGATGGACGAGGAAGGCCGCGCAACGCTCGTTGCGCGGCCTTCCTGCGCGTATCAGTCCCCGCCTAGATCCCCAGCTGTTTCGTCTCGTGCAGCTTCGCGATCGCGGCCTTGTCGCCTTCCAGTTCCACGTCGGCCTCGTTCAAGCGGCCGTAGGTGAACATCAGCAGCTCGGATGGCTCGCCGGTCACTGTCACCACCGGGGTGCCGCGGTGGGCCACCGCCGTCTGGCCGTCCGGGCGGCGCAGCACCAGGCCGGTCGGGACGCTGCGGCCCACGAGGCGGGCCGTTCGCTCCAGGCGGGACCAGAGGGCGTCCTGGAAGACGGGGTCCAGTTCGCGCGGGGTCCAGTTCGGCTGCGCGCGCCGTACGTCCTCGGTGTGGACGTAGAACTCGACCGTGTTCGCCGCCTCGTCGATCTGCTTGAGAGAGAAGGGCGAGAAGCGGGGCGGGCCGGTACGGATCAGCTGGATCAGTTCCTCGTACGGCTTCTCGGTGAACTCCGCCATCACCCGGTCCAGGCGCGGCGCGAGCTGTTTGATCAGGGTGCCGCCCGCTGCGTCCGGGCGGCGCTCGCGCACCACCACATGGGCGGCCAGATCCCGGGTGTTCCAGCCCTCGCACAGGGTCGGGGCATCCGGGCCCGAGGCTTCCAACAGGTCGGCGAGGAGGAGTCGTTCACGCTTTGCATGGGTCGACATGTCTGCCAGCCTACGACCGGCTTCGCGGTCCGGACAGTGGACGCCCGCCGAACGGCCCGTACGAGCGCGGCACAATGGCTCCCATGACCCGCGTGCCCCCGCCCAGCAACCTGGATCCCGCCATCGCCGCGCGCCTCAAGCGCAGCACGGACGGGCTCGTCCCCGCGATCGCCCAGCAGTACGACACCGGAGAGGTGCTGATGCTGGGCTGGATGAACGACGAGGCGCTGCACCGCACACTGACCACGGGCCGCTGCACCTACTGGTCGCGCAGCCGCCAGGAGTACTGGGTCAAGGGCGACACCTCCGGGCACGTCCAGCACGTCAAGTCCGTCGCCCTCGACTGCGACGCCGACACCGTCCTGGTCAAGGTCGACCAAGTGGGCGCCGCCTGCCACACGGGTGCCCGCACCTGCTTCGACGCCGACGTCCTGATCGAGGACGCCGTGTCCCACGTACAGTCCCTCGGTCAGTAAGGTCAGCGGCCATGGACCTCGAGACGTTCCGCAAGCTGGCCACCGACCGGCGTGTCATCCCCGTCAGCCGCAAGCTCCTCGCGGACGGCGACACACCCGTCGCGCTCTACCGCAAGCTCGCCGCCGAGCGGCCCGGCACCTTCCTGCTGGAGTCCGCCGAGAACGGCCGCTCCTGGTCCCGTTACTCCTTCGTGGGCGTCCGCTCCGCCGCGACTCTCACCGAGCGTGGCGGGCAGGCGCACTGGCTCGGCACCCCGCCCGTCGGCGTCCCCGTCGGCGGCGACCCGCTCGCCGCCCTGCGCGCCACCGTCGAGGCGCTGCACACCCCGCACGACCTCGTCCACGACAGCGGACTGCCCCCGTTCACCGGCGGCATGGTCGGCTATCTCGGCTACGACATCGTGCGCCGCCTGGAGAAGATCGGCCCCGGCGAGCGCGACGACCTGAAACTTCCCGAGCTGACCATGCTGCTCACCAGCGACCTCGCGGTCCTGGACCACTGGGACGGCACGGTCCTGCTGATCGCCAACGCGATCAACCACAACGACCTCGACACGGGCGTCGACGAGGCCTACGCGGACGCCGTCGCCCGCCTGGACGCCATGGAGGCCGACCTCTCGCACGCCGTCTCCCAGCCCCCGGCCGCACTCCCGCCCTCCGAACTCCCCGAGTACACCGCGCTGTGGGGCGGCCCCGACTACCAGGTCGCCGTCGAGGACATCAAGGAGCGCATCCGGGCAGGCGAGGCCTTCCAGGTCGTACCCTCCCAGCGCTTCGAAACCCCTTGCACGGCAAGCGCGTTGGACGTCTACCGCGTACTGCGGGCCACCAACCCCTCCCCGTACATGTACCTCTTCCGCTTCGACGGCTTCGACGTCGTGGGCTCCTCCCCGGAGGCCCTCGTCAAGGTCGAGGACGGGCACGCGATGGTGCACCCCATCGCCGGTACGCGACCGCGCGGCGCGACCCCGCAGGAGGACCAGGCCCTCGCCGACGAACTCCTCGCCGACCCCAAGGAACGCGCCGAGCACCTGATGCTCGTCGACCTCGGACGCAACGACCTGGGCCGCGTCTGCGAGCCGGGTTCCGTCGAGGTCGTCGACTTCATGTCCATCGAGCGGTACTCGCACGTCATGCACATCGTCTCGACGGTGACCGGCAAGGTCGCACAGGGGCGTACGGCCTTCGACGTCCTGACCGCCTGCTTCCCCGCGGGCACCCTCTCCGGCGCCCCCAAGCCCCGCGCGATGCAGATCATCGACGAGCTGGAGCCGAGCCGCCGCGGCGTGTACGGCGGCTGCGTCGGCTACCTCGACTTCGCGGGCGACTCCGACACCGCCATCGCCATCCGTACGGCCCTGCTGCGGGACGGCACGGCGTACGTGCAGGCCGGCGCCGGAGTCGTCGCCGACTCGAACCCCGTGGCCGAGGACGACGAGTGCCGCAACAAGGCGGCGGCGGTACTCAGGGCGGTGCACACGGCGAACCGGCTCGGACAATAGGGCACTTCTCACGTGGGCCCCGGGTGACCGTTCGCCCGGGGTTCAGGCGATAGTGGGGTACGTGACTGCTGTACCTCACTCCCGATCCGAAGCCGCCGGACCCGCCCGGTCCGGCCGCCGGAGCCTTGCCATCGCCCTGCTGTGCGGCGCGCTCGGTGCGGCCGTGGCGCTGCTCGCCACGCGGCAGGGCTGGTCGGAGGGCACCGCGACGGTGGCCGGCGGCGACTTCCCGCTGAAGGCCACGGGCAGCGACGTCACGGGTGTGCCCGCGTCCCTCGCCATAGTGGGCCTGGCCGCCCTCGTCGCCGTCTTCGCCGTCCGCCGTGCCGGGCGCTTCCTGGTCGCCGGGCTCCTCGCGCTCTCCGGCGCGGGCACCGTGGCCGCGGCCCTCCTCGGCGCCTCCGACAGCTCCGCACTCGACGACAAGGCCGCGCAGGCCTCCGGCGACACCGCCGCGACCGTCGACTCCATGAGCCATACCGCCTGGCCGTACGTCGCCGCCGCGGGCGGAGTACTGCTCCTGCTCGCCGGACTGCTCGCGCTGCGCTACGGACGGCTGTGGCCGGCCATGTCGGGCCGGTACGAGCGGGACGGCACCCCCAGGCCCCGTAGGCCCAGGCCTGCCGCGGACCCGGACCGGCCCGAGGAGATGTGGAAGGCGCTGGACCGCGGCGAGGACCCGACAGGAGCGTAAGCGCTCCGCTGGGTTGCGCGGTTTCAAGCTGCGGGTTCGTTGTGGCTTGTCGCGCCCGCGCGGCGGAGCCGCAAATCGATACAGCCCCGCGCCCCTGAAGGAGGGCCTGCGGCCCCCCTCAGGGGCGCGGTACCGCGCCGGACTTCACCGAGGCCGCTCGGCGCGGGCGCGTGAGGCAGGACCCCCGATCAACACGCACGCGCGCGTGCGGAACAATGGGCTTCGAGCGTCCGACTCACTCAGGCGACTCGCACAGGCACATACAGCCACACACGCAATCAGCAACGAGGAGCAAGTCATGGCGGGCAACCACCACGGTCACACCCCGGCCGCCTGGACCGGTGTCATCATCGTCTTCATCGGTTTCTGCGTCTCGGGTGCCTTCATGGTGCTGGCCAACCCGCTGGGCTTCTGGGCCGGCATGGTCATCTGCGTCCTCGGCGGAGTGGTCGGCATGGCCATGCGCGCGGCGGGCCTCGGCCAGCCGAAGTCCACCCACCCGCCGCACAAGGTGGCCTCCGAGAGCTGATCTGCCACACGGCGACGAGTAAGGCGGCACCGGCGCTGGAAGCCGGGGCCGCCTTTTGCTGTGCGCGGTTTCCTGTGCGCGAGGCAGAATGCGTTGAGTGGACCCCGAAAGCCAGAGGGCGACGTCCCCTCCCGGATCCGTGGTGCGGCGGCTCGCCGTGCCCGGCGGTGTGCTCGCGGCCGTCGTCGGCGCCTTCGCGTACGTCGCCGCCGTGGATCCGAACGAGCCGGGGCACTACCCCGCTTGTCCGCTGTTCCAGTACGCGGGCGTGTACTGCCCCGGCTGCGGCGGACTGCGCAGTGCGCACGCCTTCGTGTACGGGGACTTCGCGGCGGCGCTCCAGGCCAACGCGGTCGCGGTCGTGGCGTACTTCGTGTTCGCGGTGCTGTGGATCGTCTGGGCGGTCCGATCGGTCCGGGGCCGCCCGCTGAGCCTCGACTTGAGGACCGTTCACCTGTGGGGGCTCGGGGCGCTGCTGCTTGTCTTCACGGTTGTCCGGAACCTGCCGTTCGGTGGCTGGCTTCACCCTTGATCAACTGGCGAACGCCCAGTACGGGGGTACCTTCCGCCCGAGCCGTGCGAAGCTGGTTCGAGGGTGGGGGAGGGGCCGCCGTCAACCGGATGCGAGAGCTGAGCCCTCCTGCGGATACCATCGCAGTGACCATCGGTTTCGTCTGATGCGGGCGACCTTCGAATCAACCGCTCAGCAGCTCGACAGCTACAACCGTCCACCGTCAGGAAGGGGGCCGCTCGCGTGAGTGTGCTCGACGAGATCATCGACGGAGTCCGTGCCGACCTCGCGGAGCGGCAGGCACACGTCAGCCTCGACGAGCTCAAGGAGCGTGCGGCGAAGGCTCCTGCGGCCAAGGACGGCGTGGCCGCCCTGCGCGGCGACGGCGTCAAGGTCATCTGCGAGGTGAAGCGTTCGAGCCCGTCCAAGGGCGCGCTCGCCGCGATCGCCGACCCGGCAGGGCTTGCGGCGGACTACGAGGCGGGCGGCGCGGCGGTGATCTCGGTACTGACCGAGCAGCGTCGCTTCGGAGGTTCGCTGGCCGATCTGGAGGCCGTCCGCGCCCGGGTGGACATCCCAATCCTGCGCAAGGACTTCATCGTCACGTCGTACCAGCTGTGGGAGGCGCGGGCGTACGGCGCGGATCTGGCCCTGCTGATCGTCGCGGCCCTGGACCAGCCCGCCCTGGAGTCCCTCATCGAGCGCGCCGTGTCCATCGGGCTCACACCGATCGTCGAGGTGCACGACGAGGACGAGGTCGAGCGTGCGGTGGAGGCCGGCGCGAAAGTCATCGGCGTCAACGCCCGGGACCTGAAGACTCTGAAGGTCGACCGCTCGACGTTCGACCGCATCGCCCCCGAGATCCCCGACACCATCGTCAAGATCGCCGAGTCAGGCGTCCGCGGCCCCCATGACCTCATCGCCTACGCCAACGCCGGCGCCGACGCGGTCCTGGTCGGCGAGTCCCTGGTCACGGGCCGCGACCCGAAGGCAGCGGTCTCCGACCTGGTGGCAGCGGGCGCGCACCCCGCGCTGCGGCACGGACGGGGCTGACGCTCCGGTGCACACCGTTTCCGACGCCGCCGCCACCCGTCCGGGCCTGCGCCCCGACGGGGACTCGGCGCGCGTACGGTCGGCTGCACCGCACGATCCGAGTGACGGCGTGGCCCTTCTCGGAGGGCGCCCGGTCGCGGCGGCCCCGCGTGCCGGGGAGGCCCGCCTAGGCGTATGCGCGGTCGCTCACCGCCTTGTGGCGCGCCCTGTCGTCGGTCATGGCACTTCGGCCGGCCTCGCGCCGCGGGGCCTCACCCGCCCCGGCCGCCTCGGGGCACGTGCAGTCGCCGAGGCCCTCACGGCGGCCCGCGACCCCTACGCCCGCCTCGCCAGAGGCTGCCGCCCGCGCGGCTGCCGGGCACCCGCCCGCCGGGTCCACGGACGCCGGGTGCGGTACGTGATCGGCGACGAGCCGGGCCAGGTCAACGGGATGCGATGGCGTCGGCGCCTCGTGCGCCCACTCTGTTCGGAGCTCTGAGCCGCCGGTAGGCTCCGCCGGTTCGTTCCCGGGTGCGTCCCCTGTGGGCGCGCATCGGTCCGCCACGGACCGGGTGCGCCCCGTCAGGACGCCTCTGTCCCGCCGAGGCGGCGACCAGCCCCGTGGTTTCGGACCGTCGGATTCCGGCGGGCCGCCACCCCGCGGCGGCAGCCAGAGCCCGCCGGAGGCACAGGCGGCAGCCACTGTCCGCCGAGGCGCAGGACGGCACCGACTCCCGCCGAAGGTGACGACGCCCCCGCCGGTGTCCCACCCGAGGCATACCGTGACCATTGTCAGACTCGAGACCTGGGGCCTCACGCCCCTGCGAGGTAACCGCATGCCCAGCGAGTTCTTCATTCCTGACCCGGAGGGTCAAGTCCCCACTGCCGAGGGCTACTTCGGCGTGTTCGGCGGCAAGTTCATCCCGGAGGCGCTGGTCGCCGCCGTGGACGAGGTCGCCGTGGAGTACGACAAGGCGAAGTCCGATCCGGAGTTCGCACGCGAGCTGGACGACCTGCTCGTCAACTACACCGGACGGCCGAGCGCACTGACCGAGGTGCCCCGGTTCGCCGAACACGCCGGTGGTGCCCGGATCTTCCTCAAGCGCGAAGACCTGAACCACACCGGCTCGCACAAGATCAACAATGTGCTCGGCCAGGCCCTGCTCACCAAGCGCATGGGCAAGACCCGCGTCATCGCCGAGACCGGAGCCGGCCAGCACGGCGTCGCGACCGCCACCGCCTGCGCCCTCTTCGGCCTCGAGTGCACCATCTACATGGGCGAGATCGACACCCAGCGGCAGGCCCTCAACGTCGCCCGTATGCGCATGCTCGGCGCCGAGGTCATCGCCGTGAAGTCCGGCAGCCGGACGCTCAAGGACGCCATCAACGAGGCCTTCCGCGACTGGGTCGCCAACGTCGAGCACACGCACTACCTGTTCGGGACCGTGGCGGGCCCGCATCCCTTCCCCGCCATGGTGCGCGACTTCCACCGGGTGATCGGCGTCGAGGCCCGGCGCCAGCTCCTGGAGCGCGCCGGTCGCCTCCCCGACGCCGCCATCGCCTGCGTCGGCGGCGGCTCGAACGCCATCGGCCTCTTCCACGCCTTCATCCCCGACACGGACGTACGCCTCATCGGCTGCGAGCCGGCCGGCCACGGCATCGAGACCGGCGAGCACGCGGCCACCCTCACCGCCGGTGAGCCGGGCATCCTGCACGGTTCGAGGAGTTACGTACTGCAGGACGAGGAGGGCCAGATCACCGAGCCGTACTCGATCTCGGCCGGGCTCGACTACCCGGGCATCGGCCCCGAGCACTCGTACCTCAAGGACAGCGGCCGCGGCGAGTACCGCGCCGTCACCGACGACGCGGCCATGCAGGCCCTGCGCCTACTGTCCCGCACCGAGGGAATCATCCCGGCCATCGAGAGCGCGCACGCGCTCGCCGGTGCCCTGGAGGTGGGCCAGGAGCTGGGCAAGGACGGGCTGATCATCGTCAACCTGTCCGGACGCGGCGACAAGGACATGGACACGGCCGCCCGTTACTTCGGCCTGTACGACAAGGGCGCCGACGCCGTCGTCGCCGCGGATGCCGACAGTGACACCGCCGAGATCGAAGGGGACGCCAAGTGAGCGGCAACATCGAGCTGTTGAGCGACACCCTCGCGGCAGCGAAGGCGGAGGGCCGGTCCGCCCTCATCGCGTACCTCCCGGCCGGCTTTCCGACCGTCGACGGCGGGATCGCCGCCATCAAGGCCGTCTTCGAGGGCGGCGCCGACGTCGTCGAGGTCGGGCTGCCGCACAGCGACCCGGTCCTCGACGGCCCGGTCATCCAGACCGCCGACGACATCGCCCTGCGCGGCGGAGTCAGGATCGCGGACGTGATGCGCACGGTCCGCGAGGCGTACGAGGCGACCGGGAAGCCGGTGCTCGTCATGACGTACTGGAACCCCATCGACCGTTACGGCGTCGAGCGCTTCACCGCCGAGCTGGCGGAAGCCGGCGGGGCGGGCTGCATCCTGCCCGACCTCCCGGTGCAGGAGTCGGCCCTCTGGAGGGAGCACGCCGAGAAGCACGGCCTCGCGACCGTCTTCGTCGTCGCGCCCAGCAGCAAGGACGCCCGGCTCGCCCAGATCACCGCGGCGGGCTCCGGATTCGTGTACGCGGCCTCCCTGATGGGCGTCACCGGCACCCGCGAGTCGGTGGGCGCACAGGCGCAGGACCTCGTACACCGCACCAAGGCCACCACCGAACTGCCGGTCTGTGTCGGCCTCGGCGTCTCCAACGCCGGACAGGCCGCCGAGGTCGCCGGCTTCGCCGACGGCGTCATTGTCGGCTCGGCCTTCGTCAAGCGCATGCTGGACGCGCCGGACGAGACGGCGGCTCTGGAGGCCGTACGCGCACTCGCCGCGGACCTCGCGAAGGGCGTGCGCGGGACGGCGTGACGGGCGGTCCCTCAGACGGGGGAGAAACGGAAAATCCGCTCACTCGTACGGGTGGACCTGGGACCGGGGAGGCGCTCTGTGCCTCCCCGGTTCGTTCTGCCGGATGTGAGCGAGAAGAACCGTGAAGGAAAGCGCACCGCCCGCGAGCGGCTGGCGGTCGAGCGAGAGAAGCAGAAGGCCGGGGAGAAGCGCCGCCGTGCGCTGATCGTGAGCTCCACTGCGGTCTGCGTACTGACACTGGCGGGGGTGATCGGCACACTGGCCGCGAACGCGGGCAACGGCAAGGGAGATCCCGAGGGCCCGGTCAGAGCGCCCTCGAGGGCGACCGGCGGCGACAGTCCCGCCATCCCCGTGGGCAAGGAGAGCGCCAGATCGACGCTCACCGTGTGGGAGGACTTCCGCTGCCCGGCCTGCAAGAGCTTCGAGGACGCGTACCGCTCGACGATCCATGAGCTGACGGACTCCGGACAGCTGAAGGTCGAGTATCACCTCGCGACGCTGATCGACGGGAACATGGGCGGCAGCGGCTCCCTGCGCGCCGCCAACGCCTCGGCGTGCGCTCAGAACGCCGGGAAGTTCCCCGAGTACCACGACGTGCTGTTCCAGAACCAGCCTCCGGAGACGAGCGACGAGTTCGCCGACAACGGCAAGCTGATCGAGCTGGCGGGCAAGGTCGACGGACTCGACACCCCCACGTTCAGGAAGTGCGTCGAGGACGGTACGCACAACAGCTGGGTCGCCAAGTCCAACAAGGCCTTCCAGACCGGCGGCTTCCAGGGCACGCCGACGGTGCTGCTGAACGGCAAGAACATCTACCAGGACCGGGCGATGACCCCGGCGAAGCTGAAGCGGATGATCGAGGAGTCGGACAAGTCGTAGCGCCGGCGCGGGTTTCGGGGCCTGAGGCCCATGGCCCGTTATCCCGTTATGGAGCCGTAGCCAGGGCGGGTTGCCGCACTTCCCGCCCGGCAGGGTAGCGTCGACCCTGCCATGGAACTTGCCTCTTTCCCCAGCCCGTCGCGCGGAGTGTACGAACTCGGCGGTGTCATTCCGCTGCGCGGCTACGCGTTCTGCATCATCATCGGCGTCTTTCTGGCCGTCTGGCTCGGAAACAAACGGTGGATCGCCCGCGGCGGCCGGTCCGGCACCGTGGCCGACATCGCCGTGTGGGCGGTGCCGTTCGGTCTCGTCGGCGGCCGGCTGTACCACGTCATCACGGACTACCAGCTGTACTTCAGCGAGGGCGAGGACTGGGTCGACGCCTTCAAGATCTGGGAGGGCGGCCTCGGCATCTGGGGCGCCATCGCGCTGGGTGGCCTGGGGGCGTGGATCGGCTGCCGTCGCCGCGGGATCCCGCTGCCCGCCTGGGCCGACGCCGTCGCCCCGGGCATCGCTCTCGCGCAGGCCGTCGGCCGCTGGGGCAACTGGTTCAACCAGGAGCTGTACGGGCGGGCCACGGACCTGCCCTGGGCAGTGAAGATCACGTCCTCGGACGACGGGCGCATTCCTGGCACGTACCACCCGACCTTCCTCTACGAGTCGTTGTGGTGCATCGGCGTAGCGCTGCTCGTGATCTGGGCCGACCGGCGCTTCAAGCTCGGGCACGGGCGGGCGTTCGCGCTGTACGTCGCCGCGTACTGCGCGGGCCGGTTCTGGATCGAGTACATGCGCGTCGACGAGGCCCATGAATTCCTCGGGCTGCGCCTGAACAACTGGACCGCGATCGTGGTCTTCCTCCTCGCCGTCCTCTACATCGTGCTGTCGGCCAAGCGGCGGCCAGGACGGGAAGAGGTCGTCGAGCCGGCTGCCGCCGCCGACCGGGAGGCCGACACGGAGGCCTCCGGCAAGGAGTCCGAGAAGGAGTCCAAGGAGGCCGACGCCGCGGAATCCGCCGACTCCTCTGACGTGAAGGACGAGGCCGAGTCGGCCAAGAAGACCTGACGTCGGCTTGTACGTCGCAGGGGGCGCCCCAAATTTTTGGGGCGCCCCCTTCGTACGTCCGCAAACGTGCAGGTAAGTACGGCCTTCCTTGCTGGCAGGAGCGAAATTCCAGGCGTACTTTTGGTGTTGTCGAAAAGTGGAATCAGTCCAGTCAAAGCTCCCTGGGGGACCGGCGTGGCCATCATCGAGACCGAAGCGAGCCTGCACGAAGCGCACCGCGACAACCACACCCACCGGGACGTCAACGGTGGCTGGCTGCGCCCTGCGGTCTTCGGTGCGATGGACGGTCTCGTCTCCAATCTGGCGCTGATGACCGGTGTGGCGGGCGGGGCCGTCTCTCATCAGACGGTCGTTCTCACCGGCCTTGCGGGACTCGCCGCCGGCGCCTTCTCCATGGCGGCCGGCGAGTACACCTCCGTCGCCTCGCAGCGCGAACTCGTCGAGGCCGAACTCGACGTGGAGCGTAGGGAGTTGCGCAAGCATCCCAAGGACGAGGAGCACGAGCTCGCCAAGCTGTACGAAGGCAGGGGTGTGACCCCCGAGCTCGCCCGCGAGGTGGCCGGGCAGCTGTCCAAGGACCCCGAGCAGGCTCTCGAGATCCACGCGCGCGAGGAGCTGGGCATCGACCCCGGCGACCTGCCCTCGCCGGCCGTGGCCGCCGCCTCCTCCTTCGGCTCGTTCGCGCTGGGCGCCCTGCTGCCCGTACTCCCGTATCTGCTCGGTGCGACCGCGCTGTGGCCGGCGGTGCTGTTGGCGCTGCTCGGGCTCTTCGCGTGCGGAGCGGTGGTGGCCAGGGTGACCGCGCGTTCCTGGTGGTACAGCGGACTGCGGCAGCTCGCTCTGGGCGGTGCCGCGGCGGGTGTGACGTACGCCCTGGGCAGTCTGTTCGGTGCGGCCGTATGATGGATCAGCTGAGGGTTCTATGCATGGGACTGCATAAGTAACTGTTACTCGGCGGTTTCGAATCCTTAACCACTGGGCATGAGCCGTAAGCGCTGCGGGCAATGAGGCCTGCTGTGCACCAGTGCGGTGGGCGACGTTGCCCGCCGCGAACCCGGACCGGCGGGCAGGATCTGTCCCCGTTGGCCCCCTTATTCCACCGCCACGAGCGGTACTCCCACCGCGACCTGCGGTGTCCGCATGTTGGAACGCGGTATCCGGTTCCCGAGAACCGCTCCATCATGTAACCTGCACGAAATTTTGATCTCAGCAGAGGGCCAGCGTCGTCCCTCGGCAATCTGCATATGCCACAACACGACGACGGGAGAGCCGATGCGTACGCCGCGCCAGCCGTCCCAGCATTCCGAGAACGGCCAGAAGTGGTCGTTCATGGATGCTCGCCCTGCTGCGCAGGGTATGTACGACCCCCGCAACGAGCACGACGCCTGTGGCGTCGGCTTCGTGGCGACCCTCACCGGCGAGGCGAGCCATACGCTGGTCGAGCAGGCGCTCACGGTTCTGCGCAACCTGGAGCACCGTGGTGCCACCGGCGCCGAGCCCGACTCGGGCGACGGTGCCGGCATCCTGTCCCAGGTCCCCGACGCCTTCTTCCGTGAGGTGGCCGGTTTCGCGCTGCCCGAGGCCGGTGCGTACGCGGTCGGTACCGCCTTCCTGCCCGAGCACAACGCGGCCGACGCCGTCGCGCGGATCGACGCGATCGCCGCCGAAGAGGGCCTGACCGTCCTCGGCTGGCGCGAGGTCCCGGTCGCCCCCGAACTCCTCGGCGCCACCGCCCGCTCCACGATGCCCGCCTTCCGGCAGATCTTCGTCAGCGACGGCGTCAGCAAGGGCATCGACCTCGACCGCAAGGCCTTTGTGCTGCGCAAGCGCGCCGAGCGTGAGGCCGACGTGTACTTCCCGTCGCTCTCCGCGCGCACCATCGTCTACAAGGGCATGCTGACCACCGGTCAGCTGGAGCCCTTCTTCCCGGACCTGTCCGACCGCCGCTTCGCCTCCGCGATCGCGCTCGTGCACTCCCGGTTCTCCACCAACACCTTCCCGAGCTGGCCGCTCGCGCACCCGTACCGCTTCGTCGCGCACAACGGCGAGATCAACACGGTCATGGGCAACCGCAACTGGATGCGCGCCCGCGAGTCCCAGCTGGTCTCCGATCTGTTCGGCCCGTCGGAGAAGCTGGAGCGGATCTTCCCGATCTGTACCCCGGACGCGTCCGACTCGGCGACCTTCGACGAGGTCCTGGAGCTGATCCACCTCGGCGGCCGTTCGCTGCCGCACTCCGTGCTGATGATGATCCCGGAGGCGTGGGAGAACCACGACTCCATGGACCCGGACCGGCGCGCCTTCTACCAGTTCCACTCCATGATGATGGAGCCCTGGGACGGCCCGGCCTGTGTCACCTTCACCGACGGCACCCAGGTCGGCGCGGTCCTCGACCGCAACGGCCTGCGCCCCGGCCGCTACTGGGTCACCGACGAGGGCCTCGTCGTCCTCGGCTCCGAGGTCGGCGTCCTCGACATCGACCCGGCGAAGGTCGTCCGCAAGGGCCGTCTGCAGCCCGGCCGGATGTTCCTCGTGGACACCGCCGAGCACCGCATCATCGAGGACGACGAGATCAAGGCCGAGCTCGCCGTCGAGAAGCCGTACGCGGACTGGCTGGAAGCCGGCGAGATCGAGCTTTCCGACCTGCCCGAGCGCGAGCACATCGTGCACACCCACGCCTCGGTCACCCGCCGCCAGCAGACCTTCGGCTACACCGAGGAGGAGCTGCGCGTCATCCTCGCGCCGATGGCCAAGACCGGCGGCGAGCCCCTCGGCTCCATGGGTACGGACTCGCCGATCGCGGCCCTGTCCGAGCGCCCGCGGCTGCTCTTCGACTACTTCACCCAGCTGTTCGCGCAGGTCACCAACCCGCCGCTGGACGCCATCCGCGAGGAGCTCGTCACCTCCCTGCGCTCGTCCCTCGGCCCCGCGGGCAACCTCCTGGAGCCCACCGCCGCGTCGTGTCGCAGTGTCACGCTGCCCTTCCCGGTGATCGACAACGACGAGCTGGCCAAGCTCATCCACATAAACGCCGACGGCGACATGCCGGGTATGAAGGCCGCGACCCTGTCGGGTCTCTACCGGGTCGGCGGAGGCGGCGACGCCCTCGCGGCCCGTATCGAGGAGATCTGCACCGAGGCCGACGCCGCCATAGAGAACGGCGCCCGCCTGATCGTCCTCTCGGACCGGCACTCCGACGCCGAGCACGCGCCGATCCCGTCGCTGCTGCTCACCGCGGCCGTCCACCACCACCTCATCCGTACGAAGCAGCGCACCCAGGTGGGCCTGCTCGTCGAGGCCGGTGACGTCCGCGAGGTCCACCACGTGGCCCTGCTCATCGGTTACGGCGCCGCGGCCGTGAACCCGTACCTGGCGATGGAGTCCGTCGAGGACCTCGTCCGCGCAGGGACGTTCCTGCCCGGCATCGAGCCCGAGAAGGCCATCCGCAACCTGATCTACGCCCTCGGCAAGGGCGTCCTGAAGGTCATGTCCAAGATGGGCATCTCGACCGTCGCCTCCTACCGCGGTGCCCAGGTCTTCGAGGCCGTCGGTCTCGACCAGGCCTTCGTCCAGAAGTACTTCAACGGCACCGCCACCAAGATCGGCGGCGTCGGCATCGACGTCATCGCCAAGGAGGTCGCCGCCCGCCACGCGAAGGCGTACCCGGCGAGCGGCATCGCGCCCGCGCACCGAGCTCTCGACATAGGCGGCGAGTACCAGTGGCGCCGCGAGGGCGAGCCGCACCTGTTCGACCCGGAGACGGTCTTCCGCCTCCAGCACTCGACGCGCAGCGGCAGCTACGACATCTTCAAGAAGTACACGGACCGCGTGAACGAGCAGTCCGAGCGGCTGATGACCCTGCGCGGGCTGTTCGGCTTCAAGTCGGGCCGCGAGCCGATCTCCATCGACGAGGTCGAGCCGGCGAGCGAGATCGTCAAGCGCTTCTCCACCGGCGCCATGTCGTACGGCTCCATCTCGAAGGAAGCGCACGAGACGCTCGCCATCGCGATGAACCAGCTGGGCGGCAAGTCCAACACCGGTGAGGGCGGCGAGGACGCGGACCGGCTGTACGACCCGGCACGCCGTTCGTCGATCAAGCAGGTGGCGTCCGGTCGCTTCGGTGTGACGAGCGAATACCTCGTCAACGCCGACGACATTCAGATCAAGATGGCCCAGGGCGCCAAGCCCGGCGAGGGCGGCCAGCTGCCCGGCCACAAGGTCTACCCGTGGGTGGCCAAGACCCGGCACAGCACCCCCGGTGTCGGCCTGATCTCCCCGCCGCCGCACCACGACATCTACTCCATCGAGGACCTGGCTCAGCTGATCCACGACCTGAAGAACGCGAACCCGCAGGCGCGGATTCACGTGAAGCTGGTCTCCGAGGTCGGTGTCGGCACGGTCGCCGCGGGTGTCTCCAAGGCGCACGCGGACGTCGTACTGATCTCGGGTCACGACGGCGGTACGGGCGCGTCCCCGCTGACGTCGCTCAAGCACGCCGGTGGTCCCTGGGAGCTGGGCCTCGCCGAGACCCAGCAGACTCTGCTGCTCAACGGCCTGCGCGACCGCATCGTCGTGCAGACCGACGGCCAGCTGAAGACCGGCCGTGACGTCGTCATCGCCGCACTGCTCGGCGCCGAGGAGTTCGGTTTCGCGACCGCGCCGCTCGTCGTCTCCGGCTGCGTCATGATGCGCGTCTGCCACCTGGACACCTGCCCGGTCGGCATCGCCACGCAGAACCCGACGCTCCGCGACCGGTTCACGGGCAAGGCCGAGTACGTCGTGAACTTCTTCCAGTTCATCGCCGAGGAGGTCCGCGAGCTCCTCGCCGAGCTGGGCTTCCGCTCCATCGAGGAGGCCGTCGGCCACGCCGAGACGCTCGACGTCACGCGTGCCATCGACCACTGGAAGGCGCAGGGCCTGAACCTGGAGCCGCTGTTCCACGTGCCCGAACTGCCCGAGGGCGCGGTGCGCCACCAGGTCATCGCGCAGGACCACGGCCTGGAGAAGGCGCTCGACAACGAGCTGATCAAGCTCTCCGCCGACGCCCTGGCCGCGGCCGGCGCGACCGACGCCCAGCCGGTCCGCGCCCAGGTCGCGATCCGCAACATCAACCGCACGGTCGGCACCATGCTCGGCCACGAGGTGACGAAGAAGTTCGGCGGCGCGGGCCTGCCCGACGACACCATCGACATCACCTTCACGGGTTCGGCGGGCCAGTCCTTCGGCGCCTTCCTGCCGCGCGGTGTGACGCTGCGCCTGGAGGGCGACGCCAACGACTACGTCGGCAAGGGCCTGTCCGGTGGCCGCGTGATCGTCCGCCCGGACCGGGGTGCCGACCACCTCGCCGAGTTCTCGACGATCGCGGGCAACACCATCGCGTACGGCGCGACCGGCGGCGAGCTGTTCCTCCGGGGCCGTACCGGCGAGCGGTTCTGCGTCCGCAACTCCGGCGCGACGGTCGTGTCCGAGGGCGTGGGCGACCACGGCTGCGAGTACATGACCGGCGGTCACGCGGTCGTCCTCGGCGAGACGGGCCGCAACTTCGCGGCCGGCATGTCGGGCGGTATCGCGTACGTGATCGACCTGGACCGCGACAACGTGAACGTCGGCAACGTCGGCGCCATCGAGAAGCTGGACGACACCGACAAGCAGTGGCTGCACGACGTGGTGCGCCGGCACGCGGAGGAGACCGGCTCCACGGTCGCCGGGAAGCTCCTCGCCGAGTGGTCCGAGTCGGTGGACCGCTTCAGCAAGATCATCCCCAGTACGTACAAAGCAGTGCTCGCCGCCAAGGACGCCGCCGAGCGAGCCGGGCTCTCCGAGTCCGAGATCACCGAGAAGATGATGGAGGCGGCGACCAATGGCTGATCCCAAGGGCTTTCTCAACCACGGACGCGAGGTCGCCAGGACCCGTCCCGTCGAGGAGCGCGTCAAGGACTGGAACGAGGTCTACGTCCCCGGCTCGCTGCTGCCGATCATCTCCAAGCAGGCCTCGCGCTGCATGGACTGCGGTATCCCGTTCTGCCACAACGGCTGTCCGCTGGGGAACCTCATCCCCGAGTGGAACGACTACGCGTACCGCGAGGACTGGTCGGCGGCGTTGGAGCGGCTGCACGCCACGAACAACTTCCCGGAGTTCACCGGGCGACTGTGCCCGGCCCCTTGTGAGTCGGCGTGCGTCCTCGGCATCAACCAGCCCGCCGTGACCATCAAGAACGTCGAGGTCTCGATCATCGACAAGGCGTGGGACAGCGGCGATGTCGCGCCGCAGGCGCCGGAGCGGCTGTCCGGCAAGACGGTCGCGGTCATCGGCTCGGGCCCGGCCGGCCTGGCCGCCGCCCAGCAGCTGACGCGGGCCGGTCACACCGTCGCCGTCTACGAGCGGGCGGACCGTATCGGCGGTCTCCTGCGCTACGGCATCCCCGAGTTCAAGATGGAGAAGCGGCACATCAACCGCCGTATCGAGCAGATGCGCGCGGAGGGCACCCGCTTCCGTACGGGCATCGAGATCGGCCGCGACATGAAGGCGACGGATCTGCGCAAGCGGTACGACGCCGTGGTCATCGCGGCCGGGTCGACCGTCTCGCGTGACCTTCCCGTCCCCGGGCGTGAGCTGAACGGCATCCACTTCGCGATGGAGTACCTGCCGCTGGCCAACAAGGTGCAGGAGGGCGACTATGTGACGCCTCCGATCACCGCCGAGGGCAAGCACGTCGTGGTCATCGGCGGCGGCGACACGGGCGCGGACTGCGTGGGCACCGCCCACCGTCAGGGCGCGGCCTCCGTCACGCAGCTGGAGATCATGCCGCAGCCGGGCGAGGAGCGGAACCCGGGCCAGCCCTGGCCGACCTTCCCCATGCTCTACAAGGTCACCTCCGCGCACGAGGAGGGCGGCGAGCGGATGTACTCCGTCTCCACCACCCACTTCGAGGGCGACGAGGACGGCAACGTGCAGTGGCTGCACCTTGTCGAGGTCGAGTTCGTGGACGGCAAGCTGAACCAGAAGCCGGGTACGGAGCGCAAGATTCCGGCTCAGCTGGTCACGCTCGCGATGGGCTTCACCGGGATCGACCAGGAGAACGGGATGGTCTCGCAGTTCGGCCTGGACCTCGACGAGCGGGGCAATGTCGCCCGTGACGGCGATTTCCAGACGAGCGTTCCGGGTGTCTTCGTGGCGGGTGACGCCGGCCGCGGTCAGTCGCTGATCGTGTGGGCCATCGCGGAGGGCCGCTCGGCCGCCCGCGGCGTCGACCGCTTCCTCACGGGCGCGAGCGACCTCCCGGCCCCCATCCGCCCGACGGACCGCGCACTCGCGGTCTGACGGCCCCACCCAGAACGTCCCGTACAAAGGCGTACGGAACACCACGACGCCCGCCCCTTGTCCCCGACCGGACGCAGGGCGGGCGTTGTGGTGTTCCGCCCCGCTACCGGGTCACCCGGAACGTTTCCCCGTACATCGCCCACTCCAGCGGAAGCTTGAGGTCGAAGTTCCCGGCGTACAGGAAACGCCGCTGTGCCGTATCGATTCGGCTGGTGTCGCGGTGGGACTTCTTGGACTTCATCGCCGCGCGGCGGATGTCCAGGAAGATGTCGAGGTATGCCTTCTCCTTGCCGCCCTCCGCAGGCGTATTCGCCTCGGAGACGGCGCGCTCACGCAGACTGTAGAAGCCGGTCGGACCGGTGCCGGGTCCGTGCATGACCATGGCGTCGTAGTAGATGAACTGACCGAGGGTACCGAGACCGTCGAGCTTGGCGAGCCGCACCGCGGGGTCGAAGTAGATACGGTCGCGCACTTCGTTCTGGGCCTCACGGAAGGCCGCCACCTCCGCCTCCTTCTTCCAGGCAGCGGTGAACCCGGGGTCCAGGCCCTCGTGGGAATCCGTACCGTCCACCTTGCGCAGGGCGGGCAGATAGCGTGCGAGCCCGTTGTCCGGGTGGTCCTTCGTATAGCGCTCGACGAGGACGAGGAGATCGTGCGTGCCGGTGCAGAAGCCGATGATGCCCGCGGTGTAGCCCTGGCCGTCGCCGATGTCCTCGATATAGCCGTACTGGTCGCGCCAGTTCAGCGTGGAATTCTCCGCACTCGCCACGATCTTGCTGGCGAGTTCCTTCTTCTGCGGCGCCGCAAGCCCGGGTGGCAGATCCGCGATCACCGCATTCTCGGCCGCCCGCCCGGTCGGCTGCGAAGCCGACGGCTTTGCCCCGGAGCCGGAGCCGTCCGACTCCGTCTCCCCGGGCGTGAAGAAGTAGACCGTGGCCGTGACAAAGACGGGCACCGCAGCGAATAGCAGGCAACCAGCACGCTTCATGGCGCTCAGGGTACGTTCTGCCGCAAGCCGCCTTGGCGAGTGGTTCCCCCCAGCTACGCTCACCCGGTCAGCGCATGACCGAAAGGAGCCGCTGTGGCCGGGATCAGCCTCAGCAAGGTGGAGGAGACCGCGCCCGCGCTGGTCTCCCTCTACAAGAGCGCGGGAGCGAGCCTCGCCGAGCACGGGCTGAGCGGACAGCGGGCCGCCGTCTATCTCGTCATCGACTACTCGGGCTCGATGAAGCCCTACTACAAGGACGGCAGCGTACAGGCGCTCGCCGACCGGGTGCTGGGCCTCTCGGCGCACTTCGACGACGACGGGACCGTACCCGTGGTGTTCTTCTCCACGGACATCGACGCGGTGACGGACATCGCGCTCGACAACCACCAGGGCCGTATCGAGCGGATCGTGGCGGGCCTCGGCCACATGGGCAAGACCAGCTATCACCTGGCCATGGACGCGGTCATCGACCACTACCTGGACAGCGGTTCCAAGGACCCGGCCCTGGTCGTCTTCCAGACCGACGGCGGCCCGATCAACAAGCTCGCCGCCGAGCGGTACCTGTGCAAGGCCGCGAAGCTCCCCCTCTTCTGGCAGTTCATCGGCTTCGGCGACGCGACGAGCAAGCAGTTCGACTTCCTCCGCAAGCTCGACGAACTGGCGGTGCCGGGCAAGCGGATCGTCGACAACGCCGGTTTCTTCCACGCCGGTGCGGACCCGCGACGGGTCTCCGACCGCGAGTTGTACGACCGTCTGGTGGCCGAGTTCCCGCAGTGGCTGTCTGCGGCACGGGCCCGGGGCATCGTCGGCTGAAAGATCGCTAGCGACCCCGTTGGATTTGTGTGATCGTCGTGTCACTCTGGGAGGAGTTGCGGCGAGAGGCGGCATATGGGCGCGCGATCGGCGGATCGGCACGGCAGCGGCGGGCGGCCGGTGCAGACGGGCAAGGGCGAGCGGCTGGCGGACTGGGCCGACGGACGGCTCGGGGTCTACGGCCTTGCCAAGGCCCAGATGCGCAAGGTGTTCCCGGACCACCCGTCCTTCATGCTGGGCGAGATCTGCCTCTACACCTTCCTCATCCTGATCCTCACGGGCGTCTACCTCACGCTGTTCTTCGAGCCGAGCAGCGCCGAGACCGTCTACCACGGTTCGTACGAGCCCCTGAACGGCATCATCATGACCAGGGCGTACGAGTCCACGCTCGACATCAGCTTCGACGTACGCGGCGGACTCCTCATCCGCCAGATCCACCACTGGGCGGCGGTCGTGTTCGTCGCCGGGATGCTCATCCACATGATGCGGGTGTTCTTCACCGGCGCGTTCCGCAAGCCGCGCGAGCTGAACTGGCTGTTCGGCTGGACGCTGCTGTTCCTCGGCATCATCACCGGGCTGACCGGCTACTCGCTCCCCGACGACCTGCTCTCCGGCACGGGCCTGCGCTTCGCCCAGGGCGCGATCCTGTCGGTGCCGGTCGTGGGAACGTATCTCTCCTTCTTCCTCTTCGGCGGAGAGTTCCCCGGGGACGACATCATCTCCCGGCTGTACCCGATCCACATTCTCCTGCTGCCCGGGATCATGCTCGGCCTGGTGGTCGCCCATCTGATCCTGGTCTTCTACCACAAGCACACGCAGTTCCCCGGGCCCGGACGCGACCAGAAGTCCGTGGTCGGCATGCCGTTCCTGCCGGTCTACATGGCCAAGGCGGGCGGCTTCTTCTTCCTGGTCTTCGGTGTGCTTTCGGTGATGGGCGCGATCGCGACCATCAACCCCGTGTGGGCCTTCGGCCCCTACCGGGCCGACCTGGTCACCACCGGCGCCCAGCCCGACTGGTACCTCGGCTTCTCCGAGGGCCTGATCCGGGTGATGCCGGGATGGGAGATCAACGCCTTCGGCCACACCCTGGCGCTGGGCGTCTTCATCCCCTTCTCCCTCTTCCCGCTGCTCATGCTGGCGATCGGCGTGTACCCGTTCATCGAGGCCTGGATCACCGGCGACAAACGCGAGCACCACATCCTGGACCGCCCGCGCAACGTGCCCACGCGCACCGGCCTCGGCGTGGCCTGGCTGAGTCTGTACGGGGTGCTGCTGATCGGCGGCGGCAACGACATCGTGGCCACGCGTTTCCATCTGTCGATCAACGTGATCACGTGGGCTGTACGGATCGGCTTCTTCGTGGTGCCCGTCCTCGCCTTCATCATCACCAGACGGATCTGTCTGGGGCTGCAACGCCGCGACCGGGACAAGGTGCTGCACGGCAGGGAGTCCGGCACCATCAAGCGGCTGCCGAACGGCGAGTTCATCGAGGTGCACGAACCGCTCTCGCAGGCACAGCGGTTCACCCTCACCCAGCACGAGCAGGCCCCGCCGTACGAGGTGGGCCCGACTGTCGACGCGAACGGCGTCGTCCGGAAGGTCAGACCCGCAGAGCGGCTGCGCGCCCGGCTCGCCCGCGCCATGTACGGACCGCACACGCACATCCCCAAACCGACCCCCGAGGAGTACCGGGAACTCACGAGCGGCGACCACCACCACTGAGCCCGCTGTCGAGCACCATGGCTCGGCACTCGCCCGGGGTGCCCCAGGCGGTTCGCAGGGCGCGGGCCTTGGTCAGCCACAGGGACAGGTCGTACTCCGCGGTGTAGCCGATCGCGCCGTGCAGTTGCAGCGCCGTGCGCGCCGTGGCGTACGCCGCCTCACACGCCGTGACCTTGGCTGCGGCGACATCGGCCGGGTCCATGGACAGCGCGGCGCCGAAGACGAGCGGGCGCGCGAACTCCAACGCGAGCTTCGAGTCGGCCAGTTGATGCTTGACCGCCTGGAACGAGCCTATGGGCACGCCGAACTGGACGCGTTGCTTGACGTACGCGACCGTTCTGTCGAGGAGGGCGAGTCCCACGCCCAGGGCCTGGGCGGCGGTGGCGAGCCGGGCCCAGGTGAGGGCCCGGGGGAGGGGCGGGTTCCTGGCGAGGAGTTCACCGCCGGGGTCGAGGCGGGTGAGGCGGCGGGCCGGGTCCAGGGATGTACGTACCGGGCCGTGCCCGGGGGCCAGGCGCAGTGCCTCGCCGTCGACCGCGAGGAGGGCCGTGGCCACGTCTCCGTCCAGGGCGTACGAGCCTTCCGGCGCCACCGTCGCGATCACCTCGCCGGACGCCAGCGCCGGGAGCAGCCGCTTGGCGGCCTCCGGCTCGGTGAGCAGCACGGCCGCCGCCACCGTCTCCACCAGTGGCCCCGGCACCGCGTGCCGCCCCAACTCCACGAAGGCCGCGGCCAGTTCGACGGGCAGCGGCCCGACTCCCTCGTACGCCTCCGGAACCGCCAGCGCGAACACTCCCGCCTCCGCGATACGGGTCCACAGCGCGCGCCCGGCCGTGGGGTCCCCGGCGCTCCAGGACCGTATGACCGACGGGGTGTCCGCGGCCGTCAGCATCGCGTCCAGCGAGCGGGCGAAGGCCTGCTGCTCGTCGTCGAGGAGGAAGCGCATCAGCGGCGTCCCTTCGGCAGGCCGAGGAGGCGCTCGGCGATGATGTCGCGCTGGATCTCGTTGGTGCCAGCGTAGACGGGACCGGCGAGCGAGAAGACGTAGCCCTCGCACCAGTCGGTGTCCGCCAGCTCGCCCTCCGCGCCCAGTAGATCGAGGGCCGTCTCGTGCAGGGCGATGTCGTACTCGGACCAGAAGACCTTGTTCAGGCTGGACTCGGGGCCGAGGGGCTCGCCCTGGAGGAAACGGGAGGCATGGGCGTACGTGAAGAGCTGATACGCGCGGGCGCCGATCACCGCGTCCGCCACGCGATCGCGCAGGGCCGTGTCGGACGGGTCGCCGTGCGCCTGCCACAGGTCGACGAGCCGGTCGGCGGCGGCGAGGAAACGGCCGGGGGAGCGGAGGGTCAGACCGCGTTCGTTGCCCGCTGTCGACATGGCGACCCGCCAGCCCTGGCCGGGCTCGCCGATCACGTCCTCGTCCGGCACGAAGACCTCGTCCAGGAAGAGTTCCGCGAAGGCAGGCTTCCCGTCGAGGCGGCCTATGGGGCGGACGGTGACGCCCGGCGCGCGCAGGTCGAACATCACGTACGTGAGCCCCTGGTGGGGTTTCGGGGTGTCGGGCTCGCTGCGGAACAGGCCGAACGCGCGGTCGGCGAACGCGGCCCGCGACGACCACGTCTTCTGCCCGCTCAAGCGCCAGCCCCCGTCCGTGCGCACCGCCCTGGACCTGAGCGAGGCCAGGTCCGAACCGGCCTCGGGCTCGGACCACGCCTGCGCCCAGATCACCTCGCCGGACGCCATGGGCGGCAGGATCCGGGCGCGCTGCTCCTCGGTGCCGTGGTCGAAGAGGGTGGGGGCGAGGAGGCTGATGCCGTTCTGGCCGACGCGGCCGGGGGCGCCCGCCGCGTAGTACTCCTCCTCGAAGATCAGCCACTTGAGGATGTCGACGCCCCGGCCGCCGTACGCGATCGGCCAGGACACCACCGACCAGCGGTCCGCGGCCAGCTCGGCCTCCCACGCGCGGTGTGCCGCGAAGCCCTCCTCGGTCTCCAGGGAGGGGAGGGGCGCGGGCGGTACGTGCGCGGCGAGCCAGGCGCGGGCTTCGGCGCGGAACGCCTCGTCGGCGGGGGAGTGGTTCAGGTCCACGGTCACCTTCCTCGGAGTTCGCCAGGGATTCAGCGGAGTCCCTCGAGGCTCCTCGAAGCGAAAACGGCCTTCCCTAACAAGTGTTTGGTAGGTTAGCGTGGCTCCATGACAGACGTCGAGGGTCCGGCGTACGTCCCCGGGCACGGGCTGCTGAAGGGGCGTACGGCCGTCATCACGGCTGCCGCGGGCGCGGGGATAGGCGGGGCCACGGCACGCCGCTTCCTGGAGGAGGGCGCGCGCGTACTGATCAGCGACGCGCACGCGCGGCGGCTGAAGGAGTACGAGGGGGAGCTGGCGGCCGAGTTCGAGGGGGTCGCGGCGCTCGCTTGCGACGTCACCGACGAGGCTCAGGTGCAGGCGCTGTTCGACGCCGCCCAGCGGCTGCACGGACGGCTCGACATCGTGGTCAACAACGCCGGTCTCGGCGGGACTTCGAACCTCGTCGACATGACGGACGAGCAGTGGTCGAGAGTGCTCGACGTGACGCTGAACGGCACCTTCCGGTGTACGCGGACGGCACTGCGGGCGATGCGGGAGTCCGGTGGCGGCGGCGTGATCGTCAACAACGCCTCCGTCGTCGGCTGGCGCGCCCAGGCCGGCCAGGCGCACTACGCCGCCGCGAAGGCGGGCGTGATGGCGCTGACCCGGTGCGCGGCCATGGAGGCGGCCGAGTACGGGGTGCGGGTGAACGCCGTGTCGCCGAGCCTCGCCATGCACCCGCATCTGGTGAAGGTCACCAGCCCCGAACTGCTGGAGGAACTCACCGAGCGCGAGGCCTTCGGGCGGTACGCCGAGCCCTGGGAGGTGGCCAACGTGATCGTGTTCCTCGCGTCCGGCTACTCCTCGTACATGACCGGCGAGGTCGTGTCCGTCAGCAGCCAGCACGCCTAGGACGACAATGGATCCGTGCCTACGAAGAAGAAGCCCCAGGTGACCGCCTCGCCCGCCAGGCGCAGTGAACTCCTCGGCACCGCCGCCGAGGTCTTCGCCGAGCAGGGCTACAACGCCACCACCGTCCGCAAGATCGCCGACCACGCGGGCATGCTCGCGGGCAGCCTCTACTACCACTTCGACTCCAAGGAGTCGATGCTGGAGGAGATCCTGCGGACGTTCCTGGACGAGCTGTGGGACGGGTACGACACCGTCCTGGATGCCGAGCTCGGGCCCCGGGAGACGCTGGAGGCCCTGGTCATCGAGTCCTTCCGGGAGATCGACCGGCACCGCGCGGCCGTCGCCATCTACCAGAAGGAGTCCAAGCACCTGGCGTCACAGGAGCGCTTTGCGTTTCTCGCCGACTCGCAGCGCAAGTTCGAGAAGGCGTGGCTGAGCACGCTGGAGCGGGGGGTGGCCGCCGAGGTCTTCCGGGAGGACCTCGACATACGGCTCACCTACCGGTTCGTGCGCGACACGGTGTGGGTCGCCGCGTCCTGGTACCGGCCCGGCGGACAGCACGGCCCCGAGGAGATCGCCCGGCAGTACCTGTCGATGGTGCTGGACGGGATCGCAGTACGTACGTAAGCGAACCGGATCGACATCGCACTGGACCGACCGTAAGCGAACTGGATCGACTTGATCTGACTGGGAGTTGTCATGGCCGAGGCCTACATCGTCGAAGCGGTCCGTACGCCCGTCGGGCGCCGCAAAGGTGGCTTGAGCGGAGTGCATCCCGCCGACCTGGGCGCGCATGTGCTGAAGGCTCTGGTCGCGCGCTGCGGAGTCGACCCGGCCGCCGTCGAGGACGTCGTCTTCGGCTGCCTGGACACCGTGGGGCCGCAGGCCGGTGACATCGCGCGGACGTGCTGGCTGGCGGCGGGGCTGCCCGAGGAGGTGCCGGGGGTGACGGTCGACCGGCAGTGCGGTTCGTCGCAGCAGGCCGTGCACTTCGCCGCGCAGGGTGTGCTGTCCGGCACACAGGACCTGGTCGTGGCCGGCGGCGTCCAGAACATGACGCAGGTCCCCATCGGGTTCACCTCCGGGCGGGCCACCGCTCCACTGGGGCTCACGGAGGGGCCGTTCGCGGGGAGCGAGGGGTGGCGGGCGCGGTACGGGGACCAGCCGGTGAACCAGTTCGTCGGCGCCGAGATGATCGCTGCCAAGTGGGGTATCAGCCGCCTCGACCAGGAGGAGTTCGCGCTGCGGTCCCATCAGCGGGCGATCGGGGCGATCGACGAGGGCCGCTTCGAGCGCGAGACCGTTGCGTACGGCGACGTCACGGTCGACGAGGGGCCGCGCCGGGACACCTCGCTGGAGAAGATGGCAGGCCTGAAGCCGGTCATCGACGGCGGCACCATCACCGCCGCCTGCTCCTCCCAGGTCTCCGACGGCGCCGCCGCGATGCTGCTGGCCTCCGAGCGGGCGGTACGCGAACACGGCTTGACGCCACGCGCGCGCGTGCACCACCTCTCCGTACGAGGCGAGGACCCGATCCGCATGCTCACGGCCCCGATCCCGGCCACGGCACACGCCCTGAAGAAGACCGGCCTGACCATCGACGACATCGACCTCGTGGAGATCAACGAGGCTTTCGCTCCCGTCGTCCTGGCCTGGCTGAAGGAGACGGGCGCGGATCCGGCAAAGGTCAACGTCAACGGGGGCGCGATCGCCCTGGGGCACCCACTGGGCGCGACCGGCGTCAAGCTGATGACGACGCTGCTGCACGAACTGGAGCGCACGGGGGGCCGGTTCGGCTTGCAGACGATGTGCGAGGGGGGCGGTCAGGCGAACGTGACGATCATCGAGCGGCTCTGACGTCCGCTGCGAGCTCATCGAGCACCCGCTCCGCCTCCGTCATCACGCGTTCCACCAGTTCCGCGCACGACGGCAGGTCGTCGATCACTCCCGCCACCTGGCCGGAGGCCATCACCCCCAGGTCCGTACGGCCCTCGACCATCGACGCGCGCAGCAGCATCGGTGTGTTCGCGGCGAGCAGGACCTGGCTCCAGGACAGGTTCTTGCCGTGCTTCATGGCGAGACCGTCGCGGATCATCGCGTGCCAGGTGAGGCCGGAGAACTTGCGGAACGCGGCGGCTCGGCGCACTGCGCGGGCCAGGGACCTCGTACGGCCCGCTCCCTCAAGGGAGTTGACCAGGTCCGTGCGGAGCATGCGGTGGGGCAGACCGTCCACGGCTGTCGTCACCGTGACGTCCCTCACCGTCGCCGCTAGGTACTCGGCCTTCACCGCGTCCGGGACCGTCGAGTCCGAGGTGAGCAGGAAACGAGTGCCCATGGCGATCCCCGCCGCCCCGTACGCGAGCGCCGCGACCAAGCCCCGTCCGTCGAAGAAGCCGCCCGCCGCCACGACGGGTATCTCCACCGCGTCCACGACCTGTGGCAACAGCACCGTCGTCGCCACCTCGCCCGTGTGCCCGCCGCCCTCGCCCCCCTGCACGATCACCGCGTCCGCACCCCACGCCGCGACCTTCTCGGCATGGCGGCGGGCCCCGACGGACGGGATGACCACGACACCCGCGTCCTTCAGCTCGGCGATCAGCTCACGGGAGGGCGCGAGCGCGAACGAGGCGACCTTCACGCCCTCGTCGATGATGATCCGCACCCGGTCGTGGGCATCGCCCGCGTCCGCCCGCAGGTTCACGCCGAACGGCGCGTCCGTACGGGACTTCACCTCCCGGACGGCCCCCCTCAGCTCCTCTACGGTCATCGTCGCGGAAGCCAGGATCCCCAGAGCGCCAGCGTTCGCGGAGGCGGAGACCAGGCGAGGGCCCGCGACCCAGCCCATACCGGTCTGCACGATCGGGTGGCGCACCCCGACGAGTTTTGTCAGCGCGGTCTCCATCAGCCCTTGACCTCACGGTTGCGCAGCCCCTGCGGGTCGAGCACATCGCGTATCAACTCCAGCTCCTCCCCGGTCGGTTCGCGCGTGTACGGCACCTCCTCGGGAACCGTCAGCTCGAACCCTGTCGCCTCCCTGATCTCCTCGACCGTCACCCCCGGATGCAGCGAGGCGAGCCGCATCGAGCGGTCCGGAGTCGCGAAGTCGAACACGCCGAGGTTGGAGACGACCCGGGGGATGCGGTGGAAACGGGTCGCCGTGGGACCGGCCGCCGCGGCGCTGTCGTACCCCACTCCGCAGATCATGTCGACCTTCTCGACGAAGACCCGGGTGGAGTGCCGAGGGACCCAGTAACTGACCGGATTGTTCAGGGTGTTGACCGGCGCGCCCCGCACCCCGAGAAGCTGCCGCGCGGGCCGTTCCCAGCCGCCGATGCAGGAGATGTTCTGGTTGCCGAACCGGTCGATCTGGCTCGCGCCCATCATCACGTGGCGTCGGCCGCCGGTGACCATCGTGAGGTGCTGCCGGTACGGCAGCCAGCCCTCCACCGTGCCGTCCGGGCCGACCAGCATCGCCTCGCCGTCGGTGAGGAGCAGGTCGGGGGCGAACGTCAGCCTGGCGAGTCGGGCGCCTACGGACGGGACAGCACCCATGGGACTGGCGAGCACCTCGCCGTTGTCCCGCCAGGCCTCGGCACAGGCGATCACGCAGTACTCGGCGCGCGTCACCTCATGCCTCACATCACTCACTGCCTCGCTCATCGCCGCTCCTCTGCCGAGGCGCCCTCGTCGCCCGAGGCTTCCGAGTCGTCCCCGGTGTGCCATGCCTGTACGGCGGACTGGTAGTCCTTCTCGCCTCCGTGCAGGAACCGCTCGGTGAACTCCGGCCAGGGTGTGGCCGCGTACAGCCGCTGAAAGCCCTCGTCCCGGTCGTAGTCGGGCGCGCAGGACGTGAAGTGCGCCCCGTTCGGCGTCTCCACCACGCCGGTCACGCTGTGCCGCTTGATCAGCAGGGTCTGCGGGGCGGCCTCCTTCGTCAGCTCGGCCGTGTCGACGATGCGCTCGCAGGAGACATACGCGGTGTCGGCCGCCTCGCAGAACAGGTCGTCGAAGTACGGATCCGGGCCCAGATACTGCCCGTTGCCGAGACGGTCCGCGCGGTTCACATGGACCAGCGCGGCGTCCATGCGCAGGGCGGGCATGGCGACGAAGGTCTCCTGGAGTCCCGTCGACGCGTCCTCGTACGGTGAAGTGACCGTCCGCAGACCCGGGTTGACCCGCATAACATCCGAGCCGACGCCGGCCCGCACCGGTATGAAGGGCAGCCGGTTCGCGGCGGCGTGCAGACCCCACATGAACATCGCCTCGTCGATCTCCATCAGTTCGAGAGCACCGCTCTCGCGCGCCGAGCGATAGTGCGGTTCGAGCGGGATCGAGTCGAGGGTCGCGAAGGCGGCGACCAGTTTCCGTATCCGCCCGGCGGCCGCGAGCATGCCGACGTCCGGGCCGCCGTACGAGACGACCGTGAGATCGGTGATCCCGGAACGGAGCAGTGCTCTCACCAGCGCCATCGGCTTGCGGCGTGACCCCCAGCCTCCGATGCCGATCGTCATCCCGCTTTCCAGACGGCCGACGACCTCATCCGCCGACATGGTCTTGTCGCTCACCGGTCCTCCTCTCCAGATGCGTCATGGCCGAATGTGCTCCGGACCCGGTCCGCCACCCCGCTGAGGCCCGCCTCGAAGGTGAAGCCCTGCTCGAAGCGGTAGCTGCGGCGCACGTCGACGGGGTCGATGCCGTTGATGGCGGCCTTGGCGAGCCGGATCAGCTGCCCGTCCTTCGCCGCGATCTCCCGCGCCAACTCCAGAGCGGCGTCCTGGACTTCGGCACGCGGTACGACCCGCCACACCGAACCGTGCGCGTGCAGCTCGGCCGCCGTGGCCGTACGCGAGGTGTAGTACAGCGCGCGCATCAGGTGCTGCGGCACGAGGCGGGCCAGATGCGTGGCCGCACCCAGCGCGCCCCGGTCCAGCTCGGGCAAGCCGAAGGTGGCGTCGTCGCTCGCCACGATCGCGTCCGCGTTCCCCACCAGCCCGATGCCACCCCCCAGGCAGAAGCCCCGCACGGCCGCCACCACCGGGACCTCGCACTCGTACACCGCCGCGAACGCCTCCGCGCAGCCGCGGTTGGCGCCTATCAGCGCACCGTGGCCCGTCGCGCCCCGCCGACCGTCCTGCTGCCGCCCGTACTCCCGCCGGTCCTGCTCCCGCTGTATCTCCTTGATGTCGACGCCCGCGTTGAACCCCCGCCCCTCGGCGGTCAGCACGACACAGCGGATCTCGGGGTCGCGGCCCGCCGTGCGCACGGCGTCGGCCAGGTCGAACCAGCCGTGCACCGGAAGCGCGTTCACGGGCGGGAAGTCGACCGTGACTACGGAAATCCCCTTTTCCGGGGACGAGGTGGAGACACCCATGGACGCATCAGCTACCTTTCCACCAAACATTTGTTAGGTGCGATCTGGTGTGAAGGTAACAGCGAATGCCGACCAGCGGGAGGCCCTGTGGACAACCGGGAGGACACCCGGCAGGAGAAGCGACTCGTGGTGGTCACCGGCGGGACCCGCGGCGTCGGCGCCGGGATCGCCCGAGCGTTCGCCGAGGCGGGCGCCGAGGTCGTGGCCTGCGCCCGCAGACCGCCCGAAGTACCGGTCGAAGGCGTCGAGTTCATGCCCCTCGATGTACGTGACCCGGCTGCCGTACGCGACTTCTTCGACGCGCTGCCCCGGCTCGACGTCCTGGTCAACAACGCGGGCGGCGCCCCGTACCGGCTGCTCGCCGACGCGGACGCCGAGCGGCATGCGCGCGTGATCGAGCTCAACCTCACCGCACCGCTGACCGCGTCCCTGGCGGCGTACGAGCACCTCAAACGCGCCCGGGGCTCGGTCGTGATGATCGGCAGCGTCAGCGGGACGCGGCCCTCTCCCGGTTCGGCGGCCTACGGTGCGGCCAAGGCGGGCCTGGAGAATCTGGCCCGGTCGATGGCCGTGGAATGGGCGCCGGACGTCCGCGTCAACACGCTGGTCGTCGGGATGGTCCGTACCGAACTGTCCCTTCTCCACTACGGGGACGAGGAGGGCATCGCCGCCGTGTCCCGCACGGTTCCGCTGGGCCGCCTCGCCGCGCCCTCCGACATCGGCGAGGCGGCCGTGTTCCTCGCCTCGGACGCCGCCGCGTACATCACCGGGGCCAGCCTGCTCGTGCATGGCGGGGGAGAGCGGCCCGCCTTCCTGGACGCTGCGACCGTCAACAAGGAGAAGTGACATGACCGGAATCTGTGACGGCCGGGTCGTGATCGTCACCGGTGCGGGACGTGGCCTCGGACGGGCGCACGCCCTCGCGTACGCGGCCGAGGGGGCGCGGGTCGTCGTCAACGACCTCGGTGTCGGCCTCGACGGTTCGCCCGGGCCCGACAGCCCGGCCGCGCTCGTCGTAGAGGAGATTCGCGCGGCGGGCGGCGAGGCCGTCGCGCACGGCGGGGACATCGCCACGCGCGAGGGCGCCGAGTCGCTGATCGCGACGGCACTTGACGCGTTCGGGCGGCTGGACACGCTCGTCAACAACGCCGGGTTCCTGCGCGACCGGATGCTCGTGAACCTCGACGAGGACGACTGGGACGCCGTCATGCGCGTCCACCTGAAGGGGCACTTCCTGCCGCTTCAGCAGGCCGCTGTGTACTGGCGGGCGGAGGCGGGGCGTACGCCTGAGGCACGTGTCGTCAACACCAGCTCCGGGGCGGGGCTGTTGGGGTCGGTCGGGCAGGGCAACTACAGCGCGGCGAAGGCGGGCATCGTCGGGCTCACGCTGGTGGCCGCCGCCGAGATGGGGCGCTATGGAGTGCAGGTCAACGCGATCGCGCCGGCCGCGCGCACCCGTATGACCGAACGAACCTTCGCCGAGACGATGGCGGCGCCGGCGCCTGGCAGCGGCTTCGATGCGATGGCGCCCGAGAACGTCTCGCCGCTCGTCGTCTGGCTCGGGTCCGCCGCCAGCGCCGGGGTCACCGGCCGGGTCTTCGAGGCCGAGGGCGGCCGTATCACCGTGATGGAGGGCTGGCGGGCCGGGCCGAGCGCCGACAAGAGGGCCCGCTGGACGCCGTCCGAGGCCGGGGATACGGCACTCAAGCTGCTCGCTCAGGCGGAGCCGCCGCAGCCGGTCTACGGGGCCCGGTAGAGCAATCGGGAGGGCAACAGGCGTACGACACCCAGGAGATGTTTCTGCGCCGTCCGGTTCCGGAGACCTCGTCATACTCGGCGGCGCGGCAGCGTCCACGACAGCAATGTCCGTACGCGGTCGTCCCGTATGTGCTCGACCGCCTCCTCGGCGGTCGTGCGAGGCGGGCTGTCGGGCTTCTCCTCGGCGAGCAGTCGCTGCAACGCGGTGATCGCACGTGGATCCTGACGCACGGCCAGCCCGCGTGCCGCCTCCGCCACCACCTCCGGATCCGGGTCGTCGAGGAGCGTGGCAAGGGCGTCCCGCAGCGCGGGGGTGTCCGTGTCGAGTACGGCCAGGGCCGTCGTCGCCCAGTTGCGTACGTCCCTGTCCGCGTCCCCTGCCAGGGCGACGAGCCGCGCGATGCCCTCCGCGTGAGAGGCGGGGACGAGCCCGCACAGGGCGACGGCAACGGCGCGTCGTACGCCGGTGTCCGGGTGGCCGGCGTGCCGGAGGATCTCGGGAAGTGCGGTGGGGTCCTGGTGCTGCCCGAGCGCCGCGACGACGGATCGCAACGTCAACGGTTGCTCGGTCTCGCGCGCCAACTCCCGCAGCAGCGGCACGCTTTGGCTCGCGAAGGGGCGTACGGCTGTCTCTTCCTGCTCCGGCCCGCCCTCCGCCCCCAACCGCCCCAGCACATCCGCTCCGAATGCCTGCCGCAACGGGTTCGCGCCGTCGCCGCACCAGAGGGCCGCCGCCCGGAACGTCTCCTCGTCGCCGCGCCGGGCGAGCGCGGTCACCGCCTCGGTCCAGTCGTCGTTGTCGGGGTCGCCGAAGCGCAGGGCGCGGTCGGCGAGTTCGGGGGCGGGGGCCGCGATGCTCAGCGATGTCTCCAGGAGGGTGACGATGGCCGCGTGGCCCGTCTGCTGGTCGTTGCCCGAGCTCGGGCGGCCGTCCTTCAGCAGTTGGACCTCGACGGTCACGCCGCCGTCCTCCGGGAAACGGTGGGTGACGTACTCATGGCCGGGCCCGTGCGTGCGCTCCAGGCCCGCCCGCAGCTTCGCCTCCACGTTCACGGTCAGCCAGCGCCGGGCCTCCGCCAACGCTTCCGACCGGGCCCGCGCCCCGTGCACGAGCAGGGCGCGTACGCAACCGGGGGAGCCGCGGCGCGCGGCCGTCACCAGCGGGGGCTCGCCGGTGGGGCCCGGACGGTTCGGGTCCGCGCCGCTCGCGAGCAGCTCGGCCACCACGGGCGCGTGGCCGCGCTGGACAGCCCAGGTCAGGGCCGTGAACCCGCCCTCCTCCACCAGATTCGGCCGCGCCCCGGCCGCCAGCAGCGCACGTACGACTTCCGTGTGCCCGCCGCACGCCGCCCCGCACAGCGGCGAGTCGCTGCCCGCGCTGAGCCGGTCCGGTGAGGCTCCGGCCGCCAGAAGGAGGCGTACGACACCTGGGTCGTCCGTCATGGCCGCCAGATACAGGACTGTCTGGCCGTCCTCGTCCACCGATTCCGGACTCGCGCCCGCGCGCAGCTGCCGTACGACCGCGTCCTCGTCGGCCTCGTACACGGCGGTGAAAAGAGCGGCCGCCGGATCGTGCGTGTTCATCCTTCGACCTTCGCCCGTCAGACGTGTGCGGGGCAAAGCATTTCGCCATGAATCACGTGACGTTGCCCATACGTCGCACTGGGCTAGGTATCGCACTCCAGCACCGTGCGGCACAGGCCGCAGCGGGCCCGCACCCGGCCCCGTACCGGCACCCGGATCCGCTGATGGCAGGTCGGGCAGGGGAACGACACGCGCAGCGGGCCATGGGTGTCGGGGGTGAAGTCGTACGGGACGCCGACGGGACGGCCGAGGTGGTCCTGGGCGTGGCGGCGGTCCTTGGCGTAGCGGCGGCGGCCCGCCCAGCCGGCCGCGGTCAGCGGGGGTTGCTGCTCGTCGTGGCGGGCCCGCGCCATGCCCTTCGTGTACGCCGTGTACGCCTGCGGGCTGGTGAACCACGTCGAGGGATCCTCGCCGAAGACCAGGGACCGCTTGGCCAGCACGTACCCGTATTCCTCCGGGGTCAGATAGCCGAGCTTCTGCGAGGAGGCACCGTCCTCGCGGAACGCGTCCAGCAGCAGCCAGCCCGCGCCCAGATACGTCGTCGCCGTGTCCGTGAGGATCTCGTTGTCGCGCGTGCCCGGGAACGACAGGTCCAGGCGGTGCAGATAGACATGCATGATCTCGTGGGCGAGGGCGGCGCCGATGTCCCTGCGGTGGGAGCGGAAGCGGTCGTTCAGCTCGATGAAGTACTCGGGGCCCGCGGCGAGTTCGACGTTCGCCGCGTGGTGCATCTCGCGGAAGCCGACGATCATGCGGGCGTCCGGCAGCCGGAAGTGCTGGACCAGCTCATGGGCCACGCGCTGGGCGCCCAGGTACAGGTCGTCGTGATCGGCGAAGGCCACGTCGGCGGGGGCCACGCTGGTGTCGAAGGTGTGGATGGTGTCGTACGAGAGCCGTTTGTACAGCGCGGTGATCGCCGCCCGCACCGTGTCCAGGTGCGGGTAGCCATGCTCGACGGGACCGCCGTTCGCCACGCCTGCACCCCCCAGGAGGCTTGAACCCACATCCACGATAACGACCTGGGGAGCAACAGGGAGCGGCGTCGCGACGCCGCTCCCTGTTGCTCCCCAGGTCGTAAGCGTCCGGCGCCTGCGGGTGGCGGTGGGAGCCGACAGTAGGGTGAACGGTCATGACCACCAGCAACAACGGAACCGAAGACGTCGAGCCTGTCGCCCCCGCCGTCCGTGCCGAGCTCGCCAGGCTGCGCGACAGCATCGACAACATCGACGCCGCCGTCGTCCACATGCTCGCCGAACGCTTCAAGTGCACCCAGCAGGTCGGCCACCTCAAGGCCGCCCACCAGCTGCCGCCCGCCGACCCGGCCCGCGAGGCCCACCAGATCGCCCGCCTGCGCCGGCTCGCGGAGAACGCCAAACTCGACCCCGCGTTCGCCGAGAAGCTCCTCAACTTCATCATCGCCGAGGTCATCCGCCACCACGAGAGCATCGCCGACAACACGAACATCGTTCAGCAACAGCAGTAACCGGTTTCGGCTTCTCAGCCGTCCCGACGGCAACCGTCCTTTACCGGCTGACCCCGTTCCTCGCGCTTTTGTCCGCGCACCCCCTCGGCCTCAGGGCCGAAATGAGGCATCCTGCGCGCAGCACTCCTTGTCAGTCTGTGAGTACTCCCTGTCAACCGGGCCGGGCACCATCTGGTTGTCCAAGCGAGGGGACTTCGCGCAATGCCGTCGGATGCCAAGATCCTCATCGTCGACGACCATGAGGAAACGCTCTATGCGCTGGAAAGCGCCCTGGCCCCGCTCGGCTACCGGCTGGCGCGCGCCTCCAGCGGCGACGCCGCCCTCAAGGAAGTCCTGCGCGGCCAGGTCGGACTGCTCGTCCTCGATGTGCACATGCCCGACGTCAGCGGCTTCGACGTCGTCCGCTACCTGCGCCGTCTGGAACAGACCCAGCACATTCCCGTCATCCTGGTCACCGGTTTCGGTCCGGACGCCGAACTCACCACCACCGCCTTCCGGCTCGGCGTCGCCGACCTTGTGATGAAACCCATAGACCCCTGGGCCCTGCGCACCAAGGTGCGATACCTGTACGACGCCCACCAGCGCTACCTGCGGATGAAGCAAGAGGTACGCGAACTCCGGGCGCTGGTAAAGGAGTTACCGCCCCCGAACCAGGCCTTCGAACCCGAAACCCGCCTCGACACCCGCGTACCGCCGCAGCGGCCCGTCCTGCGCGAGCACGACCAAACCGCGTAGGACCATCTGCGACCCCGAGGACCGCGCACGTACGAGGCAGCCGACCGGAACCCGATCGGAACCCGACCTCACCTGCGCCGCACCCCACTCATCAGGCAACATGTCCCCATGTCCGTACTGACGCGCGCCGAAGCGCAGATCCGTGCCCGGCTTCTCGACGTCCACCGCTACCAGATCGAACTCGACCTGACGCGCGGCGACGAGCTCTTCGACTCCCGCACCGTCATCCACTTCACGGTACGGAGCGACCTGGAGGCCGTGGACACCTTCGTCGAGCTCAAGCCCGCCGAACTGCGCAAGGCCGCCCTCGACGGACAGCTGCTCGACCTGGACACCCTGGACGAGAACCGGCTGCCCCTCAAAGACCTCACCCCGGGCGAGCACGAACTGCACATCGACGCCGTCATGCGCTACTCACGCACCGGCGAGGGCATGCACCGCTTCACCGACCCCACCGACGGCGAAACGTACGTCTACACCCAGCTGTTCATGGACGACGTCCAGCGCGTCTTCGCCGCCTTCGACCAGCCCGACCTCAAAGCCGTCTTCGAACTGTCGATCAAGGCCCCCGAAGACTGGACCGTCCTCGCCAACGGGATCACCGAGCATCTGGAGGAGGGCAGGTGGAAGGCGGCCCCCACCCCGCTGATCTCCACCTACCTCGTCGCCGTCGCCGCCGGCCCCTGGCACTCCGTACGCACCGAACACCGAGGCCTCCCCTTCGGCATCCACTGCCGCCGCTCCCTCGCTCGGTACCTGGACGCCGACGCCGACGAGCTTCTCGACATCACCCGCGCCTGCTTCGACCGCTACCACGAGAAGTTCGAGGAGTCCTACCCCTTCGACTCCTACGACCAGGCCTTCGTCCCCGAGTTCAACGCCGGCGCCATGGAGAACCCGGGCCTGGTCACCTTCCGCGACGAGTTCGTCTACCGCTCCGCCGTCACCGACACCGAACGCCAGACCCGCGCCATGGTCATCGCCCACGAGATGGCCCACATGTGGTTCGGCGACCTCGTCACCCTGCGCTGGTGGGACGACATCTGGCTGAACGAGTCCTTCGCCGAGTACATGGGCTACCAGACCCTCATCGAAGCAACTCGCTTCACCGGCACCTGGACCGACTTCGGCGTCACCCGCAAACCCTGGGGCTACGAAGCCGACCAGCGCCCCTCCACCCACCCGGTCGCCCCCGACCCCGAATCCGTCCCCGACACCGCCTCCGCACTCCTCAACTTCGACGGCATCTCCTACGCCAAGGGCGCCTCCGCACTACGCCAGCTCGTCGCCTGGCTCGGCGAGAAGGACTTCCTCGCCGGCATCAACACCCACTTCGCCCGGCACAAGTTCGCCAACGCCACCCTCGCCGACTTCATCGAATCCCTCGCCGACACCGCCGAACGCGACGTCCACGCCTGGGCCGACTCCTGGCTGCGCACCACCGGAGTCGACACCCTCACCCCGAAGATCGGCCCCACCGACAACGGCACCTGCACCCTGACCATCGCCCACGACGGCAGCCGCCCCCACCGCATCGCCGTCGGCCTCTACGACCGCGACCTCAGCGACGAAGGCCGCCTCAGCCTCCGCGAACGCCTCGAAGTCGACGTCCCCCAGACCGAACCGGCCCACCCCATCGGCAAACGTCCCGCCCTGCTCGTCCTCAACGACGCCGACCTCTCCTACGCCAAGATCCGCTTCGACACGGACTCCTTCGCGACCGTACGAGCCCACCTGTCCGCCCTGCCCGACCCGCTCACCCGCGCCGTCGTCTGGAACGCACTGCGCGACTGCGTACGTGACGGCGAACTCGCCCCCACCGCCTACCTCGACACGGCCCGCACCCACCTCCCGCACGAGACGGACCTCGCCCTCGTCCAGGGCGTCCTGGTCTTCGCCGCCACCCAGATCGCCGACCGCTACCTGCCCGCCCCCGACCGGCCTGCCGCCCTTGCCACCCTCACCTCCCTGTGCCGCGACCTGATCCGCCGCACCGAGGACGGCTCCCACCCCGGACTGCGCCTCACCGCCGTACGCCACTTCATCGACGCCGCAGCCCAACCCGACACGATCACCGCCTGGCTCTCCGAAGGCACCGTCCCCGGCGGCCCCGAACTCGACCCCGAACTGCGCTGGCGCATCCTCGGCCGCCTCGCCGTACTCGGCGCCATCGACGACGCCGTCATCGACGCCGAACTCGTCCAGGACCCCAGCGCCACCGGCCAGGAAGGCGCCGCCCGCTGCCACGCCGCCCTCCCCGACCCCGAAGCCAAACGCCAGGCCTGGGAGGCCATGTTCACCACCGACAACCTCTCCAACTACCTGTTCACCGCCACAGCCAAGGGCTTCTGGCAACCCGAACAGGCGGATCTGGTACGGGACTACGTCCCCCGCTACTTCAAGAACGCCCCGGCCGTGGCAGCCCGCCGAGGCCCCGCGATCGCCGAAGCGGCGGGCCGCTGGGCGTTCCCGATCCACGCGATCTCACCCGAGACACTCCGCCTGGGCAAGAAGTGCCTGAACAAGGCCGACCCGACACCGGCGCTGCAGCGCAAGCTGGTGGACCAACTGGATGACATGGAGCGAGCGTTGAGGGTGAGGGAGGCATAACGGCACCCTCGTGAGCAGGGCCGGGGGTGCGGGTGACCCCGAGGGGCCGGAGGCCCCAAGGGGCGCGGGGAACTGCGCGACAAGCCACAACGAACCCGCACTCGCCCACGAACCCAACCCACCACCCCCGTAGGCGCCCCGCCCAACCCGCGGAGCGCACCGTACCCCCATTCGGGTAACGATCGTTGAGCCTCCGGGCGCGCAGCCCCAACCCCGCGCCCCGGAGGACCACCATGAGCCCGCTCGCATCACGCGTCGCATCAGACGTCGCACCAGGCCTCGCATCAGGCCCCCAAGGCCCAGCCGCCCTACGCCCGTTGCTCACCACAGTGCTCGACGCACTACGCACCGGCGCCGCCGCAAGAAGAGGCCCACTGCCCACCGGCGGCCCCTCAACAGTCGCCGCACACATACACGCCGCAGTAGGCGACCCCCTGCCCCAACACGGCGACCCGGACGCCCTCCGCACCCTCGTCCACGCCTTCGCGGCAGGCGCCGCCGACCCCGCCGACCCCCTGTGCACCGCCCACCTCCACTGCCCGCCCCTCGCCGTCGCCACCGCCGCAGACCTCGCCGCCAGTGCCCTCAACCCCTCCCTCGACTCCTGGGACCAGGCCCCCGCCGCCTCCGAGCTGGAAACCCTGGTCACGGCAGCCCTCGCCAAGGAGGTGTACGGCAAACCAGCCGACGCCCTCGTCACCACCGGCGGCACCGAGTCCAACCAACTCGCCCTCCTCCTCGCCCGCGAACTGAACGGCAACGTCCAACTCGTATGCGCGGAGAACGCCCACCACTCCCTCCACCGCGCCACCTGGCTGCTCGGCCTCCCCGAACCCATCACCGTTCCCGCCCCCACAGGCACACTCGACCCCGCCGCCCTCGACGAAATCCTCACCAAGCTGCCCGGCCCACTGATCGTCGCCGCCACCGCCGGCACCACCGACGCCGGACTCATCGACCCGCTCCCCGCCGTCGCCGACGTCTGCCACACCCACGGCGCCCGCCTGCACATCGACGCCGCCTACGGCGGAGCCCTCCTCTTCAGCGACCGCCACCGCAGCAGACTCGACGGACTCGCCCGCGCCCACACCGTCACCCTCGACCTGCACAAACTCGGCTGGCAGCCCATCGCCGCAGGCCTGATCGCCGTCCAGGACCCGCACGACCTCCGCGTACTGGAACACCACGCCGACTACCTCAACGCCGACGACGACACCGAGGCCGGCCTCCCCGACCTCCTCGGCCGCTCCCTGCGTACCACCAGACGCCCCGACATCCTCAAAACCGCCGTCACCCTCAAAACACTCGGCCGCCAAGGAATCGGCACACTCGTCGACCAAGTCTGCGCCCACGCCCGCGAGTTCGCCCACCTCATCGCGTCACACCCCGGCTTCGAGCTCTACGCACCGCCCACCATCAGCACCGTCCTCTTCAGGCCCACCCACGCCACCGACGACGCCGTCGCCGACATACGCCGCACACTCCTCACCCAAGGCCACGCCGTCCTCGGCCGCGCCCGCCCCGACGGACGCCTCTGGCTCAAAGCCACCCTGCTCAACCCGCACACCACAGCCGGCGACCTCGCCGCACTCCTGAAACTGGTGGAAGGACACACCCCCCGATGATCCCGAGGCCCCGCCCCGCACAGCACGAACCCGAAGCACCCCGCGACCTGATCGGCATCGGCATCGGCCCCTTCAACCTCTCCCTCGCCGCCCTCGCCCACCCCCTCGCCGAACTCGACACCGCCTTCTACGACCAGCGCCCCGCCTTCGACTGGCACCCCGGCCTTCTCATCGACGGCGCCACCCTCCAAGTGCCCTTCCTCGCCGACCTGGTCACCCTCGCCGACCCCGTAAGCCCCTGGTCCTTCCTCAACTACCTCCGCAGCCGCGACCGCCTCTTCCCCTTCTACTTCGCCGAGCGCTTCCACATCCACCGCGCCGAATACGCCGCGTACTGCCGCTGGGTCAGCGACCACCTGCCCGCACTCCACTTCGGCCACCACATCGACGCCGTCCGCTGGAATCCCGGGCTCGACCTATTCGAAGTCGACTTCACCCGACGCCCCGACCCCGAAGGCCCCGACCTCGACGGCGACGACAGCGAAGAAGGCGAAGCCCACGGCCGTACGTACGCCAAGAACCTCGTCCTCGGCATCGGTACCGCCCCCCACATCCCCGAACCGCTCCGCCCCCTGGTCGAAGCCCCCGGCGTACCCGTCATCCACGCCGCCGACTACCTCGAACACCGCGAACAACTCCTCACCGCCGACCACATCACCGTCATCGGCTCAGGACAGTCAGGCGCCGAGATCTACCTCGACCTCCTCCGCCACCGCCCCGCAGGCCGCGAAAAAATCCACTGGCTCGCCCGCACCGAAGCGTTCGCCCCCATGGAGTACTCCAAACTCGGCCTCGAACACTTCACCCCCGACTACACCCGCTACTTCCACGCCCTGCCCGAACCCGTACGCGACCGCCTCGTCCCCGCCCAATGGCAGCTCCACAAAGGCATCGACGCCGACACCATCGCCGCCATCCACGACGAGCTCTACCAGCGCACCCTCCACGGCGGCTGGCCCGACACCGTCCTCACCCCCGGCATCCACGTCCGCACCGCAGGCCGCATCGCCAGGACACGCATCGAACTCCACCTCGAACACATCCAGCAGGGCACCCGCACTCGCCTCACCACCGACGCCGTCGTCCTCGCCACCGGCTACCGCGAACGCCCCCTCGACCCCCTCCTCGCCGGCCTCGACCCCTACGTGCTCCGCGACAGCGCCGGCCGCCCCCACATCGACGACCAGTACCGCCTCACCCTCGACCCCACCGTCACCGGCTCCCTCTACGTCCAGAACGCCGAACTCCACACCCACGGCGTCGGCACCCCCGACCTCGGCCTCGCCGCCTGGCGCAGCGCCACCATCCTCAACTCCCTCACCGGCAAAGACCCCTACCCACTCCCGCAGCGCACCGCCTTCACCACCTTCGGCCTCGAAGACGGGACGCCGGGAAAACACGGAATTACCGGAAACCAGGGAATTACGGGAAAACCGGGGCGCCCTCCCGTGTCAGCTTCCACCCCACCGAAGCGAACTCCTTCGGATCCAGCGTGCCCTTAGCCGTCACCCACTCCGCGATCCGCGTACGGATCTCCGTCGACTCCGACCACACTTCCGTAGCCGCCGCCACATGCGGAAACGCTCCACCGCCATTGGCCCGGTAGTTGTTCACCGCGAACACGAACTCCTGCGCGTCATCCAGCGCCGCACCGTCGTAGGAGAGGTTCTTGATCCGCGAACCGGCCGCCTGCGCGACATCGATCTCGTAAGTCAGTCCCGATACGTAGTCGTAGTTGTAGTCCGGGCGGCCACCCGCATTGGTCAGCTTCTCCACATCCACGGGCGCACCCGCCGCCGTCCGCACGAAATACTCCGCCGAATACTCCAGATACGCCCGCACCTGCGCACCCGTCATCACCTTCGCGACCAGCGTGTTGTCGTACACATACAGACTCGACAGATCCCGGATGGTCACCTCGCCGGCCGGGATCTCAGAGGTGCGGGAGAAGGGGGACGCCTGTGCGATCATCGGCAGCGAGGCGTACTCCGTTCCCGCCAGCGCCGCCTTGACCACGTCCTCCTGGACCTTCGTGATCAAGTCGATGATCGGCGCGTCCTTATAACGGGCATCGACCGTCGTCAGTGTCTCCGTCGCCCTCCCGACCACCTGATTCACGTATGCGACTACTACGTCATGCTCGTCCTTCAGCAGCCTCGTGATCTCCGGATCGTCGGCGACCGCATTCGAGTTCAGCACCGAGGCCGCCACGGACTCGACCTCCCACCGCCCCCGCTTGAAAACCAGCTCGAAATCGAAGAGAGACAACCGCTCCGCATACGCCAACGGCTCCGACAGCACCACGGCCTTGCCGGTCTTCTCGTTGGTCACCTTCAACTCGGGAATCTCCACATGCGCATGCCCAACGAGAATCGCGTCGATCCCCGGCACCTGCTGCGCCACCAACGCCGCAGAATTCTCGACATACGGCAACTGATCACCGTACGAAGACGTCCCCGACGACCCACTGTGCGCCGAAACAACCACCACATCCGCACCCATCGACCGCAGCTTCGGCACCCACTTCGCCGCCTGCTCCTCAAGACCTGGAAACGTCAACTTCCCCTGCACATACGCCTTGTCCCAGATCGCGATCCCCGGATTCGTCAGCCCCAGCACAGCCACCTTCACCGGCGGCAGACCCCGCACATGGAACGTCTTCATGAAGTACGGCGGGAAAGCCGGCCGCAGCGTCTTCGCATCCAGCGCGTTCGCACCCAGCAGCGGAAACTCGCACTGCTCCTCGAACTTCCGCAGCGTCTCGATGCCGTAATTGAACTCATGATTGCCGAGCGCCACCGCGTCATACCCGATCGCGTTCATCGCCTGCGCCATCGGATGCACCGGCCCACCCTCGGCCGTGATCGGATCGACCTTCGCGTAGTAATACGTCAGCGGAGTGCCCTGGATCGTGTCGCCCGCGTCCAGGAGCAGAGTGTTGCGGCGGCCCTTCTCCGCACGGACCTGGTTCACCAGCGTCGAAATACGGGCCAAGCCCTGCGCGTTGCCCGCCGAGTCGGCGTACTCCGCGTCCTTGAAATAGTCCCAGTTGAAGACATGGCCGTGCAGATCCGTCGTGCCCATGACGGTCAGTGCATACCGCTTCACCGGCTTCCCGCCTCTCCTCGTCTCCGCAGCGTGCGCCGCCGGAGCCGCGACCGTACCGGTGAGCGCCACCCCCGCCCCAGTCACGGCGGACTTCTTCAGGAACTTCCGGCGGTTCAACGGCATGACTCGTAACTCCTCGGGAGGATGGGATCCAACGCGCGCATGGTCAACAACGCGCGTAGATTCTGACCCGGTCATGACCGGCAGCAACAGGCCCCCCAGGTTTCGATCTGATGACCAACCAGCCCCACAACCAGGCCACCGATGACAGAGTGGGACGTATGACCCCAGCCGCAGAGGAACCCCGCCCCGCAACCCCCTACGGCACACCGGAGGCCCCCCGCATCGCCGTCCGAGGCGAAGCCCACCTCGAAGTCGACCCCGAAATCGCCCGCATCGTCATCACCGTCATGGCCCGCGGCACCGACCGACGCACCGCCCTCGACGACCTCACCCGCCGCAACGCCATCGCACTCGACCTCGTCAAGACATACGGCGAAGCCGTGGAACGCGTGGAAACCGGCGCCTTCTCCATCAGCCCCGAACTCACCAAACACGGCCGCGGCGAACGCATCCGCGCTTACCACGGCCGCGTCCACACCACCGCCGAACTCACCGACTTCACCGCACTCGGCGAACTGACAACACAGTTGGCGGACCTCGACCTCACCCGCGTCGACGGCCCCTTCTGGGCCCTGCGCCCAGGCTCACCCGCCCACCGCCAAGCCCGCCAACAAGCAGTACGCGAAGCCGTCCAACGCGCCCGCGAATACGCCGAAGCACTCGGTACGACACTCGCCGCACTCGTCGAACTCGCCGACATCGGCGCGGAAAACACCCAGCAATTCGCAGCACCGGGCTCAAGCCGCATGCGCAACCCCGGCTACGCCCGAGCCGCCGAAGACACCACCGCCGCACCCCTCGACCTCGAACCCCAACGCCAACACGTCTACGCCCACATCAACGCCCGCTTCACAATGGCGCCACCCCAGCTCTAGTAACGAGAGCTCCAGTAACGAGCTCAAATGCTCATCGGAGCACCCCGGCGCACAATTCAACACTTGTCAATAGCCCTTCACGCAAAGGTCGTTGAGTAGTCATGCATGACCAATTCCCTACCCACCGGTAAGCCCTAGGCTCGAACCATGCGCCGAGCAAAGATCGTCTGCACCCTGGGCCCCGCAACCGACTCGTACGACCAGATCAAAGCACTGGTCGAAGCCGGAATGGACGTAGCCCGCTTCAACCTCAGCCACGGCACCTACGCCGACCACGAGGAGCGCTACCAGCACGTACGAAAGGCCTCCGACGAAACCGGCCACAGCGTCGGAATCCTCGCCGACCTTCAAGGCCCGAAGATCCGACTCGGCCGCTTCAGCGAAGGCCCCGTACTCCTTGAACGCGGAGACACCTTCACCATCACCGTCGAAGAAGGCATCCAAGGCGACCGCCAGACCTGCGGCACCACCTACGACGGACTCGCCGCCGACGTCACCACCGGCGAACGCATCCTCGTCGACGACGGCAAAGTCTGCCTCGAAGTCACCGCCGTCGACGGCCCCCGCGTACACACCACCGTCGTCGAAGGCGGCATGGTCTCCGACAACAAAGGCCTGAACCTCCCCGGCGTCGCCGTCTCCGTCCCCGCCCTCTCCGACAAGGACGAAGCCGATCTCCGCTGGGCCCTGCGCACCGGCTTCGACGTCATCGCCCTCTCCTTCGTCCGCAGCGGACGCGACATCAAGGACGTCCACCGCATCATGGACGAAGAGGGCCGCCGCCTCCCCGTCATCGCCAAGGTCGAAAAACCCCAAGCCGTCGACAACATCAACAACATCGTCGCCGCCTTCGACGGGATCATGGTCGCCCGAGGTGACCTGGGCGTGGAAATGCCGCTGGAACAGGTCCCGATCGTCCAGAAACGCACGATCAAGCTGGCGAAGCGCAACGCCAAGCCCGTCATCGTCGCCACCCAGATGCTCGACTCGATGATCGACAACTCCCGCCCGACGCGCGCGGAGGCGAGCGACGTCGCCAACGCGGTCATCGACGGCACGGACGCCGTGATGCTGTCTGGCGAGACGAGCGTCGGCAAGTACCCGATCGAGACGGTTCGCACTATGTCCCGCATCGTCGAGGCCGCCGAGGAGGACATCCTCGCGAAGGGCCTCCCGCCCTTGACCGAACGCAACAAGCCCCGCACCCAGGGCGGCGCCGTCGCCCGAGCGGCCGCCGAGATGGGCGACTTCCTGGGCGCGAAGTTCCTCGTCGCCTTCACCCAGAGCGGCGACACGGTCCGCCGCCTGTCGCGTTACAGGTCGCCGATCCCCCTCCTGGCCTTCACCCCCGACCCGGCCACCCGCTCCCAGCTCAACCTCACCTGGGGTGTCGAAACCTTCCTCGGCCCCCACGTCAACTCCACCGACGCGATGGTCGACCAGGTCGACGAACAACTCCTCAAGATCGGCCGCTGCCAAAAGGGCGACATCGTGGTGATCACGGCGGGCTCGCCGCCGGGAGTCTCGGGCTCGACGAACCTGGTCCGCGTGCATCACATCGGCGAGGATGACGCGCCCAAGTAGTGGCGTGCGGTTAGTGCTTGGGGCCTACGTGGGTGTCCATCAGGGCTACGGAGGCTTTGCGGGCGACCGAGATGTTGTACGGGTTTCCGTGCCGGGTGCAGGGCTTCCACTCGATCCCGAGCTTGTCGAGGGTGTCGGTGTAGAGCTGACGGATGTCGCCGGAGACGTTGGTGAAGAAGTACCGAGGGTATTCGTAGCGCTTGCGCTCACCGGCGACGAGCCGGGTCGTCCAGTTCGTGATGCGGCAGCCGTCGGAGTGGATGAGGCCGCGGACGAACTCCCACGGGTGGGCGTCGACGATCTCCTGCTGCCAGGGATCGAGGGCGATGGTGCGTTCGTGCTTCTTGCCGGGGCCGTGCTGTGGGAAGAGGTTGGGCCAGTGTCGGGAGTAGCTGGTCACCATTACGTAGCCCTGCTTCTGAAGGGCGTAGACACCAATGCCGGGGCGTACCTTGGCGATGGTCTCGCGGCACTGCTGGAGGAGTCCGGGCCATGCGTCCGCGCACGCGATCCTGAGGTAGTAGCCGGTGCTGCGAGGGTGGGCGCTGATGCATCCGTCGCCGAGGTAGAGGCCCAACAGGTAGGCGTACGCCTGTTCATCTGCGGGTGGGCCGGGATCCGGAGTGGCCATGCGAGGCAGCGGCTCGATCCGTTCCTGCCAGGAGCGGATCGCAGCGCGTGAGATGCCTGTCTCCTTGCTGACGGAGTTCAGGCTGCGCCCCTGGCCAACCAGTGCGAGTGCCCGCTTGCGTGTGCTCATGTCGTACATGTGCACACTCTGTGTGACTGATCGTCTCGACGCGCAGCAAAAAGTGGAGGTTCACGAGAACGTGAACCTCCACTTCCGGGAGATGACCTTCGAATCTAAGGAAAAGTGCCCCGGGTCGGACTCGAACCGACACTGTATGGGTTTTGAATCCATTGCCTCATGCCAATTGGGCTACCGGGGCCCAGTGAATCGAAGGTTAACCTCGACCCGCTGCCCGTCCACCATATCGCAGCTGGGTACCCTCTTGGAAAGCAGTACCTCTGCCCTGAACGAGGAGCCCCCCGTGACCGCCCCCGAGTCGCCCCAGCCCACAGACGCGCCCGACGACGACAAGTCGCACGTGCCTCCGCTGACGACCCGTGTCGTCATCGCCGAGGACGAGGCGTTGATCCGTCTCGATCTCAAGGAGATGCTCGAAGAAGAGGGCTACTCCGTCGTTGGCGAGGCCGGCGATGGCGAGGAGGCCGTGGAGCTGGCTCGGGAGCACCGTCCGGATCTTGTGATCCTTGATGTGAAGATGCCGAAGCTGGACGGGATCTCCGCCGCTGAGAAGATCGCGGAGGAGTCGATCGCCCCCGTACTGATGCTGACTGCCTTCTCGCAGCGCGATCTCGTCGAGCGGGCCCGTGACGCCGGCGCGATGGCGTACTTGGTGAAGCCGTTCAGTAAGAGTGATGTCGTCCCGGCGATCGAGATGGCTGTCTCGCGCTTCACGGAGTTGAAACAGTTGGAGAAGGAGATCGCCGATCTGACGCAGCGTCTGGAGACGCGGAAGCTCGTGGATCGTGCGAAGTCGGTTTTGCAGACGGAGTACGGGTTGTCGGAGCCGGCGGCGTTCCGGTGGATTCAGAAGACGTCGATGGATCGTCGGATGTCGATGCAGCAGGTGGCGGAGGCGGTTATTCAGGACGCGGAGGAGAAGAAGGCCGCGAAGGACTGAGGTCGGTACCTGCACGCGCGTACATACGACGAGGCCCGCGCCCCCTGCGAGGGGGTGCGGGCCTCGTCGTGCAACGGTCGTGCAGGGTGAGGAGCTCAGTCCTCGCCGAGGTACGCCTTGCGTACGGATTCGTCGTGCAGGAGGTCCTGTCCGGTGCCGGTGAGGACGATGCTGCCGATTTCCATGACGTGTCCGTGGTCGGCCAGTGACAGTGCCGCCTGGGCGTTCTGTTCGACCAGGAGGATGGTCGTGCCCTGGGATTTGAGTTCGGCGATGGTGGCCATGATCTTCTGCATCATGATCGGCGAGAGGCCCATGGAGGGTTCGTCGAGCATGAGGAGTTTGGGCTGCGACATGAGGGCGCGGCCCATGGCGAGCATTTGCTGCTCGCCGCCGGAGAGGGTTCCGGCGGCTTGCTTTCGGCGTTCTCCGAGGATGGGGAAGAGGTCGTAGGCGCGCTGTATGTCTTTTTCGATACCGGCTTTGTCGTCGCGGAGGAATGCGCCGAGCCGCAGGTTGTCCTCGATGGTCATCCGGGGGAAGATGTGCCGCCCCTCGGGGGAGTGGGCGAGTCCCAGCGAGACGATCTGGTGGGCCGGGGTCTTCTTCAGCGATTTGCCGCCGAATTTGATCTGGCCGCTCAGTGGCTTGAGCAGTCCCGACAGGGTGCGCAGTGTCGTGGTCTTGCCGGCTCCGTTGGTGCCGATGAGGGTGACGACCTCGCCGGCTTCGACCTTGAAGGAGATGCCTTTGACGGCTTCGATTTTGCCGTAGGCGACTCGGAGTTCTTCGACTTCGAGGAGGGCGGTCATCGGTCGTTCTCCTTGCGGGGCGCGGCGTCCGTCTGGGCGGCGGCGTTGGCCTCGGCGGCTTCGACTTCCGCTACTTCTTTGGCGCCGGGGGCGTCTTCGAAGGGTTCTCCGAGGTAGGCGGCGATGACGCGTTCGTCGCCCTGGACGACTTCGCTGCTGCCTTCGACGAGTTTTTCGCCCTGTACGAGGACTGCGACGCGGTCGCAGAGGTTGAAGATGAAGCGCATGTCGTGCTCGATGACGAGTACGGCGATGCCCATGTCCCGGATGGCGAAGACGAGTTCTTCGGTCGCCCGGGTTTCCTGCGGGTTCATGCCGGCTGTCGGCTCGTCGAGCAGCAGCAGGCCGGGCTCGCTGGCCAGTGCCCGCGCGATTTCCAGCTTGCGCTGTTCGCCGTACGGGAGGTTGCGGGCGAGGTGTTCCGCCTTCTTGTCGAGGCCGATGAACTTGAGCAGTTCCATGGCCCGTTCGCGGGAGGCGGCTTCGGCTTTGTGGAAGCCGGGGCCGCGGAGCAGCGCGGACCAGAGCCCTTCCTTCGTACGGGTGTGGCGGCCGACGAGTACGTTTTCCAGAACTGTCATGTTGGCGAAGAGCCGGATGTTCTGGAATGTACGGGCGATTCCGGCGGCTGTGACCTTGAAGGATTTCGCCGGCAGGATGTTGCCTTTGTAGCGGACCTCTCCCTCGGTGGGGATGTAGAGGCCGGTGAGGCAGTTGAAGAAGGTGGTTTTGCCGGCGCCGTTGGGGCCGATGAGGCCGACGATTTCGCCGCTGTTGACGGTGAGGTCGACGTTGCGTACGGCGGTGAGGCCGCCGAAGCGCATGGTGACGCCGCGTGCGTCGAGGACGGTCTCGCCGGGCGTGGGTGCGGCCGGTGCGGTGTCCTTGGTGGTGGTGTCGGTTGTCATGGTGGTCAGGCCCCTGCCTTGCTGAGGACTGTGGGCGCTTCCGTTTCTTCGTGGAATTCGAGCTGGCGGCGCCGGTTCGGGATGAGGCCTTCCGGACGGAAGCGCATCAGCAGGACGAGCGCGAGGCCGAAGGCGAAGAGCTGGTAGTCGCCGAGGAATTGGAGCTTGGCGGGGATGAGGTAGAGGAGTGCGGCGCCGACGAGGGGGCCGCTGATGGTGCCCATGCCGCCGAGGACGACTGCGGCGAGGAGGAATGCCGAGTTGGGTGGTACGACGTGGGCGAATTGGTATTGCTCGGGGGTCACGGTGTAGGTGACGTGGGCCTGGACGGTGCCGGCGAGGCCGGCGAGTGCGGCGCCGAGGGCGAAGGCGATGAGTTTGACGCGGAAGCCGTTGATGCCCATGGCGAGGGCGGCGGTTTCGTCTTCGCGGATGGCGATCCAGGCGCGGCCGATGCGGGAGTCGCCGCTGCGTCGGAAGACGATGACGACGATGAGGGTGATGAGGAGCATCAGCAGGAAGTAGTTGGCGAAGCGGGCGATGGTGAATCCGGCGATGGTGTGTTCTTGGCCGAAGTCGAAGCCGAAGATGTTGAGGTTCGGGATCGATGCGATGCCGTTGGAGCCGTTGGTGAGGTCGGGGCCTGAGGTGCCGTCGGCGTTGAGGACGGCGATGCGGAAGATCTCACCGAAGCCGAGGGTGACGATGGCGAGGTAGTCGCCGCGCAGGCGGAGGGTGGGGGCGCCGATGAGGACGCCGAAGATCATGGCGACGGCTGCGCCGAGGAGGGCGGAGGCCCAGAACGGCAGGTGGATGTCGAAGGGGGATGAGGGGGAGCCGGAGACCATGGCTCCGGTGTAGGCGCCGACGCCGAGGAAGGCGACGTATCCGAGGTCGAGGAGTCCGGCCATGCCGACGACGATGTTGAGGCCGAGGGCGACGGTGGCGAAGATCAGGATGTAGACGCCGATGGTGGCGTACTGGTCGTCGGACTGGGTGAAGGGGAAGGCGGCGGCGGCGACGAAGGCGCCGATCATCGTGACGTTGCGGTGCTTGGCGGTGATCGCGGAGACCCTGGCGACGAGTCCTGCCTTGGTGGCGGCGGCGAAACCGAAGCCGACGGTGATCATGAAGCCGACGAAGAGTTCGTCGTATTCGGTGCCGATGCCGTAGGTGAAGACGGTGAGGCCGAGGGCGAGTGCCGCGACGATGATGAGGATTTCGGCGTACGCGGGGAGTGTGCGGGCCGAGGTTACGTCGCTGGAGGCGAAGGCCGCTTTGAAGACCGTCACCTTGTTGCGGGTGTTGTGGCGGAACTGCTCCCAGTCGGTGTCATCGGGGTCGGCCGGTTCGGTTACGGGCCGTTCGAAGGGCAGGGAGAGGGCTCCGAGGAGGGTCGCGAGGGTGACGATGGCGACGACCCAGCCGCCGGGTTCGAGGTTGGCGAGGCCGCCGAGCTGGACACTGATCGCGATGATCGTGAACCAGGCGGTGGTGAAGGCGGCGAGTGCGGCCAGCTTGATCGCGCTGTCGGCTGATCCGGGGGTGAGCCAGCGCAGGCCCTTCACTCCGTAGGAGGCGAGGCCGAAGAGTGCGGTGAGGGCGCCGGCGATGAGGACGAGGACTTGGAGGCCGCCGGGGTAGCCGTAGACGGTGAGGTCGCCGGGGAAGGCGTCGGTCCAGGTCCAGGCGAGGAAGGTGGAGATGACGGTGAGGATGCCGCCGCCGGTGGCGAGGGCGCGGCCGAGGTTTTCGGGTATGCCGATGAGGCCGCTGGGTTTGCCGTCGGCCGGGGTGCTCGGCGTCTGGGGGGCAGTGGTCTGTGTGGTCATCGGTGTCACGCCCTGTCCGCCACGCGCTCACCCATCAGGCCTTGTGGCCTGAAGAGGAGGACGAGGATGAGAAGTACGAAGGCCCAGACGTTCGCCCAGGACTGGCCGCCGAGTTGCTCCATGCCGGGGACGTCGGCGATGTAGGCGGTAGCCATGGTTTCGGCGATGCCGAGGACGAGGCCGCCGATCATGGCTCCGTAGATGTTGCCGATGCCGCCGAGGACGGCGGCGGTGAAGGCCTTGAGGCCGAGGATGAAGCCCATGCGGAACTGGACCTGGCCGTACTTGAGGCCGTACGCGACGGCTCCGACGGCGGCGAACACGGCGCCGAGGGCGAAGGCGACCACGATGATGCGGTCGGTGTTGATGCCCATGAGTTTGGCGGTGTCGGGGTCCTGGGCGGTGGCCTGCATGCCGCGTCCGGTGCGAGTCTTCATGACGAAGTAGGCGAGGATCGCCATGCTGATGGGGGCGACGATCAGCAGGAAGATGTCACCGGTCTGGACGGTGACGTTGCCGATCTCGAAGGGGCCGCCGTCGATCTCGGGGAAGTTGATGGATTCCTTGGCGTCGGGGTACCAGGCCCATACGGCTTGCTGGAGGGCGAGAGAGAGGCCGATGGCGGTGATGAGGGGGGCGAGGCGTGGTGCGCCTCGCAGGGGGCGGTAGGCGAACCGTTCCGCGCCTACGGCGACGATGACCGCGGCGATGACGGCGCCGAGGAGCATCAGTGGCAGTGCGATCCACATGGTGGTGCCGTCGGGCAGGACGTACAGGTAGACCGTGAGGGCGCCGAACCCTCCGATCATGAAGATCTCGCCGTGGGCGAAGTTGATGAGCTGGACGATGCCGTAGACCATCGTGTAGCCGATGGCGACGAGCCCGTACATGGATCCCAGTAGCAGGCCGTTGACCAGCTGCTGCGGCAGTTCGTTCACCGCATGTCCTCCGAGACTTCGGATTTGTCGAGGGATGTGACCGGATGCGAGTCCGCGCGGGGCGCCAGTGGTGCAGCGCCCCGCGCGGCTCATGAGTGGTGCGGGTGTGGGTCAGCCTGTGAAGGTGCCGGACTTCACCGGCTTCCAGGCGCCGTTCTCGACCGAGTAGACGGTGAGCTGCTTGTTGACGGCGTCACCGTATTCGTCGAAGGCGACCTTGCCGGTCACACCGTCGAAGGACACGTTCTGCATGGTCTCTGTGATCTTTGCGCGGGCGTCGTCCGGGAGTTTGCCGTCGTTGTCCTCCATGACCGTCTTGACGGCCTGGATGATCGCCCAGGCGGAGTCGTAGGAGTAGCCGCCGTACGCGCCGTAGGGCTCCTTGTAGCCCGCGGCCTTGTAGTTGGCGACGAACTCCTTGGCGGAGGGGAGTTCTTCGACGGGCGCGCCGACGGAGGTGGAGAGGTCGCCGGTGCCGCTCTTGCCGGCCAGCTCGATGAAGACGTCGTCCTTGATGCCGTCGCCGCCGGCGAGCGGAATGTTGGCGCCTGCGGCCTTGATCTGCTTGCTGAGCGGGCCGGCCTGCGGGTACTCACCGCCGTAGTAGACGACGTCGGCGCCGGAGTTCTTCACCTTGGTGGCGACCGCGGAGAAGTCCTTGGTCTCGGGGTCGATGTGCTCGGTGCCGACGACCTGGCCGCCGAGCTTCTTGAACTCGGTGGTGAAGGTTCCGGCCAGTCCGGCACCGTAGGTCTTCTTGTCGTCGATGACGAAGACCTTCTTCTTCTTGGCGTCGTTGAATATGTACTGCGCGGCGAACGGGCCCTGGATGGCGTCCGTGGTCGCGGTGCGGAAGTACGACTTGTACGTGCGGACCTTCTTGCCGCTCTGCCAGTCCGGGCCCTGGGTCAGGGTCGGGCCGGTGTTGGCGGGGGAGACCTCGACGAGCTTGGCGTCGTCGAAGACCTTCTGCATGGATTCGGCGACGCCGGAGTTCAGGGGGCCGACGACACCGAGGACTTCCTTGTCGGCGACGAACTTGGTGGCGTTCTGCTGGCCGGAGGAGGGCTGCGCCTGGTCGTCGAGGGATTCGACCTTGAAGGTGACGCCTTCGACGGTCTTCTCCTTGTTGGCCGTCTTGACGGCGAGTTCGGCGGAGTTCTTGATGCCGAGGCCCAGCGCGGACAGGTCGCCGGTCAGCGGGGCGTCGACACCGATGACCACGGTGGTGCCACCGCCGCCGGAGTCCGAGCCGCCGTCCTCGTCGCGCGAGCCGCAGGCGGTGAGTGTGAGTGCTCCCGCCGCCAGCGCGGCGGTGATGGCGATGAGCGAACGTTGGCGCACGATCAGTCCTTTCCCTGGCGCGGCCCTTCCCCGTAGAAGCGGCCGAGTCGAGCGCTGGTCCGAAAATATTCGGATCCGATGGCGCGGTGACTGGGCGTGACTCTAAGCGTGTGTGGGGAACGTGGAGGAGGGTCTGGCCAATGCTGTGACGCTCTTGTTATGACACGAGGTAATGCAGAGCGGTACTCAGTGGGTGGAAGAGTCGAATTACGGCCGATTCGCCCGGTCCGCATAGTGAGAACTCGCAGGCCTCTCCGGGTGCCGTCAGGAGTGTACTACCGTTTTGGTACTGTCGCCGAGTTGGTGCTGCAGGCGTCTTGGACGGCTTCCGAGAGGTCGTGTGCATATCGTTCACCAAGGATGAAACTGTGCACTTGTATTGCGCGCGTATTACGCAGAGTTACGTCCAGGAAAGGTAGCCCGGCGTTCCTTGGCACTTGCGCGCATTCCGTCACCTGCATGGTGATGTTGATCTTGTGGGGAAAGCCGGTCCTTGTCCGGAAAGGCAGACGCGGAACGGAGACCAGCGAAAGACCTGCATAGGGCTGCGTTATCCGCAGCACGGTGACCTGGGGGCCGGACTGAACTGTCAGTTCCACGCCGATGCTGAAGCTCTTGGGCGGAGCGTTGTCGGGCGAGGGCTCCGGTCCGAGGTAGGTGATGCCGACCACCTGTGAGGGGTACGGCGGTGGGTCCGACGGGGCTTGTTCGGGGCGGGTGGCGTAGAGGTAGCCGCCGCCCGCGAGGAGAACGACTGCTGCCGCGATCGACAGGACGACGCGGCGATGCCGGATGTAAGCCTGCGCGAGGCGTCCGCGCGGTGGTTCGGGCGAGGGCTCCGGCGGAGTGCCCGGGTCTGGGATGTCCCACGCGCGCGTGCCTTCGCCCGGCTCGACGGGGCCGACGCCGCTCACCCCCACGGCCCTCCGCTCGGGATGCCGTCGCGGTACAGGTCCTCGCAGCCCGCGCGCGCTTCGCGGTCGATCAGCCGCTCTGCGGCCTGTGCGCCCTTGCTCTTCTTCTCGGCCCGGGCGGCGTCCACGACCTTCATCAGGATCTCGTACTGCCTGCCCGACAGGCCCATCGACTGGTAGTCCCCGTAAGTGTCCCCCGTCAGAGCCTCCCGCGACCAGTACGTGACGACTCGCGTGCACAGGTCCTCGGGAGGAGCGGCCGACGGCGACGGCGAGCCGGCGCCGGTCCGCGCGGCATCCCGCGGACTCGCGCCGTCCTTCGAGTCGGCCTGCCCGCACCCGGTGATCAGGGCGCCGGTCAACAGTGCGAGCCCGAGCCCGAATCCGAGCGGTGCCCCCGGCCAGAGGGCTTCTCCCGTTTTCATGCCTTGACGCTAAGCCGCCGGGTGCCGGGGAGCAACGGCCCTGTGGACAACCGCGGTGCTGTGGACAACTCCGGTACCCACCAGAGTGATTGGGGCCCGGCGATCCCGGTTCCCCGAAGGGGCGTGGGTCAGTCCGCGGCACGTACGCGTTCCTCGTCGCTCGCCGTCACATCACGCAACAGGCAGGTGAGCCGCGCGGTGCATACGCGCTTGCCCGCCTCGTCACTGATCGCTATCTCGTACGAAGCGGTGGACCGGCCGCGGTGCAGGGGTGTCGCGACACCGGTGACGAGGCCGGAGCTGGCTCCCCGATGGTGGGTGCAGTTGAGGTCGATACCGAGGGCGATCTTGGAGCTGCCGGCGTGCAGCATCGCGCCGACCGAGCCCAGCGTCTCGGCGAGCACGGCGGAGGCGCCGCCGTGCAGGAGTCCGTACGGCTGTGTGTTGCCCTCGACCGGCATCGTGCCCACGATGCGGTCCGGGGAGGCCTCGGTGATCTCGACGCCCATGCGCGTGCCCAGGTGCCCGGCGGAGAACATGGCGACGAGATCGACGCCGAGGGCGGTGTACTCGTCGATGACCTCTTGTGGGAAGTTCACGTGCTGGTGCTCGCCCATGGAGTCCGGCTCCTTCGTCTTTCGGCCGTCTGTCGGCGCGCTCGCTAAGCGAACGCTCAGTTGGCGGCCGATTGTTCCAGACGGACCACGACGGACTTGCTGGCGGGTGTGTTGCTGGTGTCCGCGGTGGCGTCCAGGGGGACCAGGACGTTGGTCTCCGGGTAGTACGCCGCCGCGCAGCCCCGGGCCGTCGGATAGTGCACGACCCGGAAGCCGGGGGCACGCCGCTCCACACCGTCCTGCCACTCGCTGACGAGATCCGTGTACGAGCCGTCGGCCAGGCCCAGCTCACGGGCGTCGTCGGGGTTCACGAGCACGACCCGGCGGCCGTTCTTGATGCCCCGGTAGCGGTCGTCCAGGCCGTAGATCGTGGTGTTGTACTGGTCGTGCGAGCGCAGCGTCTGCAGCAGGAGACGGCCCTCGGGGAGCTTCGGGTACTCCACGGGCGCGGCCGTGAAGTTGGCCTTGCCGGTGGCGGTCGGGAAGCGGCGCTCGTCGCGCGGTGCGTGCGGTAGGGCGAAGCCTCCCGGATCGGCCACGCGCGCGTTGAAGCTCTCGAAACCGGGGACCACGCGCGCGATGCGGTCGCGGATCGTCGCGTAGTCCTTCTCGAACTCCTCCCAGGGCGTGCGGGATTCGTCGCCGAGGACGCGGCGCGCGAGGCGGCACACGATGGCCGTCTCGGACAGCAGGTGTTCGCTCGCGGGCTCGAGGCGGCCTCGTGAGGCGTGCACCATGCCCATGGAGTCCTCGACGGTGACGATCTGCTCGCCGCTGCCCTGGAGATCACGCTCGGTGCGGCCGAGGGTCGGCAGGATCAGGGCACGCGCGCCCGTGACGGCGTGCGAGCGGTTGAGCTTCGTCGACACGTGCACGGTGAGGCGGGCGCGGCGCATGGCCGCCTCGGTGACCTCGGTGTCGGGGGACGCCGACACGAAGTTGCCGCCCATCGCGAAGAAGACCTTCGCCTTGTCGTCGCGCATCGCGCGGATCGCCCGTACGACGTCGTAGCCGTGCTCGCGCGGCGGTGCGAAGCCGAACTCCCTCTCCAGGGCGTCCAGGAAGGCCGGCGCGGGGCGCTCGAAGATGCCCATCGTGCGGTCGCCCTGCACGTTCGAGTGGCCGCGCACCGGGCACACGCCCGCGCCCGGGCGACCGATGTTGCCGCGCAGCAGAAGGAAGTTGACCACCTCGCGGATGGTCGGCACGGAGTGCTTGTGCTGGGTCAGGCCCATCGCCCAGCACACGATGGTGCGCTTCGAGGCGAGAACCATGCGCAGCGCTTCGTCGATCTGCGCGCGCGTGAGGCCCGTCGCGGTGAGCGTCTCGTCCCAGTCGGCTGCGCGGGCCGACTGCGCGAACTCCTCGTAGCCGTGGGTGTGTTCGCTGACGAAGGCCTCGTCGACCGCGCCTTCCGTCTCGAGGATCAGCTTGTTCAGAAGACGGAAGAGGGCCTGGTCGCCGCCGATGCGGATCTGCAGGAACAGATCGGTCAGGGCGGCGCCCTTGAACATGCCCTGGGGGGTCTGCGGGTTCTTGAAGCGCTCCATGCCCGCTTCGGGCAGCGGGTTCACCGTGATGATCCGCGCGCCGTTCGCCTTCGCCTTCTCCAGGGCCGAGAGCATGCGCGGATGGTTCGTGCCCGGGTTCTGCCCGGCGACGATGATCAGATCCGCCTTGTAGAGGTCCTCCAGCAGGACGCTGCCCTTGCCGACGCCGATCGTCTCGCTGAGCGCGGAACCCGACGACTCGTGGCACATGTTGGAGCAGTCCGGCAGATTGTTCGTACCGAACTCGCGGGCGAACAGCTGATACAGGAACGCCGCTTCGTTGCTGGTGCGGCCCGAGGTGTAGAAGAGGGCCTCGTCCGGGGAACCGAGGGCGGTGAGCTCCTCCGCGATGATGTCGAAGGCCCGCTCCCAGGACACCGGCGCGTAGTGCTCGGCGCCCTCCGCCAGATACATGGGGTGCGTGAGGCGGCCCTGCTGGCCCAGCCAGTAGCCGCTGCGGGTCGCGAGGTCGGCCACCGTGTGCGCGGCGAAGAAGTCCGGTGTGACCCGGCGCAGCGTGGCCTCCTCGGCGACCGCCTTCGCGCCGTTCTCACAGAACTCCGCCTTGTGCCGGTGCTCCGGCTCGGGCCAGGCGCAGCCCGGGCAGTCGAAACCGTCCTTCTGATTGACCCGCAGCAGCGTCAGAGCCGTACGCCGCACTCCCATCTGCTGCTGGGCGACGCGCAGTGTGTGGCCGATGGCGGGCAGACCGGCCGCCGCGTGCTTCGGCCCGGCGACCTGCGGCGCGTCCTGAACCGGATCACCCTGGGGCGGCTTGCCGGCCATCTCGGCCTCCTCGATCGAGCGCATGTGTGAGGTACGTCTTTGATCCTGCCACGCGCCGGTGACAACAACCGTGGCCGGGCCGAGGGGGCCGCGTTGTCAGTGGCTCGTGGCAGGATCGGGGTCGTGGCAGAAACAGCATCGAAGAAGACCGAGAAGACCTCCGCCGACGGGCGCCCACGACTGATGCTCATGGACGGGCACTCGCTGGCGTACCGAGCGTTCTTCGCGCTGCCCGCGGAGAACTTCACGACGGCGACGGGACAGCCGACGAACGCGATCTACGGCTTCGCGTCGATGCTGGCCAACACCCTGCGCGACGAGGAGCCCACGCACTTCGCGGTGGCGTTCGACGTCTCCCGCAAGACCTGGCGCTCCGATGAGTTCACGGACTACAAGGCGAACCGTTCCAAGACCCCGGACGAGTTCAAGGGCCAGGTCGAGCTCATCGGCGAGCTGCTCGACGCCATGAACGCCGAGCGGTTCGCGGTCGAGGGCTTCGAGGCGGACGACGTCATCGCCACCCTCGCCACCCAGGCCGAGGCCGAGGGCTTCGAGGTGCTGATCGTCACCGGTGACCGCGACTCCTTCCAACTGGTCTCCGAGCACACGACGGTGCTGTATCCGACGAAGGGCGTCTCCGAGCTGACGCGGTTCACCCCGGAGAAGGTCTTCGAGAAGTACGGGCTGACGCCGGCCCAGTACCCCGACTTCGCGGCCCTGCGCGGCGACCCGTCCGACAACCTGCCGGGCATCCCCGGCGTCGGCGAGAAGACCGCCGCGAAGTGGATCAACCAGTTCGGATCGTTCGCCGAGCTGGTCGAGCGCGTCGAGGAGGTCAAGGGCAAGGCGGGACAGAACCTCCGCGACCACCTGGAGGCCGTCAAGCTCAACCGCCGGCTGACCGAGCTGGAGCGGCACATGGAGCTGCCCAGGACGGTCACCGACCTGGAGCGCGCCGCGTACGACCGCAAGGCCGTCGCGACGGTCCTGGACACCCTGGAGATCCGTAACCCCTCGCTGCGCGAGCGGCTGCTGGCCGTCGACCCCGGAGCCGAAGAGGCCGACACCTCACCGGTGATCGCCGAGGGTGTGGCACTGGACGGTGCGGTGCTCGGCGCGGGCGAGTTGAAGCCGTGGCTCGCCGAGCACGGCAAGGCGGTCCTCGGTGTCGCCACGGTCGACACCTGGTCGCTCGGTACGGGCGCGGTGGCCGAGGTCGCGCTCGCCGCGGCGGCAGGAGCAGCCGCCTGGTTCGACCCGACGCAGCTGGACGAGGCCGACGAGAACGCGTTCGCGCAGTGGCTCGCCGACCCGAAGAAGCCCAAGGTGTTCCACAACGCCAAGGGCGCCATGCGCGTCTTCGCCGAGCACGGCTGGAGCATCGCCGGCGTCTCCATGGACACCGCGCTCGCCGCCTACCTCGTCAAGCCCGGACGCCGCTCCTTCGACCTGGACGCGCTGTCCCTGGAATACCTCGGCCGGGAGCTGGCACCCGCCGCCGCGGCCGACGGGCAGCTCGCCTTCGGCGCCGACGAGGCCGCCGAGGCGGAGACGCTGATGGTGCAGGCCCGCGCCGTACTCGACCTGGGCGAAGCCTTCGGGGACCGGCTGAAGGAGGTCGGCGCGGCCGATCTGCTGGGCGACATGGAGCTGCCGACCTCTGCGCTGCTCGCCCGCATGGAGCGGCATGGCATCGCCGCGGACCGCGCACACCTCGAAGCCATGGAGCAGTTGTTCGCGGGCGCCGTGCAGCAGGCCATAAAGGAGGCACACGCGGCGGCCGGGCACGAGTTCAACCTGGGCTCGCCCAAGCAGCTCCAGGAAGTCCTCTTCGGAGAACTGGCCCTGCCCAAGACCAAGCGCACAAAGACGGGTTACACCACGGACGCGGACGCCCTCGCCTGGCTGGCCACCCAGACCGACAACGAACTGCCGGTCATCATGCTCCGCCACCGCGAGCAGGCCAAGCTGCGCGTGACCGTCGAAGGCCTCATCAAGTCGATCGCCGCGGACGGCCGTATCCACACCACGTTCAACCAGACGGTCGCTGCCACGGGCCGCCTCTCCTCCACGGACCCCAATCTCCAGAACATTCCGGTCCGCACCGACGAGGGCCGCGCGATCCGCCGCGGCTTCGTGGTCGGCGAGGGCTTCGAGTCCCTCATGACCGCCGACTACAGCCAGATCGAGCTGCGCGTCATGGCCCACCTCTCCGGGGACGAGGGCCTCATCGAGGCGTTCACCTCGGGGGAGGACCTGCACACGACGGTCGCCTCACAGGTGTTCTCCGTGGAGCGCTCCGCGGTCGACGCGGAGATGCGGCGCAAGATCAAGGCGATGTCGTACGGCCTGGCGTACGGCCTGTCGGCGTTCGGCCTGTCCCAGCAGCTGAACATTGACGCGGGGGAGGCGCGGGTGCTGATGGACACGTACTTCGAGCGATTCGGAGGCGTCCGCGACTTCCTGCGCCGAGCCGTGGACGAGGCGCGGGCGACGGGCTACACGGCGACGCTCTTCGGTCGCCGCCGCTACCTCCCCGACCTCAACAGCGACAATCGCCAGCGCCGCGAGGCGGCCGAGCGGATGGCTCTGAACGCGCCTATTCAGGGCACCGCCGCCGACATCGTCAAGATCGCCATGCTGAACGTCGACCGCGCCCTCACCGAAGCGAACCTCAAGTCCCGCATCCTGCTCCAGGTGCACGACGAAATCGTCCTCGAAATCGCCCCCGGCGAGCGGGAGTCGACCGAGGCCCTCGTCCGCCACGAAATGGCCAACGCGGTCCACCTGCGAGCCCCGCTGGACGTCTCGGTCGGCTCGGGCGACGACTGGGAGTCGGCGGCGCATTAGCCTCCGGCGGGCCGGGGGTTGGGCGCCCACAAGGGGGAACGACGCGGAGTGACTGTCACCCACGTGGTTCCCCAGCAGGGGCCCCGGCCCCGGCGTGCCCGGAGGATGCGGGGCATGGAGCCTCACATACGGCACTGCCGCATCGCACTTGCCTCCGCGCTGCTCACCCGGTACCCGCCCTCGCGGCTGCGGCCGGCACCGCCCGCATCCCCACCGGCGCAGACACCCTCGGTGCACCCATCCCCAGCGCCCCCTGCCACTCCTTCTACACCCCCATCGCCGTGACAGGGGCCGATGAAAGCGACTTGACCTGCGCGTTCGCGAGCGCGCGACAGTACGACTCGGCCCGCACCACGGCTGCCGGCCGGGTGCGACTGCTGGACGTACTGACGAACACCGGCGCGTTCCTGCGCACCCGTGCGTACGGCCTGAAACGGCTCAGCGAGTAGCCGGACGGCTCGGCTCCGTACGGTCCGCTGCCGGGCTGGGACGAACCGGAGCCGGACGCCACACCCTGACCCCGAAGCCGTACAGGAGCAGACCGACGGCCAGCCCGGCGCCCGCCCCGAAGCACACGGTGGGAATCAGCTCCCAGGGCTCCGCACGCGACCCCCAGTAGGCCCACCACCGAGACGCCCGCTGCACAGCGGCCACCACCGCGCAGCCACCGATCACGAGAGCGGCAAGCCACCGGTCCCGTACGGACAGAACCGGCACCCCCACGGGTTCCGCGGCGGGCAGTCGCCGCAGAGCGACCGCCACGAAGACCGCGATCACCACCGCCAGGACGGCCGAACCTCCGTACTGCAGGTACCAGTACAGCGGCGAACCCGCCAACTCCCGCCCCAGTACGGGAAAGACCCGCATCCCCCACCGGTCCAGATGTGTGAACGCGTCCAGCACGACATGCGTCAGTGCGCCCAGCACCGCGGACACGTACCACCACAGCGCACGCGCCGGCCGGAACGGCGCACGTGGCGCGCCACATCGCAGCAGAGCCGCCGTACGCCCCTGCCTGCGCGGCGGCAGCAGTGCCACCAGCGGTTCGCGCAACAGCATCCAAACGCCCACAAGTGCCCAGGTGATGAGGACGTCGATCGTGAACACGCCGGTGAAGGAGTGCGTGAACTCGCCGAACTCCATCGCCTCAGGCAGCACACTCGCCACGTAATAGGTCAAGTCAGGCGCAAACGAACCGGCGACGAGCACCGCGGGGACCAGCGAGCCACGACCGGTTCCGTCCATGCGTACGACGGGCAGGACAGCCGCGGCATGGCTGAGAGTGAACGGCAACTGGGCTCCACGTTGACGACGTTGACCGAACTTGACGGTCCTGAACGCTTCCTTGATCGAGTACGCCAGTATGCGGGACGAGCGCCGCATGCTTCTGGCGTACGCGGGCAGCAGAAAACGGATCTGGCCAACCGGTGAACTTCGGGCACGGACAGGTGTATACGCGCCGGAAGTTGTCGTAGGGTCACCTGGGTTGCCGCGCTGGAGAGCGCGGCCGGATGGCAGGGCAGCGCGCGCAGCGCGGGCAGTCGACGACGGGAGGGATTCACGCGATGGCGGCGCAATTCGGCAGAAGGTTGGCCAAAGGGGCGGTAACGACCGCTGTGGCCGCGGCCGCGGTGGCGGCCCTGTCCGCGTCCCAGGCCCCGGGCGTGACCGACAACACGCAAGACCGCCAGAACGCCGGTTCGCAGCCCTCGACCGAGGTCAACCCCGAAGAGAGCGCGACCGGTAACTCGCCGTACTACACGGACCTCCCGCCGCTCAACAGCCCGACCCCGAGCCCGACTCCCGGCACCGGGGGCCCCATCGCCGCGGGCGACGCCGAGGCCGGCATTCCCGCGACCGTCCTCGACGCCTACAAGAAGGCCGAGGCGGCACTGCGGGAGTCCAAGCCCGGCTGCAACCTCCCCTGGGAACTCCTCGCCGCCATCGGCAAGGTCGAGTCCGGTCAGGCCCGCGGCGGTCGCGTCGATGCCGACGGCACCACGATCACCCCGATTCTCGGCCCTGTTCTCAACGGCAACGGCTTCGCGAACATCTCCGACACGGACGGCGGTTCCTTCGACGGGGACACGACGCACGACCGCGCCGTCGGCCCCATGCAGTTCATCCCCTCCACCTGGGCCTGGGCGGGCCGGGACGGCAACGGCGACGGCACGAAGAACCCCAACAACATCTACGACGCGGCCCTCGCCGCCGGCCACTACCTCTGCCGGCTGGACCGCGACATGAACGTCCAGAAGGAACTGAACCGCGCGATCCTCAGCTACAACCCATCGACGGAATACCTGAACCTGGTCCTGTCGTGGCTCGAGTACTACCGCAAGGGCACCCACGAGGTGCCGGACGGCACGGGCACACTGCCTTCCGGTCGCAGCGACGACAACAACAGCGGGGCGAGCCCCAACAACCCGTCGCCGACCCCTCCGGCCACATCGAGGCCGCCGAACTCCAACTCCACGCCTGGCGGCGGCGACTCCACCAGTCCCACGCCTCCGCGTGGCGGGTCCACGAGTCCCACGCCTCCTGGGTCTCCCAGCCCGCCCCCGCCCAGCTCGCCGCCCCCGGGCACCACCCCGCCCCCCACCGGCACCGACACGGTCGACCACCTGGAGGACGCGGGCACCGGCACGCTCACCGCGACCGCGGGCGACGCCTTCACCGAGAAGATCGCCGCGCGCACCGAGACCAAGGCCGGCAAGGCCGTGCCGAAGGTCCGGGTCCGCTTCACGATCGTCGGTGACACGGACGCCACCTTCAGCGGCGGCGAAAGCGTCGCCACGGTCGTCACCAACAGCGCGGGCGTGGCCACCGCGCCCGCGCTCAAGGCCGGTGAGAAGACAGGCGAGTTCACGGTCCGCGCCACCGTCGTCGGCCGCAGCGTGCCCGGCCTCGACTACACGGCGACGGTCACCGCCCGCCAGGCCGACGCCCTCGCACGCACCAGCGACACCGCGCTGACCTGCGCTCCGGGCGACGAGTTCGCAGACCAGGTCGAGGTGAAAGCCACGTACAAGGGCGCCGCCGCCGACGGTGTCGCGGCCACCGCCACGCTCATCACGTCGGCGGACGACGCGACCGTGAACGACAAGGGCCCCTACTTCAAGGACGCCGACGGCAAGACCGTACGCACCCTGAAGGGCCTCGAGACGGACGCGAACGGCCTGCTCAAGCTGCCGAAGCTGTACGCGGACGACACGACCGGCACGTTCCTGCTGCGCATCTCCACCACCGGCGGCGCGACGCTGACGGTCGAACTGGAGGTGGCGGCGGCGACCGCCTCGCCGAGCCCCTCCGCCTCGTAGGTCCTCCGGATCAGCGGCGCCCCCTCCGTACGGCCGTACGGAGGGGGCGCCGCTGTCTGTGTGTGCAACGTGTTCTCATCTCGCTCTGCCGTTGCTACGGTGCCCCAGCCCTGACGCTCCATCAGCTCACCGGGGAGGCCCCGCATGCGTGCCCTGATCGCCGCCGCGACCGGTCTCGCCGTCGCGCTCGCGCTGGTCCTCACGATCACGGCCATCGGCTCGCCGGCCGGCAAGACCTCACCGAAACCGCTGCTGACCACCATCCCCGAGCACCCGTAACCCCTAGGGAGGGCCGCCCAGATGCGCCGCAAGGCCAGCCTGATCCTCCTCGCCCTCGCCGTGTTCTGCACGGCGCTGTCCCCACTGCTGCGCTGGTACGCCTTCCCCCGCCTCGCCAAGATCCCGGCCCACCAGTACCAGGACATGGTCCTGGAGGCGAAGGACGCCACCCTCCTCGACTACGGGACCATGCAGTCCAGGAAGGTCGACAAGGTCAGCATCGTGCAGACCCTCAAGGGCAACGTCGAGGCCTCCGAAAAGATCGAGAAGACAGCGGGCCGCGACGTCGTCGTATGGGACGGCCTGTCCTATGTCCAGGGCCCGGACGGCAAGATGGTCTCCAAGATCCCCGAACGCTACATCTTCGACGCGCACACCCAGGAGCCCGTCCACGCCACCGGCGAGATGGTCGACGGCGACGCCGTCAGGCGCGAGGGCATCGAGTTCAAGTGGCCCTTCCTGACCGAGAAACGGGACTACGAGTACTTCGACGCGCAGGCCCGCGTCACCGCCCCCATCCACTACAAGGGCGAGCAGGACTTCCGGGGCGTAAACGTTTACTACTTCGAGCAGACCATCCCCTGGACCAAAGTGCCCTTCCCCAAGACCATGCCCGTCAAAGGCATCACTCCGGAGTCGGTCGCCAAGACGGGCACCACCCGCTGGTACACCACCGTCCGCAAGTTCTGGGTCGAACCCGCCACCGGAGCGCCCGTCTACGGCGAGGAGATCCACAAGGAGGAACTGCGCGGCGGCACGCTCCTGGGGGACCGCGACAAGGTGACCGCGTTCTCCGGGCACGTCAAAATGCGCGAGGACTACATCGAGTCGACGGTCGACCTGGTCAAGTCCCAGCGCGTACTCATCATGTTGCTGACCTCGTACCTGCCGTGGGGTTTCCTGATCCTGGGCGCCGGGCTGCTGTCGCTGTCCCTGTACCTGGAGGCCCGCAGCCGCCGCCCCGCGGACCCTTCGCCCACCCAGACGCACGAACCGGAGCCCGTCAGCGCCTGAGGCGCGCGTTCGTGTACCGGGTCGGCTCCGCCGTCGCGGGATCCTCGGGCCACGGATGCTTCGGATACCTCCCGCGCAACTCGGCCCGTACGCCCCGGTATCCGTCCCGCCAGAACGAGGCGAGGTCGGCGGTGACGGCGGCGGGCCGTCCCGCGGGCGACAGCAGATGCACGAGTACGGGCACACCGGCGACGGCCGGGGACTCCTGCAGGCCGAACATCTCCTGCAACTTCACAGCGAGCACGGGCCGTTCGGGATCCGCGTAGTCGATTCGGATTCTGGACCCACTAGGCACCTCGATCCGCTCGGGCGCCAACTCCTCGAACCGCGCCGCCTCCCCGGAGGCCCACGGCAACAGCCGCCCGAGGGCCTGCCCTGCGTCGATCCGTGCCAGATCGGCCCGCCGCCGCGCCCGGCTCAGCTCTGGCTCCAGCCAGTCGTCCACGCGCGCGTGCAGGGCGTCGTCCGACACATCGGGCCAGGGAGCCCCCAGATGGCGACGCAGAAACCCGAGCCGCTGCCGCAGCACCTCGGCATCCCGCGACCACCGCAACAGCCCAAGACCCTCCTCCCGCAACCCGTCCAGCAGCGCTTCCCGCACGAGCCCGGAGTCGGCGTTCCTGATCGGCCGCACCGCCAACTCCACGGCCCCCAACCGCTCGACGCGCCGAGCGACCACGTCCCCCTCCGCCCAGCGCACCTCCTCGCCCTCGCCGTGCAGTGCCCCGGCGGCCCGCCGCACGGTCTCCTCATCGACCACGGCCCCGAGCCGCACGCGCGCGTGCCCCGCTCCCATCGGCCGATCCGCAACGGCGACAGCGAGCCAGCCGGCTCCCCGCAACCCCGTCCCTCCGCCGAGCTCGGCCCTCGTACCGGCCACCATGAGATACGAGCCGCCCTGCGCACGAGCAACCCGCTCCGGGAACGCGAGAGCGGCGACGAGGCCTACGACGTGGTCGTCGCCGGAGGTTTCCCGCGCACGCGTGCCGGGCCTGGCGGGTCCGGGTGGCGGTGAGGCTTCGGCGCGTGATCGGGCGGGCACGGCGTTGGCGGTGGCTTCCGGCGGGGTGCTGTTTACGTTGCCGGCCGACTGCGCGGGCCGGTCGGCGCGGTCGGGTCCTTGATCAGGACGTCCGGCATGAGGGAGTGCGAGCGCTGCGGCGCTGTTGAAGACGGGTTCGTCGGCGCCGGGAGCGTGCGCGCCGGTCGCCCCGCCACTGAGCGGAGCGGGTGCCGTCGCGGCACGGAGCCGCCGCGCCTCCACCCGCCAGCGGCGCGCATACGCGTCGCCCCCTCGCCGGGCGGTACGCCAGGCAGCGGCGAGGTCGTCGCCGTACTCGCGTGGTGGCTCCTCGCTCAGCAGGGCGACCACCTCGGCTGCCCGGTCGGCGCCGACCTCGGGTGCCGCGTCCAGCAGGGCGCGGGCCAGCCGGGGATGCAACCCCAGCCGGGACATGCGTACACCCCGCTCCGTGGCCCGCCCCGCGGAGTCCACCGCCCCGATGGCCGTCAGGACGGTGCGTGCAGCGGCGAGCGCGCCGCTCGGCGGCGGGTCCAGCAGCGCGAGCCCGGACGCGTCCGGATCGCCCCAGCACGCCGTCTGCAAGGCGAACGCCGTCAGGTCGGCCACCTTGATCTCCGGCGCGGGGAAACGCGGCAGACGGGCGTCCTCCGCCTCCGTCCAGCACCGGTACACCGCCCCGGGCGCCTCACGCCCGGCCCGCCCCGCACGCTGCCGTCCGGCCGCCTGTGACGCCCGTACGGTCGTCAGCGCACTCAGCCCCCGAGCGTGATCGACGCGCGGCTCCCGGGCCAGCCCGGCGTCCACGACGACCCGTACGCCGGGCACGGTGAGGGACGACTCGGCCACGGACGTCGCGAGCACCACCCGACGCCGTGCACCGGGCGAGAGCACCGCGTCCTGGGCGGCTGCGGGAGCCCTTCCGTGCACCTGGAGCACCTCGATCCCGCTCAGATCCCCCAACTGCCCGGCGACACGGGCGATTTCCCCGACGCCGGGCAGAAAGCACAGCACGTCCCCCTCGCGCTCGGACAGCACCCGCCGCACCACCGACGCCACATGCGTCAGCAGCGCCGGATCCACCCGCATCCCGTGCGGCGGCCGCACCGGCCGCGCGGGCGGCGCCCACACCACCTCGACGGGATACGAGGCGTCCTTTGATGTGATCACGGGGGCATGGCCCAGCAGCCGCGCCCACCCCTCCGCGTCCGTCGTCGCGGAAGCGGCCACCAGCCGCAGCTCGGGGCGGAGAGCGGTCCGTACGTCCCACAGGAAGGCCGCCACCGTATCGGCGTCCAGATGCCGCTCATGGCACTCGTCGAGCACGACCACGTCGACACCGGCGAGCTCCTGGTCCCGCTGCAATCGCTGCAACAGGACACCGGTCGTCACGACCTCCACGCGCGCGCGTGGCCCCACCACCCGCTCACCGCGCACCGTGTAGCCGACGCGCCCGCCGACCTTCTCACCGAGCAGCCACGCCATCCGCCGAGCGGCGGCCCGGGCGGCGATCCGCCGCGGCTCGGCGACGACGACACGACGTACGACCGGACGATCCGCGTCCGCACCCGAGGCCGGGCCCAGCAGCCCGGCCAGTTCCAGGGGAACCAGCGTCGTCTTGCCCGTCCCGGGCGGCGCACACAGCACAGCCGTGCCATGCCCCTCCAGGGCATCCCGCAACGCGGGCACGACGGAACGAACGGGCAACCGGTCCAGAGCGTCGGTACGGATCACGCCCCCAGTGTCGTACGACAGCCAAAACGCCCCGCACGCGCGCGTGCCCCCGCAATCACCCGCACGCGCGCGTGCCCGTTCGGTTATTCGTCCCGCTCGTCCCGCACGCACACGAAAATCGCCGTCCCAGGGATCAGATTTCCGCGCAGCGGCGACCAGCCGCCCCACTCCTGGCTGTTCCAGGATGGCCATTCCGGTTCGACCAGGTCCACCAGCCGGAAGCCCGCCGCCACCACGTCCCGGACCCGGTCGCCGACCGTCCTGTGGTGCTCGACGTACACCGCGCGACCCTTCTCGTCCTGCTCCACGTACGGCGTGCGGTCGAAGTACGAGGCGGACACGCTCAAGCCCTCGGGCCCCGGCTCGTCGGGGAAGGCCCAGCGGATCGGATGCGTGACGGAGAAGACGAACCGGCCGCCGGGCCGCAGCACGCGGCGTACCTCCCGAAGGACCCGCACCGGATCGGCGACGAACGGCAGCGCCCCGTACGCCGAGCACGCCAGGTCGAACGTGCTGTCCCCGAAGGGCAGCGCCCCGGCGTCCGCCTCCACGAGGGCCACGCCCTGGGTGCCGATCCGCAGAGCGTGCTGAAGCTGCCGGTGCGAGAGGTCCAGAGCGACCGGACGGGCCCCCTGAGCGGCCAGCCAGCGCGAACACTGCGCCGCCCCCGCGCCGATCTCCAGGACGTCCTTGCCCTTCAGCTCCTCGGCCGGCCCCAGCAACTCGGCCTCCACCTCGTCGAGCCCCTCGGGCCCCCATACGAAGCGGTCGTCACCGAGGAACGTGCCGTGCTCGACCTGGTACTCGTCCGCGTTCCGGTCCCACCACCCTCGACTGGCGCGGGAGGTCTCCGCGACGTCCGCCGGGCGTCGTGTCGCCTCCGGCTCGAGCGGTTGGGGCTCTTCGGGCTCTTGGATGATCGGCTCCCTCGTATTAGTCTGCGGCCTCGTCCGTCCGCCCGTCCCGGTGGTGTCACGGAAGGGGCGTTTGGGCCTGCGTGACTCCAGACGGTGTCTGATATGCGGCTCGGCCGCGAGTGGTCTTGTGCCGGGTATGCGGCGATCCGCCCCGGGTGTGCGCCTTCGCGCATTGACCGTGTCCGGCTGCCCCCGTATGCTACAAGTTGCGCTGCGGGCCTGCGCTCCTCAGACGTAGCAGGCTGCGCTCGCATCTGTATGTATGTCCCCTCGGTTGTCGAGGCGCCCCGGTCATCGGATTTCGGCGCTTCCTTGGCTGTCCGGCTTCTGCAGAGCGAAACGGGCTCCCGGCGTAAGCAGTACCTACGACTTCAATGTCCGTACCGGAGCCCTTTCCCACATGACGAGCAGCACCGAGACCACCGCCACCACCCCGCAGGTAGCGGTCAACGACATCGGTAACGAGGAAGCCTTCCTCGCCGCGATCGACGAGACGATCAAGTACTTCAACGACGGCGACATCGTCGACGGCGTCATCGTGAAGGTCGACAGGGACGAGGTCCTGCTCGACATCGGTTACAAGACCGAAGGTGTTATCCCGAGCCGCGAGCTCTCGATCAAGCACGACGTCGACCCCAATGAGGTCGTCGCCGTCGGTGACGAGATCGAGGCCCTTGTTCTCCAGAAGGAGGACAAGGAAGGCCGCCTGATCCTCTCGAAGAAGCGTGCCCAGTACGAGCGTGCCTGGGGCACCATCGAGAAGATCAAGGAAGAGGACGGCATCGTCACCGGTACCGTCATCGAGGTCGTCAAGGGTGGTCTCATCCTCGACATCGGCCTCCGTGGCTTTCTCCCGGCCTCCCTGGTCGAGATGCGCCGCGTTCGCGACCTCCAGCCCTATGTGGGCAAGGAGCTCGAGGCCAAGATCATCGAGCTGGACAAGAACCGCAACAACGTGGTCCTGTCCCGCCGTGCCTGGCTGGAGCAGACCCAGTCCGAGGTCCGCCAGACCTTCCTCACGACCCTCCAGAAGGGTCAGGTCCGCTCTGGCGTGGTCTCCTCGATCGTCAACTTCGGTGCCTTCGTGGACCTGGGTGGCGTCGACGGTCTGGTCCACGTCTCCGAGCTGTCCTGGAAGCACATCGACCACCCCTCCGAGGTCGTCGAGGTCGGCCAGGAGGTCACGGTCGAGGTCCTGGACGTCGACATGGACCGCGAGCGCGTCTCCCTGTCGCTGAAGGCGACCCAGGAAGACCCGTGGCAGCAGTTCGCCCGCACCCACCAGATCGGCCAGGTCGTGCCCGGCAAGGTCACGAAGCTGGTTCCGTTCGGTGCGTTCGTCCGCGTGGACGAGGGCATCGAGGGTCTGGTCCACATCTCCGAGCTGGCCGAGCGCCACGTGGAGATCCCGGAGCAGGTCGTCCAGGTCAACGACGAGATCTTCGTCAAGGTCATCGACATCGACCTCGAGCGCCGTCGCATCAGCCTCTCGCTGAAGCAGGCCAACGAGGCCTTCGGTGCCGACCCGGCCTCGGTGGAGTTCGACCCCACGCTGTACGGCATGGCCGCGTCGTACGACGACCAGGGCAACTACATCTACCCCGAGGGCTTCGACCCCGAGACCAACGACTGGCTCGAGGGTTACGAGAAGCAGCGCGAGGCCTGGGAGGGCCAGTACGCCGAGGCGCAGGCGCGCTTCGAGCAGCACCAGGCGCAGGTCATCAAGTCCCGCGAGGCGGACGCCCAGGCCGAGGCCGAGGGCGCTGCCGGCGGCGGCACCCCGGGTGCGGCTCCGGCTGCCTCCGGTGGCGGTGGCGGTTCGTACTCCTCGGAGTCGGACGACAACTCCGGCGCCCTGGCGTCGGACGAGGCCCTGGCTGCCCTCCGCGAGAAGCTGGCCGGCGGCCAGAGCTGATCGTCGGCGCCAGTCCGAGCAGGTAGTAACTGGGCCCGCACCCCTGTTGGGGGTGCGGGCCCAGTGCCTTTGCCCCCGCAGGGGGCTGCCCGCGCTCCCCGCCGAGGGCTCGTCCGCCCTTTGGCCGCCCGCGAGGCGGTTAATCGCCCTCTACCTCTACGCACGCGTGCCCCCTCTGCTCTCCACGCGCGCGTACCGATGACGCCGTAGCGGATAAGAAGGCGATAAGAGGGTCAGGAAGGGGCGCGCTTCGGGAATGCCCGCGTTCCAGGACTCGTTGTGAAGTACGAACACGAGGAGGAGCGGTCACAGTGCTTGATCCGCAGGGTTTGTACGCATGGGAGCCGAAGGGCCTGGCCGTCGTCGACATGGCGCTCGCCCAGGAGTCGGCGGGCCTTGTCATGCTCTACCACTTCGACGGATACATCGACGCGGGCGAGACCGGCGACCAGATCGTCGACCGGCTCCTCGGCTCGCTGCCCCACCAGGTCGTCGCCCGGTTCGACCACGACCGGCTCGTGGACTACCGCGCCCGTCGCCCGCTGCTGACGTTCAAGCGCGACCACTGGGCCGACTACGAAGAGCCCACACTCGACGTCCGGCTCGTCCAGGATGCGACGGGTGCCCCCTTCCTGCTCCTCTCCGGCCCGGAGCCGGACGTCGAGTGGGAGCGCTTCGCCGTGGCCGTCCAGCAGATCGTGGAGCGGCTCGGCGTCCGCCTGGCCGTGAACTTCCACGGCATCCCCATGGGTGTTCCGCACACCCGTCCCGTGGGCCTCACCCCGCACGGCAACCGCAACGAACTGGTGCCCGGCCACAGCAGCCCCTTCGAAGAGGCCCAGGTCCCCGGCAGCGCCGAGTCGCTCGTCGAGTACCGCCTCATGGCGGCCGGACATGACGTCCTGGGTGTCGCCGCGCACGTGCCGCACTACATCGCCCGTTCCCCGTACCCGGACGCCTCGCTGACCGTACTGGAGGCGATCACCGCCGCGACCGGTCTGGTTCTGCCGGGTATCGCACACGCCCTGCGCACCGACGCACACCGTACGCAGACCGAGATCGACCGGCAGATCCAGGAGGGCGACGAGGAACTCGTCGCGCTCGTCCAGGGCCTTGAGCATCAGTACGACGCCGCCGCGGGCGCCGAGACACGGGGCAACATGCTCGCCGAACCCCTGGACATCCCGTCGGCGGACGAGATCGGGCTCGAGTTCGAGCGGTTCCTGGCGGAGCGGGAAGGCGACGCATAGCGCAGCGGCGGAGGGCCAACGAGGCCTGTCGATGGCGTTGTCAGAGGCAGGTCCTAAGCTTTCGAGCATGCTGACAGTGGGCCTGACCGGCGGGATCGGCGCCGGCAAGAGCGAGGTGTCGCGGCTGCTCGTTGAGTGCGGCGCCGTGCTGATCGACGCCGACAAGATCGCACGGGAGGTCGTCGAGCCCGGAACTCCCGGCCTCGCAGCGGTCGTCGACGCCTTCGGAGAGGACATACTCACCCCGGACGGCAGCCTCGACCGGCCGAAGCTGGGCGCGATCGTCTTCACGGACCCGGAGAAGCTCGCTCTGCTGAACTCGATCGTGCACCCCCTTGTGGGCGCCCGCTCCCGCGAGCTCGAAACCGCCGCCTCCCAGGACGCCGTCATCGTGCACGACGTCCCGCTGCTCGCCGAGAACGGCCTCGCGCCGCTGTACGACGTCGTGGTGGTCGTCGACGTCGCCCCCGAGACCCAGCTCGACCGGCTCATACGGCTGCGCGGCATGACCGAGGAGGACGCCCGCGCCCGCATGGCCGCCCAGGCCACCCGCGAGAAGCGCCTGGAAACAGCGGACATCGTCATCGACAACGACGTACCGCTGGAGGAGCTGGAGCGGCGCGTCCGGGAGGTGTGGGCGGATCTTGTGCGGCGGGCACACCAGAAAACGACCTTGGAATAGCGGGCCCCGTCCGGGGCGTTGAAGCTGGGCAGTGAGGGAAGGAGTGGGGCGTGCCTGAGTTCAGTGGTTCCACCGGACCTACTCCGGAGACGCATGTCATCGACTTCCGCGCCGCCGAGCAGCTGCTGGCCGCGCGTGATCCGCGGGGCGCGGTGAAGCTGCTCGACAAGGTCATCGCCGCACACCCGGAGAACACGGCGGCACGGCTGCTGCGCGCGCGTGCCTTCTTCGCGGCAGCTCAACTGCGGCCCGCCGAGTTGGAGTTCACGATCGTGCTGGAGCGCGAGCCGGACAACGCGTTCGCGCACTTCGCGCTGGCGCGTACGTACGAGCGCTCGGGCCGTCCCGAGCAGGCCATACGCCACTTCCGGCTCGCGGCGGCACTGGACCCGCAGCCGGAGTATGTGGCCGCGGCCCGCTTTGACACCTGACCGCTGGTTCGGTTGCTACCGCGCCCAGTAGGGGCGCGGGGCTGTATCAATATGCGGCTCCGCCGCGATCGGGGTCCCTTCCCCGCTCGAGCGCAGCCGAGAGTGGGGGAGTGACCAGCCACGACGCCCCAGCGGCTTCGAACCGCATTGCCAGCGGAGTGCTTAGCGGCGTTTGTTCGGCGGCGGATAGGGCGGGATGTCGGGGCCCGGCTGGTAGTGGGGACCTTGGCGGATGTGCCGGAGGATCATCGCCAGGTCGACGGTGATGATCAGCCACAGCACCCCGCAGGCGATCGCCCACCCGGGCCGCCCGGCGAGGGCGAAGGCCGCGGTTCCCGCAATCGCCCAGACCAGACCCCACACGCTGAGCCACATGCGCGCTCGCAGCGCACTGCGCGCAGTCGTCGGTTCACTGCCCGTACGCATCCGGATCACTGCTCCTACTCGGAAACGTACTCTTCGTGGTGCACGTTCACCAAGAGGCGGACGAACGGGGGAGCGGCTGTGCTGCTGGAGGCGCTGCGGGCCGACGAGAGGCTCGCGGAATGGCTGAGGGATCTGGAGAGCGAGGCCGTCCCGTGCGTGGAGGCCGTTCTTCCGGACGCCGTCGTACTGCCGGACGTACTCCTCGATCTGTCCGTGCCGCATGAGTGCGTCAATGAACTCGTCGCGCAGCGGGAGAGGTTGGCGGCGGATCCGGAGGCGACAGCGCTGCTGCGACGGTGCGTCGGCCGGTTCGTACGTGACATGGGGGAGATCGGCAAAGGGTGGGAGCCGCCGGCCTTCCCCGAGTCCACGGGACCGCTCGGCCGAAGCTTCCATGTGTTCGTGTTCGTCGCCGCACTGCCGTATGTACGCGCGTACCACCGGGACCGGGGTATCCCGGAGGCCGTGTCCCGGCGCAGCCTCGCCGATCTGGGGCGGCACATGGCCGTGCACCGTCGGCGGCTCGGTACCTGCGGGCTCCTGGCGCCGTGGTGGCTCGCCCTGCACTTCCACGGGGAGCTGTACCAGCTGGGGCGGCTGCAGTTCCAGCGTACGCGGCTCGGCGGGCGCACGGGTCAGGCGGCCGCGGCCGCGGGTCTCGACACCGGCCCCGGCGGCCTCTGCCTGAGCCTGCACATCGCCGACTTCCGCGGGCCCCTGTCACCGCGCGCGTGTGACCAATCGCTGGGCCTGGCACGGGAGTTCTTCGCCCGCCACTACCCGTACGAACGGTACGAGGTGGCTGTCTGCCATTCCTGGCTGCTCGACCCGCAGTTGAAGCGGTACTTGCCGGCGGAGTCCAACATCGTCCGTTTCCAGGAGCGGTTTCAGCTCGCGTACGAGGAGACGAAAGCGGACGACAAGAGTGCGGTGGGCTTCGTCTTCGGTGATCCGGAACTGCCGGTGAAGCGGCTGCCTCGGCGTACGAGTGTGGAGCGGGCGGTCGGGGATCATCTGCGGGCGGGCGGTCACTGGTACGGCGGGCATGGCTGGTTCGCGCTGTAACTCGAACGGGTGAAGCGGCGGGGAGGGGGAACGGGGCGGCGGGCACGGGCCGTTTGACGGGTATGACGATCGAGATGCGTGCGGGATACGAGGGGACCGGGCCCGGAGCGATTACGCCGGACGGTTGCGCGGTGGAGCTGTATGCGCGGCTGCCCGTCCGGGACGAGCCGGACATCATCAGCGCGGCCGTGCCCGCGGGGGCGCACATCCTCGAACTGGGCTGCGGGGTGGGGCGCGTGACGCATCCGCTTCTGGAGCGGGGGTTCATGGTCACGGCGGTGGACGAGTCGGCGGAGATGCTGGAGCGGGTGCGTGGGGCGCGCACGATATGCAGTCCCATCGAGACGCTCGCCCTGCGGGAGAAGTTCGACGTGGTGATGCTCGCGTCGTTCCTGGTGCACACCGGCGACGTCGGGGTACGGCGCGGGATGTTGGACGTGTGCCGGAGCCATGTCGCGGACGACGGGTGCGTGTTGATCCAGCGCGAGGGGGAGGACTACCACACGAATCTGCCGCGCGAGCGAAGCGAGATGAGGGTCCCCCCGGCCGAAGGCTGGGGGAGTGAGGATCCGAGCGGGTTCACGGTGCGGATGCTGTCTGCGGAGCCAGTGGGGGACGGGGTGAACTCGGTGCACGCGGAGTATGTCTTCCCGGATGCGATATGGACCCAGACATTTCTTGCACGACCGCTCACGAAGGAGGAGTTCGAGGGGGCGCTGGCAGAGGCGGGGTTGAAGGTCGACCGGTATCTGACGGGAGACGGGGTCTGGGTGCGGGCGGTTCCGGTGGGAGCGTGAGCTTGGTTCGGGGGCGATGGGTTTCGTGGTTCGACGGAGAACTCCGGTTGCCGAGCGATGAGTTTCGGAAGGCGGACCGGTCTACCTCTGTGACAGCAACGCGAACCGCTTCACGCAGGAGAGCCTCATGTCCGAGATCACCGCTTCCGTCGCTTCCGTAACGTCCGGCACTGTCGTCGCCGAATCCGCGACCGCTCGTGGCCGCCGTGCCCGTATCGCCCTGCGTGGTCTGCAGGTTGTGCTCGCCCTTTTCTTCGGCTTCGCGAGCGCGCTGCCCAAGCTGATCGCGCACGAGTCGGCCGTCGAGCCCTTCGACAAGATCGGTTGGGGCAGCGCGGGCATGTACAGCATCGGCGTGCTCGAACTCCTCGGTGGCGTCGCGCTGTTGATCCCGCTGCTGTCGTCGGTGGCGGCAGTTTCGCTGAGCGCGCTGATGGTGGGGGCATTCATCACACAACTCGCCGTCTTCGACGGGGAGTACGCCGCGACTCCGCTCATCCTGATAGTCCCGCTCGCCCTGATCGCCTACGCACGCCGGAGTCACAACGCCGAGCTGTTGGAACTCATACGACGACGGTCGTGACCTCCCCCAGTCGGACGGCTCCCGGCGCGGGGGAGGGGACCGCGCCGGGAGCCGTCGCCTGTTCGAGTGGGGTCGGGGTGAGCTGATGCCGAGCTTTGGCGTGGGCTTGTCGTCGCGCGGAGCCGGTTGCCGACATCGCGCCAGAGTGCCGGTACCGCGCCCCGTCCGGGGCGCGGAGCTGTGCCGCTGTGCGACTCCGCCGCGATGGGGGTTCCCCGCTCATGGGGCCCCGCTCGAGCGAAGCCGAGAGTGTGGGGGGAGGAGCCGAGAATGGGGGAGTGGCCAGCCACGACGGACCCGCAGCTTCGAACCATCATGATCAACGTGGGGCAGCTCCGGGGCTGGGGCCGGGGCCCGTGGTGGGGCCAGGCCCCGCCAACCCCCGCAGTCGTTCCAGTTCGCGGCGGTCGCGTTTGGTGGGGCGGCCGGTGCCTCGGTCGCGGATGCCTGCGGGGGCGACGGCCTCGCGGGGCGGGGGTGGCGGGGAGTTGTCGATGTAGCACTCGGCGGCGACCGGGGCTCCGACCCGCTTGCGGATCAGGCGTTTGACGACGACGACTCGTTCGCGGCTGCCCTGGCGCAGGCGGACCTCGTCGCCGACGCGGAGCGCGTGTGCGGGCTTGACGCGTTCACCGTTCACGCGGACGTGGCCACCGCGACAGGCGGTGGCGCCCATTGAGCGGGTCTTGACGAGACGTACGGACCAGATCCAGCTGTCGGCGCGGACGGTCTCACCGCTCGCGGGGGCGGCGGCCTTCGCGGCGGCCACCGCCTCGGCCGAGCCGGCCTCGCGCTCGCCCGCGCCACCCGCACTGTCCGTGCCGTTCCCCTGAGTCCCTGAAGCCATGCTTCGACCTTAGTCCTCGGGAAGCGGGTAGTCGGAGCCCTTTTGCACCCCGCCTCACACCTGCATCCCGGGCATACATCGCAGGCATACCGTTGTGGGCATGGACAACAGCTTGGCCGAGCTGGACGCGCGGGTCGCCGGCTGCCGGGCCTGCCCGCGGCTGGTCGACTGGCGAGAGGAGGTGGCCCGTACAAAACGCGCCGCCTTCGCGGAGTGGACGTACTGGGGCCGCCCGGTGCCGGGGTTCGGACCGCCGGACGCGTCGCTGCTGGTCATCGGGCTCGCACCCGCGGCGCACGGCGGGAACCGGACCGGACGGATGTTCACCGGGGACCGTTCCGGGGACGTGCTGTACGCGGCGTTGCATGAGGTGGGGCTGGCCTCGCAGCCCACGTCCGTGAGCGTGGACGACGGGCTGACCCTGTACGGCGTACGCGTCACCTCGCCCGTGCACTGCGCGCCGCCCGCCAACAAACCGACCCCCGAGGAGCGCGACACCTGCCGCCCCTGGCTCGTGAGCGAGCTGAAGCTGCTCAAACCCACCCTCCGGGCGGTCGTGGTGCTCGGGGCTTTCGGGTGGCAGGCCGCGCTGCCCGCGTTCGCCGAGGCGGGGTGGACCGTGCCCCGGCCCCGGCCGGTGTTCTCCCACGGCGCGCGGGTCGTACTGGAGAGCCTGACCGACAGCCCGACTGACACTCCGCCGAACAGCCCGCTGGAGCTCTTCGGATGCTTCCACGTGAGCCAGCGCAACACCTTCACCGGGCGCCTCACACCCGAAATGTTGCGGAACGTGCTGTGCACGGCCGCGGTAGCAGCAGGCCTACCGACCCGCCCGTACGCCGGTTAGGGTCACCCGATGCCCCTTTATCCGGAGATCGAACCGTACGGCCACGGCATGCTCGACGTCGGCGACGGCAACCACGTCTACTGGGAGGTGTGCGGCAATCCGCGCGGCAAGCCCGCGGTGGCGCTGCACGGCGGGCCCGGTTCCGGGAGCAGCCCCTTCTTCCGGCGGTACTTCGACCCGGCCGCGTACCGCATCGTCGTCCTCGACCAGCGCGGCTGCGGACGGTCCACGCCGCACGCGAGCGCGTACGACACCGACATGAGCGTCAATACGACGGCGCACATCATCGCCGACCTGGAGCGGCTGCGGCGGCACCTGGGGATCGAGCGGTGGCTGGTGTGGGGCGTGTCGTGGGGGTCGGTGCTCGGGCTGCGGTATGCGCAGACGCACCCCGGCGCCGTCTCCGAGCTGGTGCTGACAGCCGTCGCGACCGCGGCCAACCGGGAAGTGGCCCTGATGACCAGAGGGCTCGGACAGTTCTTCCCCGAGGCCTTCGAGCGGTTCCTCGCGGAGCTGCCCGAGGACGAGCGCGAAGGGAATCTGGCGGCGGCGTACAACCGGCTGATCGAGTCGCCCGACCCCGAGGTGCGGGCGCGGGCGGCACGGGCCTGGACGGACTGGGAGACGGCCATGGCTCCCGCCCCGCCGCGTTCGATCCCCCGCTACGAGGATCCGGTGTTCCGCATGGGCTTCGCCCGCACGGTCACGCACTACTGGGGCAACGACCACTTCCTCGGCGAGGGCAACGAGGAGGGAGTGGTCCTCCGTGATGCCCCGCTCCTCAAGGACATCCCCGGCACCCTCGTCCAGGGCAGCCTCGACTTCGGCAACCTTCTCGGCACCGTCTGGCGTCTCCAGCAGGCCTGGCCCGGGAGTGAGCTGGTCATGATCGACGACGTGGGGCACAACGCGGGGGCGGCGGATGTCGTGGACGCGTTGATCGCGGCTACGGACAAGTACGCGGCGGCTCGCTAGCGCCGAGCCCGTTCACTTGTCGGCCCCGGAGCCGTCGGGGCCGGAGCCGTCCGTGCCGGATCCGCCGGAGCCGGCCTTGGTGTCGCCGAATAGCTGCCGCACCGTCGAGCGGTAGTTGGCCTGGACGTGTGCGAGGGCGTGGGCGCGGGCGCGTTTCGGGTCGCCGGAGGCAATGGCGGCGTACAACTCGCGGTGTTCCACGAGGAGTTGGGGCCATTCCTCGTTCTGGTGGGTGAGCCAGCGCACGCGGCCGGCGACCGGTTCCATGACCGAGATCAGCAGGCCGTTGCCGGCCATCGTCAGGATGCGGTCGTGGAAACGGGTGTTGATCTCGGGGATCGCCTCCGCGTCCTGGGCGCGGGTGGCGATCTCCGCGCGGTCGAGCAGTTCTTCCAGTTCGGCGAGGTCGGCCCGGGTGGCGCGCTGCGCGGCGAGCCCGGTGGCGTACACCTCCAGGGCCTCGCGGAGCTCGAAGAGTTCCTTGACGTCGGTCGGGGTCAGTGGGCGTACGACGGTGCGGCGCGGGGTCTCGAAGTGGACGAAGCCCTCCGCGACCAGGGCGCGGATCGCCTCGCGGACGGGGACGCGGGAGACCCCGAAGCGGTCGGCCAGCTCGCGCTCGACCAGCCGGTCGCCGGGCCGCAGCCGTCCGGTGATGATCTCCTGCCGCAGCGTGGCGAGGACTCGCTCGCGCACCGCCCCCAGCGGTTCCACCGTTGTCATGGCTCCATCTTCGCCGAACCGGGGGCTGTTTTACCGAGCCGTAACCGCACGGACATTGCCGAGTGCCGTTGGCGGCGGGACCATAACGCAAGTTTGGTATACCAAAATCGCGAGCGAAGCGACCACCTTCCGCTCACGAACGCGAGCGATCACCCCTCCGCTCACACTCGTCCCCGCCCCCACCGCCCACTCCCTGCTCTCCGCTCTCCCCGCCCTCCGTCCCTCCCCCCTGGAGGCCCTGTGTCCCTCGCCGATCCGGCCGCAGCCCAGAGCGCCACCGAGTTCGTCCCCGATCCCAGGCTCACCAACGAAGACCTCGCGCCCGCGAAGAAGCGGAACTGGAAGGTCTTCGACCTCTTCGCCATGTGGATGTCAGACGTCCACAACCTCGGCAACTACACGTTCGCGGCGGGCCTGCTGGTCCTCGGTATGAACGTGTGGCAGGTCTTCACGTCCCTGCTCGTCGGCTTCGTCATCATCTACATCGGCATGAACTGGATGGGGAGGATCGGACAGCGCCACGGCGTGCCCTTCCCGGTCGTCAGCCGCATCAGCTTCGGCGTATGGGGCGCCAACATCCCCGCCCTGATCAGGGCCGTCATCGCGATCATGTGGTACGGAATCCAGACCTACCTGGCCTCCGTCGCCGTCAACGTCATGCTGCTCGCGGCCTGGCCCGGACTGGAGTCCTGGACCCACAACGACTTCCTGGGCCTGCACGCGCTCGGCTGGATCTCCTTCCTGGCCCTCTGGATCATCCAGGCGCTGATCATCAGCCAGGGCATGGAGTCGGTGCGCAAGTTCCAGGACTTCTGCGGTCCGGCGATCTGGGTCGTGATGATCGCGCTCGCCGTGTGGATCCTCGCCAAGGCCGGCTGGACCATCTCGCTCACCGACACCCCGCACCCGGTCTCGACGGGTGAGCAGTGGAGGCAGTGGTTCGGGGCGATCGGGCTCATCCTCGCCACGTACGGCACGCTGATGCTCAACTTCTGCGACTTCTCGCGCTTCGCGCCCAACTACAAGACGGTCAAGCGCGGCAACTTCTGGGGCCTGCCCATCAACTCGACGGCCTTCGTCGTCGTGTCGGTCATCGTCACGGCCGGATCGCTCGAGGTGTTCGGCGAGGCCATCACCGACCCGGCGGAACTCGTCGCCAAGGTCGGCAACACCTGGGTGCTGGTACTGGCCGCGCTCACCTTCGCCATCGCCACCATGGGTGTCAACATCGTCGCCAACTTCGTCTCACCGGCGTACGACCTGGCGAACGTCTGGCCGCAGAAGATCACCTTCAAGGTAGGCGGCATGATCAGCACGGTGGCCGCGCTGGTCGTGACCCCGTGGAACCTCTTCTCCAACCCGACCGTCGTCCAGTACTTCCTCGGCGGCCTCGGCGCCTTCCTGGGCCCGCTGTTCGGTGTGATCATGCTCGACTACTTCTGGGTCAAGCGCGGCCGTATCGACGTCGAAGCGCTCTTCAACGCCACGCCCGGGTCCCGCTACTACTACCGCAAGGGCGTCAACCCCAAGGCTCTGTGGGCGTTCCTGCCCGCGGCGGCGGTGTCGGCGGTGCTCGCGCTGGTGAAGGACTTCAGCAACGTGGCCCCGTACTCGTGGTTCATCGGAACGGCGATGGCCGCCGGGCTGTACGCCCTGCTCTGCCGCCCCGAGCGCGCCGCCGGTGAAGCCGCCGCCTCCGAGCCCGCCACTGTGGAGGGCTGAACGTGCGGATCGTCGTCACCAACTGCAACACGACGCAGGAGATGACCGCGGAGATCGCACGAGGTGCCCGGGCCGCCGCGGGCCCGGGCACCACCGTGACCGGTCTGACCCCCGCGTGGGGGCCCGAGTCCGTCGAGGGCTGGCTCGACAGCTACCTCTCGGCGGCGGCCGTCCTCGACAAGTTGCGGACGTACGACGAGGCGTACGACGCCGTCGTCATGGCGGGGTTCGGGGAGCACGGGCGCGAGGGCGTACGGGAGCTCGTGGACGTACCCGTCGTCGACATCACCGAAGCGGCCGCCCACCTCGCGTGTCTCCTGGGCCGGCGCTACGGCGTCGTCACCACGCTGGAGCGCTCGCGCGGGCAGATCGAGGACAGCCTGTACGTGGCCGGGGTCGCCCAGAACTGCGCCGCCGTCGTGGGCACGGGCCTCGGCGTCCTCGACCTCGGCGACTCGCTCCGCACGGAGGAGGCCTTCGTGACCGCCGCCGAACGGGCCCGCGACGCCGGCGCCGAAGTACTGGTGCTCGGCTGCGCCGGGATGACGGGACTTCAGCGGGTGGTCGGCGACAAGCTGGGGCTGCCGGTCGTCGACGGAGTGGCCGCTGCTGTGAAGCTCGCCGAGTCGCTGGTGAGCCTGGGGCTGACGACGAGCCGCGCCGGGAGTTACGCGAAGCCGCTGCCGAAGAGGCGGAGTTGGGGGCCGAAGGAGGTTCGTTAGGGGGTGGCGCCGGACTCGGGCACGCCGGCAGTTGCCGTGATCTCCACGAGCTGGCCCGGGTAGCCGAGGCAGGCGACGCCGAGGAGGGTCGACGAGTGCGGGCCGGCGCTGAGACCGGAGGCCTCGACGACGTCCCAGACCTGCGAGAGCACGGCGGGGTCGCTCGTCACGACGTACACGTCGGTGTACGCGACGTGCGCCAAGTCGCTGCCGATCGCGTGCAGTTGCTCGCCCAGGTTGGCGATGACCTGCTCAGCCTGCCGTACGGGATCGCCTTCGCCGACGAGCTTTCCGCCGGCGTCGAGGGGGACGGATCCGGCGAGGAAGGCGAGACGCGTGCCCGCTTCGACCACGGAAGCGTGGGAGTAGGCCGGGGGCGGGAAGAGGGCGGGGACGGTGACGCGCTTGAGCATGGGGTCTCCCGGGTTCGGCGGGGTCTCGTCAAGCGGTGACTTCCGGTGACTTGGCTTGGCTTCCGGCGACTTGACGAGAGATGACCTGCCGATCGTGCGGGTGACGGGGGTGGTCGCGCATCCGAGTATTCGGGCGGGAGACGGGACGGGCGGACAGCGGCTCCGTCCCGCTCTGCCCCGGCTCGCCTCGCCTCGTCTCGTGAGGCGAGCCGGACCTACTGCGGAGTAGGTCAACTCCCGCCAATTTCCCAGGGGGTGGCGGCCGAAACGTTATCCCGGAACCGTATGATCCCTTGCGTCTTCAAGCACGGCTGGCGCGCGGGGCCCGTATGCCCTTGTAGCCGTCAGGAACGACCACGGAACCCTGTAAGGATCCCCCCCGATGACTGTTCCCCCCACTTCTCATCGCCCCAAATCCCGCGTCACCCGGCGTGGGTTGATCGGCGCAGCAGGCGCGGTCGCGGCAGGCGCCGTGATCACCCCCGCCGTGATGGCGACCACCAACTCGGACTCCGCCGACGCGGATTCCACCGACGCCGACACCACGGCCGCCGAACCCGGTACGACACCGGAGGAGTTCCCCAAGACCCGCACCAAGGCGGCCACCGGCGAAACACCCGTCGAGGCCGCCTTTCCCATCGCCTACGTGGGCCTCCGCTGGGCAGGCACGCGCGAAGCCGCAGGCGGCGGCATCCGGCTGACCGACGCCGACGGCAGCCAGGGCGCCTGGAAAGACCTGAGCGCCAGCGGCTGTTCGGACAGCAACGGCGGTGTCCTGCTCGTCTCCGCAGGCCAGGCGTCCGGTTACGAGGTGAAGGCCCCGAACGGCGCCACCGACCTGCGTTCCTGTGCCATCGACACCAAGCAGGGCCCGGCGCGCAAGGTGGCCGTCCCGGCCGACACGACCCGGGTGCGCGGCGTCGCCTACCTGACGCGCGCGGCCTGGGGCGCGGACGAGTCGTTGCGCTTCAAGCCGGACGGCTCGGAGAACACGCCGACCGCGTACTTCCCGTTCCAGACCCTCACGGTCCACCACACCGCCACCGTCAACGCCGACCCGGACCCGGCCGCCACGGTGCGTGCGATCTACGAGCTCCACGCGGTCACCAACGACTGGGGCGACATCGGCTACCACTTCCTCATAGACGAGGCGGGCACCATCTACGAGGGCCGCTTCTCCGGCGACGACGGCATCCCCGCCCACGACGGCGACGGCAACCTCGTCACCGCCTTCCACGCCGCCGGCTTCAACTCCGGCAACCTCGGCATCGCCCTCCTCGGCACCCTGACCACCCAGGGCCCGACCGAAGCCGCCCGCGCGGCGCTCACCCGCCTGACCCGTATCCTGGTCCGCCTCCACGGAGTCGACCCCAAGGCCCAGGTCACGTACACCAACCCGATCAACGGCACCACCAGGGACGTACCGGAAATCAGCGGTCACCGCGACTGGATGGCGACCGAGTGCCCCGGCCAGGTGATGTACGACGAACTGGCCACCCTGCGCGACGCGGTGGCCGCGGGTCGCTGACCCCTCCGGGGACTCCGGGGAACGGGGGACCCTGAAGCCCAGCCCGACCAGCCCGCCAGGGGATGCCAGGCCGAAGTGCCGGGCATCCCCTGGCGGGCTGGCGGAGAGCTGTCAGTCCGCGAGGGGTGTCAGTCGGAGGGATTACGGTGGAGGCTCCGCATCACGCGCATTGCGTACGGCGACGAAGGGGGCCCCATGGACGCCGAGTTGACCGCGTCGGCGGCGGCTGTACCCCCCTCGCGACCTTCGTGGAGTGACCCGCAGTGAACGACGACTCCACCTTCCTCGACGCAGTCGCCGACCGCTTGGCCGCCCTCCCTGCTGTCCAGGCGGTGGCCCTCGGCGGGTCCCGAGCCCAGGGCACCCACCGCCCGGACAGTGACTGGGACTTGGCGGTGTACTACCGCGGTGCCTTCGACCCCGAGGACCTGCGAGCCGTCGGCTGGGAGGGCGAGGTCTCGGAGATCGGCGGCTGGGGCGGCGGCGTCTTCAACGGCGGCGCGTGGCTGACGATCGAGGGGCGGCGCGTGGACGTCCATTACCGGGACCTGGACGTCGTCGAGCACGTGTACGCGGAGGCCGAGGAGGGCCGCTTCGGCATCGAACCCCTGATGTTCCACCTCGCGGGAATCCCGACGTACCTGCTCGTCGCCGAGCTCGCGATCAACCAGGTGCTACGGGGCGAACTGCGCCGCCCTTCCGCCTATCCGCAGGCCTTGCGCAAGACCGCCCCCGACCGCTGGCACGGCATGGCCACCGCCACCCTCGCCTACGCGAAGGCCGGCCACGCCCCGAAGGGCGCCCTCACTCAGGTCGCGGGCGCGATGGCCGTCGCGGCGACGCAGACGGCGCATGCGGTGCTCGCGGCGCGGGGGGAGTGGGTCACCAATGAGAAGCGGTTGTTGGAGCGGGCCGGGTTGCGTGAAGTCGACGTGCTGGTGGGGAACTTGACCCGGGATCCGACTGCCTTGGTCCGGGCGGTCACGGAGGCCGAGACGCTCTTCAGCCGGGCAGTTTCTCAGTAGCCGCTTCGGTCCCCCGAACCATGGTTCACATGGACTGGGTCGACGCCGCCCATGCGCGCGCCCGAGACCGTCATGGAATGCGGGCACGGTGAGTATTTACCGGAGATGTCTCCGAAAGAGCGTCAAATCGCCATTACTTAAAGGAAATGACACCCCAGGGTGGGAAACCGGATCACGTCGCTCACACAGAATTATTGACCCACCGGGCATCCCGTGAAATCTTTGTGACGGTTTCAACGGGGGACAGAACAGCAAGGCCGCACTTCTGACATCCCTGCTTTGACCGAGCAGGAGTGAAGCAGAGGTGAACCATGCCGAAGGATCGGGTGTCGTCGGCCAGGGCGAAAACCGCCGTCGGCGCCTTCCAACTGCGCACTCGGCCGCGGAAGCGCGGCGGATGCCATGTGCGGGGTCTCCCGTCGAAGCGAGAGGTTCAGGCAAGAACGTTCACGCTCCGCACATGAGGGAGACACGGGGACATGCTCTTTCGCATTCTTGGTCCGCTCCAGATCCGGGCGGTCGACGAAATAGGCTCGCCCGCCCAGCGCGCCATTCTCACCGCATTACTCCTTCAGGCCGGGCACCCGATAGGCGTCGCCGAACTCGCCGAGCGGCTCTGGGACGAGCCGCCGGCCTCGGCCACAGCCAACATCCGCAGCCATCTCACCGGGCTGCGCCGAACCCTCGACCAAGCCGACCCAGGCCTCAGACGCAGGGTGAGGACCTATCGCGGCGGCCAGAGCGGCTACGGACTGCACGCTGCCCCCGACGAACTGGACCTGTCCGCGTTCACCATGGGTGCGAGACGCGGCCGGAGTCTGCTGCTGCGCGGCGACACCGACGCGGCGATCGCCGCGCTGGAAGAGGCCCTGGCCCTGTGGCGCGGCCCGTTCGGGCAGGACCTGCCGCCGACGCGGTGGTTCAACGCCCATGTCGCCGGCCTCAACAACACCCGCTTCGACGCGTATCAGGACCTGTTCACCGCCTGCCTCCTGGCCGGCCGTACCGAGATGGTGACGTACCGGATCGAGTGCGCCATCGCCGAGGCGCCCTACCGGCAGCGCCTGTGGGAGCTGCTGGCAGCGGCACACTGCGTCGACGGTGACGCCGCCAGCGCCCTGGACGTGATCAAACGCTGCCAGGAGCTGCTCACCGGCGACCTGGGCCTCGACCTGCCGCCCAGGGTCGAGGCGATGCGGGCCGCGGCCCTCGACTGGGACCGCGACCAGGCGTTGCGGCTGATCGCGGCCCATGCCACGGAGGACGGCGAGGAGCACCGCCGCCCGGCGCAGCGTTCCCTGTCCTGACGCGCTCGTCGCACAGGAACCGCTCAGGTCCACGACTCCAAGGAACTCACGGCCATGTCACAGACTCGCGACCGGGATGTGAGTCATCGCTCCCGGGTCTGGATCCGGGGACGGCTGCGCTCGCTCGCCGCGCTGGAACTGCTCAACATCCCGCTCCAGGCCGCGATCTGGTTCGGCAGCATCGGAGGGATCGGCTTCGGTCTGCCGATGACGGCGGCGAACGCGGTGGGCTTCGCCCTGTTCTCTCTGCTGCTCGTTCAGGGGGCCGCGTACTGGCTGGCCAAGCTCCGTCTGATCGCGGCCCCCGGCGGGCGTCTGCCGGGGGCCGCGGCCTTCGTCGCGGCCCGTGTGCTCAATGTTCCGCTGTTGGCCGTGGGGGTGCTGATCACCGCGTGGGCGGTGGCCGAGCGGCCCGGGCGGGAGAGCTGGCCGGGGCTCGGATTCGCCCTGTTCGCGGTGGTGGAGCAGGTGAACTACTTCCACTGGCAGCTCATGTACGACACCCGCCAGGATCTGCGTCACCTCCGTCGGCACGGTCTGCGTCGCGCGCATCTCGCCCGCGATCTGTCCCCCGGCCGGAGAGCCCGGCCGGGGGACAGATCGTGACGGTGCTCAGGCGTCCCGGTGCCGGACCGCGAGACAGCCGGCGGTCACAGCGAGGGCCGTCCAGGCCCCGAGCACGGCCATGCCGCTCCACGCGGTGAGGACGGTGTCGCTCGGCTCCTTGCTGCTGAGGACGAGCCCGCCGGCCACGTCGGGCAGGAACTGGGCCACCGTCCGCGCACCGGGAAGGCTGGTGAGAATGGTTGAGACCATGAAAAACAGCGGCACCAGAATGCCCATGGTGAGCGCGGAACTGCGCAGCAGGCTCGCCAGGCCCATGGAGAACGTGCAGAGCAGCGTCGCGTAGAGCACCGCTCCGAACACGGCCTGCGGCACTCCGTCGTCGAAAAGGGACACCTGGCTCGGGCCGCCCAGTGCCGCCTGTGCGGTGAGGAAGCCGACGACCACGACGACCAGGGACACCAAGAAGGCCGTCAGGGTGCCGGTGAGCACCTTGGCCCCGTAGAACACCCCGCGCTGCGGCACCGCGGTGAGCGAACTGCGAATGGTGCCCGTCGAGTACTCGCTGGTCACGGTCAGTACTCCGAAGACGACCAGTGCTATGACACCGGTCCGTAGTCCGCTGAAGCCGGCGGCCACGGGATCGAACGCCGCCCTGTCCCGCTCGTTCATCTCCCCGTAGGCGTCCCCCATGAAATGGCCGTAGAGGATCCCGATGGCCACGCTCGTGAGGCCGTAGAGAACGAGGCACCACAGGGTGGAGCGGAGCGTCCGGATCTTGGTCCACTCGAAGCTCATGGCCGCGCTCGCGTCCGCCGTCGTCATCGCACCTCCTGGTCCGCACGGAAGTCCACCGCATCGGCGGTGAGTCGCATGAAGGCCTCTTCCAGCGAGGCCGAGCGGGGGCTGATCTCGTAGACGGTCACCCGGTGCCCGGACGCCAGCGCACCCACCGTCTCCGGAGAGGTGCCGACGGCCTCGATCGCCCCGTCGGGACCGTCCTCGTGCCGGATGCCCTCGGCTGCCAGCAGATCCCGCAGCCGCTCCGGTTCCGGGGTGCGGATCAGGACGTACGAGCGGGAGTTGCCGACGATGAACTCCTCGACGGAGGTGTCCGCGAGGAGGCGCCCCTGCCCGATCACGACGAGGTGGTCGGCGGTCAGCGCCATCTCGCTCATCAGGTGGCTGGAGACGAAGACCGTACGGCCCTCACCCGCCAGCCTCCTCATCAGACCGCGGATCCACAGGATGCCTTCCGGGTCGAGGCCGTTGACCGGTTCGTCGAGCAGCAGCACCCGCGGGTCGCCGAGCAGGGCGGCCGCGACGCCGAGGCGCTGGGCCATGCCCAGCGAGAACCCCTTGGTCCGCTTGTGTGCCACGTCGGCCAGCCCGACCAGGTCCAGGACCTCGCCGACCCGCCGTTCGGGGATGCGGTTGCTGCGGGCCAGGCCGAGGAGGTGGCCATGGGCCGTGCGCCCGCCGTGCAGGGACCCGGCCTCCAGCAGCGCACCGACCTCGCGCAGCGGGTGGGACAGCTGGTCGTAAGGCCGGCCGTCGATGAGGATCTGACCGGAGGTCGGGCGGTCCAGACCGACCATCGCACGCATCGTCGTGGACTTCCCGGCGCCGTTGGGTCCCAGGAAGCCGGTCACCTGGCCCGGCTCCACCCGGAAGGTCAACCGGTCGACGGCGAGGGTCTTCCCGTAGCGCTTGGTGAGTTGCCGTACCTCGATCACCGGGTCCCCTCCTTCCCATGCGGCCCGGGCGCCTCGCGGCCGGGGACCGCGTTCAGGAGGTCGAGGAGATCCTGTGCCGCAGCACGCGGGCCGACGGTGTGTCCGACGCCCGAGGCGTTCAGGACCACTTCGTCCACGCCGATCGCGCGGTACTCGTCGAGTCTCGCGTGGATCTCCTCGACCGTTCCGTAGAGGAAGACACCGCCGTCCACGAGCTTCATGGCATCGTCGGGCCCGCCGTCGCCGGAGACCTCGATGCCCGCCCTGCGCAGGGCGTCCTGGTAGTGCGGGAAGCGGACGTGGTTCCCGCAGGCGGCGCCGGCCAGCGCGGCGAGGTCGCGGCCTTGGCGGGCCACCGCGACCGGCACGATCGCCGTCACCTTCGTCGGGGTGCCCGCCGCCCGGTTCTCGCCGGCCCGGATGGCCGGGATCAGCACGTCGCCCACGTACTTCGGGGCGCCGAGCCAGGTGATGGCCACGTCGGCGACCTCCCCGGCCAGCGCGGCCATCCTCTCTCGCAGCACTCCCAGGCCGATGGAGACCGGTGTGGGGTGGTGGTCGATAAGCCTGGCCCTGACGGAGAAGTGGTCACCGTGGAGGTCGGCGGTCTCCCCTCTGAGCAGATCGCGGACCACCTGGACGTACTCCCGGCACGCGGCGATCTGACCGTCGTAGGGCTTTCCCATGACGCTCTGCTGGGCGGCGATCGAGCCGGGCCCGAAACCGGCGATCACCGACTGCCCGGTGGCGAGCGCGACGGACCGGGCCTCGATCGCCGCCTGGTAGGGGGAGCGGAACGGCATGAGAGAGACACCGAACCCGGTGGGGACCCTGATGCCGATGCCGGCGAGCCAGGTGGCCAGGTGATGGCTGTCCAGTAGGAGCCCTTGGCCCTGCCACAGCCGGTCGGCCCCTGCCCATTTCACCAGGTTCGCGAACGGGATCACCTGCTCGGGCCTGTTGGGGCCGATGGGTAGAAGTATGGAGTACTGCACTCCGGTCATTCCTTTCTTGTCCTCGTCGGAGAGTCCCGCTACTGGAGTACGCCGCTGGTGAGCGCCACCGGGATGGAGAGCCCGGCGGAGTCGGAGCCCGGGCCGTCCCCGGCGGAGTGCAGGAGCAGGTCGGTGTCCCCGACGCCCGCCCAGCCGAGCATGTAGCCGAGCAGCGACGTCCGGCCCGGCGACCCGGTGAAGAAGCCGTTCGCGCGGATGGTCCGCAGCACCAGGTCCTGGTACTCGTGTGCCCGCGCCGCAAGCGACGGGTCGCCGAGGATCCGGCCCGCGGCGAGCAGGGACTGGATCACCCCGCTGCTGCCGTGGCAGACCGACAGATCGACCGGCTGGCCGGCGGGGAGCCTTGTCGCCGCGTCCACCAGGGCCGCCAGTCTCCCGCCGGACAGCCACTCCTCCCGGCCTGCCGACGCCATGATCTCCGCGGAGGACAGCAGCAGCCCGGCCGCGCCGTTGCACCATCCCGTCAGCGGTGTCCCGTCGGCGGACACCGGCATGCCGGACGCCGACCGCTCGGTCAGCCAGTCCGCGGACTCCCGCGTCGGCCGCGGGTCACCGAGGACCCTCCCCATCCGGGCAGAGGCCCAGTGCAGGCCCAGTTCGCCGTGGGCCACGTCGAACCAGGGCGCCGTCCTGGGAGCCTGCGCGTGCGACAGGGTGAGGTCGCGCAGGCGCGCGAGCCACCGCTCGCCGCCCGGCACCGGCTCGCCCGCTTCGGCGCGGGACAGCAGGAGCATCAGCAGACCGGCAGGACCGTTGACCAGATCGGTGTCCAGGTCGCCGGCGGCCGACCGTTCGCCGATCTTGTCGAAGACCCGCTCCGTCCAGCCGGGTTCCGGCTCGTCCGGTCTGGTCAGGAGCAGGGAGGCGGCGCCGGAGAACACCCCTTCGGGGGTGAGCATCAGGACGTCGCCGTACTGGGAGAGCAGGGTGTCAAGACCGCGGGCCGCACCCTGCCGGACGGCGAGTAGCTCGCTGTCGTACCGCGACGCCCGGTCCAGGAACGCGACGATGCCGCCGTAGTCGTGGAACGAGACGAAGTTGCCCGCGGTGATGGTCGCGGCGTTTCGCCCCGGGCCTATCCCGCCCAGCCAGCCGGTCTCCGGACCCTCTGGGCCTTCGAAGGTGACGCCGATGTCGGCGATCGTCCGCGCTATGCCCCGCCACCAACCGTCGGAGCGGGCCAGGTCGAGCGCCGTCCCGCCGAACACGCTGTGGGCGTGGAGGCCGGCGGGGTCGTCCTCGCCGACCACCTCGCTGAAGCATTCCTCCAGGAGGAAGTGGTGGTAGCGGTCGGTGCGTTCGGCGTTGAGCGCCACGCCACGGCGCGCGGTCTCCAGCGGAGTGGTCCGGTACACCCCGGGGAGCCGGGTGGTGAGCGTGGCCAGCTCCGTGGAGTCGCCCCGGGAGATGAAGTACGGGACGTTGCCCGAGGCCAGTGACGCGCGTTCCGCCTCGCGGACGTAGTCGGCGGCCTCTGGCGACAGGTAGTCGGGGAAGTGCTTGAGTAGTCCGAACAGCCGTGTGGCCTCCTCGGGGCGGGCCAGGTAGTCCGGGTGCGTAGAAGCGTCGATGAACCGGCTGTACACCATGGTCGACCGCAGCAGGCACCGCACGGGCATGTCCGGATGGCTGTCGACGACCTTGGTGATGTCGTCGCTGCGAACGAAGGCGAGGGCGTCGGAGTATCCCGCCTGGATGTCGGCGAAGTACTCGGTCGGCGCGGGCGAGTCCTTCCCGAGCCGGGGCACGTTGCCCTTGTGCCGGTAGGTGACGGGCTCCCGTCCGACCGAGATGGCGTCGGTCTCCTTGTCGCGGACGACCGGCCTGGTCATCTTGGAGCTCTGCTCGCCGGAGACGCCGACTCCCGCCATCATCACGTCGATCGGAGAGGTCGGGTTGACCATCGGGACGAGCATGGTGGACACCACCGAGAGCTTCATGTGGTTCACCAGGAGGTGCGGCAGCGAGTCGTTGTCCACACCGGCGTCCGGCCGTACGACGGTCTCGGTGTCGATCACGCACGGGTGCTCTCCGCACGCCAGCAGGTTCTCGTCGTGGAGGTCGGAGGCCCCGACAGCGCCCAAGATCGCGCAGAGGGCTCCGAACCGGTAGAAGTAACGCGCGGGCTGGTCCGGCGCATCCATGGGGCGCGAGGCAACGAACTGCTGCCAGCCGTGGGAGCCCACCGTGACCGAGAGCGGCGCGCACCCCTGCAACGAGTACTTCAGAAAGGGGTCGGCGGCCGTGTACAGGTCCCGCACGAAGCGGTCCGAGACCAGGGCACGGGGTTTGTAGACCACCCGCACGCCGCCGGCCAGCCGCAGCCCGAACACCTGCCGGTTGTCGTTGTGCGGGTCGGAGCCGGTGATGAAGAGCTCCTCGACGCGGTCGTCCCCGCCCCCCGCTGCTGTCGGCGACGGCACCAGGCCGGCTTCCCGCAGCACCGTCCTGTCGTCGGCGTAGGCGGCGAACAACTCGGCGTACGCGTCCAGCGTGTTCCGCAGGACCGTCTCGAGCCGTTCCTCCAGAACGGGGTACGTGCCGAGGACACGGCGGCACTCGGCAGCGTCGCCGAGATGCCGGCAAAAGAGCCGAAGTGCCTCGTCGCCGCTGTCTGTCCTGGGCAGACAGCGGCTCTCCCGGAATGTGTGGAACTCGCCGATCAGGGCACGGAAGGAATGGCCCTCGACGGTGGTGACCAGATCTTCCCAGACCTCGTCGAGGACGCCCTCGACGCGTTCCGGTACGGCGACCGCCGCGACCAGTTCGCGCAGCGCCGATTCCACCGTGCGTCGCGGCATCAGATACTCGTAGAACGGCAGGAAAGACTGGATCGAAACAGCCGGTCCGGTCACGCTTGTTCGCCTCCAACCAGAACATCGACGGATTTCTCTGCATAGAGGTCTGCGTACACCGAACCCCTGGTCAACAGCTCTGTGTGAGTTCCTTCTTCGACCACGCTGCCCCGGTCGAACACGTAGATGTGATCCGCGGATCTGATGGTCGCGAGGCGGTGGGCGATGACGACCTGCGTCGCGCCGATGTCCTCGATGATCTTCGAGACCCGCCGCTCGTTCACGGTGTCGAGCGAGGCAGTCGCCTCGTCCAGTACGAGAATCGAGGGGCGCTGCAGGAGCGCACGGACGATGGCGAGCCGCTGACGCTGACCGCCGGAGAAATTCGCCCCCATCTCCGACACCAGGGTCTTGAGTCCCATGGGAAGGTCTTCGAGGAATTCGAGAATGCCGACGCTGTCGCAGTACTCCCGTACTTTCTCCGGGGAGATGTCCTGTCCCAGCGTCAGGTTCTCGAGGATCGTGCGGTTGTGCAGGTGCACTTCCTGGGGGATGTATCCGATGGCCCGGCGCAGCGCGTTCCTGTCGTACTCGCCGACCTCGCGCCCGCCGAACAGGACGGTTCCCTGGGTTGGTTCGTGGAGGCTGCAGACAATGCGTCCCAGGGTGCTCTTCCCTGAACCCGAGGCCCCGACGAGGGCGACCTTCGAGCCGGCCTCGATATCGAGCGAGACGTCGCGCACCACGAAGTCGCTGTGCCGGGTGTACCGGAAGCTGACATTCTCCAGCCGGATCGACGTCGAGGGGAGCTTCGTCAGGGAACCGCCGGCCGTTTCCGGCGGCGTACGCGCGATGTCGTTCAACCGAGCCATGTAGCGGCCGGCTTCGGTGAACTCCGTGTACATCTGGAACACCGACGTCGACAGCGCGAAGTACGTCGCCGACACCGCCTGCACCGCGATCGCCCCGCCCAGGGTGATCTGCCCGTGGCTCACGAAGTACAGGCTGGACAGCAGCAGGACCAGCGGGCCGAACATCTGGGTCGTGGTCGTCACCCCGGAGATGCGGCCCTGCTGCAGGCGCATGCGGGCCTTCATCGCGTCGAGCGAGGAGGCGTACACCTTGCTCCAGCTGTCGACGAACTCGTCGGCGTAGCCGCCCATCTTGATGGTCGGAATCGAGACGATGGCGTCCAGCTGGGCCGACTGGCTCTTGCTCAGCTGACTGATCTCCGCGTCGACGGCCTCCAGGACGAGGATGCGGGTCGTCGCCAGATAGACCGCGTTCGCCAGGAACAGGCCGGCCGCTATCAGGCCCAGGCGCCACTCGACGACGAACAGGTACACGGACACGCACACCAGGGTTCCGATGTCCAGGACGCCCTGGGCCACCCGGGAGGACAGCAGGTCCCTGATCGAGTTCACGCTGTTCAGCCGGAACAGCAGTTCGCCGGGTTGCCGGGTGGTGAAGAACTTGTACGGCAGCGACAGCAGCCTGCTGAAGGTGTGCGTCATCAGATGCTGGCCGAGCAGCGCCACCACGGACGACAGCACGACGACCCTGACCAGCTGCATCAGGAAGTACCCGACCGCAACGCCCAGGATCATCAGCAGTACCAGGAGCAGGTCGTCAAGCCCCTGCCAGCGGGCGTTCCGGTCGACGGCCCACTCGGTGAGCACCGGGATGCCCAGAACCGCTGCGTATCCGCCGCAGGACAACAGCCCCACCAGGGCGATCCGTCGGCGCGAGCCCCCCGCGAAGAGGGGGAAGCTGCGCCATTCGGACAGCGGCTCGCGCCGGGTGCGCTCGAAGTCAGGTCCGGGCTCGGCGGTCAGCACGACACCGCTGAACCCCGCTTCCAGTTCCTCCCGGCTCAGCCGCCGCCGTCCCACGGCCGGGTCCATGACGACCGCCCTGCGGCCGTCGAACCGTTCGAGGACCACGAAGTGGTAGTCCTCCCAGAAGATGATCACTGGTGAGGTGAAGTTCCGCAGCGCGCCGACGCCTTTGGTACGGAAGAGGTTCGCCTCCATGCCGCGGGAGCGCAGGAACCGGGCCAGTTGCCCGGCACTCAGGCCGTCCCGGCCTGCCTCCATGTCCTCGCGCACACTGGAGACGTCCTCCGCCCGGCCGTAGTACTGCAGCAGTGACACGCAGCAGCACAGCCCGCACTCGGTCTGCGACACCTGTGTGATCGTCGGCATGCGGCGCCGCGAGGGGCGCCCGGCGCGGATTCCCATGTCACCGCCCCCCGATCGTGAGGGTGACGGGGGAGATCCGCAGGGCGGGGTCCATGCGGTTGACCAGGTGCAGCACGATGCCGGCGGTGCCGACCATGAGGCTGTTGGTGTGCGCGTAGCGGCTTTTGCGGTCATGGATCTTGCGCCGGAAGACTTCCGGGCGCAGCCACGTCTGTTCTATCGCCGCGATCTCGTCGTGCAACCGTGCGTCGCCCGCCGCGGCCAGTTCCCACAGGACGTCGTGGTTGCCCAGATCGCCGTGGCACCAGGTCAGATTGCGGCCGAAGCCGAGCCGGAGCATGTTGCCGACGGCCACGTCCCGCATGCGGAGCACGGCCTCGGCACCTGAACCGTCGTCACCGGAGCGGGCGAGGGAGCCGTACGCCGACAGCGCCAGGGCGACACCGGTCGACCCGTGGCACCAACCGGTCGAGAAGGACTTCGGCGTGTCCACGTTGGAGAACCAGTTGCCCTCCTCCCGGTCGTAGAAGTCAGTCAGCCGGCTGACGAGGCCGGTCAGCGTCTCCTCGACACCGTCTCGCTGCTCGGGCGCGAGCAGCGGATGCACCCGGCTCAGCGCATGGACGACCCCACTGATCCCGTGGGCGAACCCGGACTGGCCGAGAACGGACGGACCGGGGCCTGGCCGGCGGCCGGCGCCGCGCAGCGCGTCCGTGAGCAGGGAGGCCAAGGCCGCGAGGGAGTCGTCGGCGTGCGGCCCGCCGATCGCCGCGACGCACGACATCACCCCCGCCAGGCCGCCGACCACGTCCAGCGGCACCCGGTCCGGCGGCTGCTCGTGGACCTGGGCGAGTACGAGCGGCAGCGCTCCCTGGGCGGCGCCGGCCCACTCGTGACGGCCGAGCAGCCTGCCCGCGGCCGAGAGGGCGAGCAGTGTCCCGGCCAGACCGGTGTAGCCCCCGAAGCCGGCCTGCCGGATGCTGCGGGTCTCGTAGCGGTGGTCCGCGAGGATGTCCGCGGCGGGAGCGAAGACCTGTTCCGCCAGGTCGCGGTACTCCCCCCTGTCCAGGGCACGCCCGGCGGCCGCGAGGGCCAGCGCGGGGCCGACCCGTCCTGTGTAGAGGTCGTATCCGAGCACCGCGGGCGGCCACGGTCTGTTGGCCTGAGCGGAGGCGAGCGGGCCGATCCAGGTGCGAGGGAGGTGCGCGAACCGGTCGGGCAGCGAGGTCGCGACGAGGTGGTCGCACAGCTCGGCCGCGAGTGCGGTCAGCGCCTCGTCCGGCCCTCCCTCCCGCGACACCGGCGGCAGGTCGGCCGCCGGGACCCGGTCCGTGCCGACGGCGGCGGTCAGATGGTTGTCGGGGAAGCGAGAGGCGAAGGCTGAGTGAATGAGCCGGAGCTGCTCACCCAGCTCGAACTCGCTCAGCCGCGCCGACTTCGCCAGCGCCAGGCCGAGGGGAGACTCGTCGAACTCCGCCCCGACGGGCACGCCGTCGCCGTCCTCCAGGGTGGTCCCCGCGGCGGCGACGGTGAAGTACGGGATGTCACGCTCCGCGAGCTGGCGCATCTCGGAGCGGACGATCTCCCGGGACGAGGTCTTGCTGGCGATCGCGATCCGCTTCAGCAGGGCCAGCTGGATGGAGAAGTCGTCCAGGGCGTTCGCACTCGACGTCATCCGCAGCGTCTGGGCGTACAGCGCCGTCGGGTTGTGGACGTACCGGACACGCACCCGGGCGGCCACCGAGTGCAGCAGCTCCGCCCAGCTCTCCCGGTCGGCCATCACGGCACGGCAGACCCGGGTGAACCCAGAGGCCATGCGGTCGCCGAGCACGTACGTCTCGTCCTTGGTCAGCGCCTCGACGACCGTCCGCCGTTCCTGCGCCTCCTGCGCCTGAAACAGCAGTCGCACGCGGTCGGTGAAGGGTTCCTCGAACCGCATCGCCTTGAACGGCGAGGGGCCGCGCCCCTGCTCCCCGAGAAAACCGAGGTCGACGTGACCGGAGTCCTCGCCCTTGCCGACCATGACGAGCGGCAGGATCCCGATGCCGTACACGGACTGCCCCATGGCCTCGTAGCCGTTGCCCCGCGCCTGGGGCGTCGACCCGACGTGAATCCGCTCGGGGTGGAGGATCGTCTCGAGGTCGACGGGTACGGGGCCGCGGCGGGTCGGCACGATGTTCTCGACGTGCATGTCCCGGGCGTTGAGGAGATAGAGCACGGCGGCGAGTTCGCCGCTGGCGTGCAGGAACTCCTCGGACATCCCGGAGACGTCCTCGGCGTCGATGAACTCGACGTAGCCGTACCGATCCCGCTCCAGGACCTTCGCGGCGACGAGGGATGTGCCGAAGCGCGAGTTGACCTCACGGGCGAGGGTCTCGTACGCGCTCTCGCCGGACACGTCCCGCGGCTTGTACACCAGCCTTGTGCCGGAGTGGAACTCGACGACCGACACGCTGCGGCCATGGTGGTGCGCGTCTCCCTCGGAGAAGCTGAAGGACGCGACAGGGTCGGTGACGTCGATGCCGAACCTGGCCGCGAGTGCCTCCCGGTCGGCCACCAGCCGGCCGCAGAATTCGGCGAAGCCCGCCGCCTCGTGCCGGAGCAGTGTGCGCGTGACCTCACGCAGCACAGGGAAGGACAGCCCGCTCACCTCCTCGAAGGAGGTCAGGGTGGACCGGTCGACGAAGTACGCGTACCGCTCGGCCGTGTCGGCGCCCACCAGCAGCCCCTTCTCACGGGCATGGTTGACGGCGGCGACCAACGGCCTGGTGTACACCTCGCGCAGGCGCGCCTCGGCGCGTTCGAGCAGCTGGATCAGAACGGCCCGCGGTTCCCGGAAGAGCTCCTCGAACGGAGCGACCGGGTCCGGGGCAGCCAGGGTCGCGGCGACAGCCCTGACGACCCGTTGAAAGGAATACCGCTCCGGTCTGCCGAGCCATTCTTCGACCGTGGCACGCGTGCCGGCGCCCGAATCGGCGGCCGCCGCCGGAGCACTTCCGTATGTCCGCAGCACGGCGGCGATTTCCTGGTCGAACTCGGCCAGCGGCACGATGGTTTCTTCGACTTCGACGCTGTCGAACTCCGGATAGTACCTGGCTGGAGATATCACGTTCTCATTGCTCCGTTTTCGCGTGATGTCGTAGAACGCGTGATGTCGCAGAAACAGACCGAAGGCGGCGGAATGGAGGCAGGTCGCGACCTCCATTCCGCCGCAACCGTGCTACGCGTTCACCGAATCCGGTGAACTGGCGTTCAGCACTTGCTGGTGCACTTCGTGGTGGGGCACACCGCCGCGCTCGCGGCGGTGAGCACGGCGCTGGCGACGCTGACGGTGGCGCAGGCCCAGGCCGTGCCGCCGTAGACGTCCTCCTCGCTCAGCTCCATGAGCTCGATCTCGTCGTAGCGGTCGAGCATGTCCTCGTTCTTGCCCTTCATGAAGTACCTCTCCCTTCATTTGCGATTAGTTGCAGTTCGGCTGGCACTCCTTGGTCAGGGTGCACCAGCCCCCGTTGTTCCCGAGTGCGTCGCTGAGGGAGAAAGTGTTCGTGGTGCACGCGCCGTAGGCGACACCGTCGAAGTCCTGCTCCGCGATCTCCTCGAGCAGCGAAACATCGCCCTGGTACGAGGGGTTCATGGTCGTTCACCTCCTTTCGCAGGAAATTCGGACCGCCCGGTCCGTTGTCCGGCCGGCCTGCTCGTAATCCTCTGCCCAGGGAATTCAGCGGGAGTTTCGGAGGAAGGAGAAGTCGCGCACAGGTTCCGCATGCGCCGGGCATGCGGTCGGCATGAGCGCGGCATGCACATCGCTCGCTGGACTGCGGACTGCCTGATGAGGTACGACGAGCACGGCACACTTGACCGATGGGGGAGGCCGACGGCCCGTGGAACCACTGCAGGACGACGACCCGGTGGAGATCGGCGGGTACACGCTGCGGGGCCGGATCGGGGCCGGCGGAATGGGGCAGGTCTATCTCGGGGAGTCGGCCGCCGGCTCTCAGGTCGCTGTGAAGGTGATCAAGTCGTCGGTGCTCGACGAGGACACCCGGGCGCGGTTCGTGCTGGAGGTGGACAGTCTCAAGACGGTCTACGGCCCGTTCGTCGCCGCGTTCGTCGCTGCGGACGCGTACGCCGAGCAGCCGTGGCTCGCGGTCGAGTACGTCGCCGGTCCCGACCTGCGGACCTTCATCACCGAGCAGGGGCCGTTGCCACTCGCCGAGACCGCCAGCCTGGGCGCGCTGCTCGCCGAGGGCCTGCGTACGGTGCACGAGGCCGGGCTGCTGCACCGCGATCTGAAACCACAGAACATCCTCCTCGCCGAGTACGGGCCGAAGCTGATCGACTTCGGTCTCGCGGTCCTCGCGGAGCGCCGCTCCATGCTGACGGCGACCGGGTTCGTGGTCGGTTCCGTGCTGTGCATGCCGCCCGAGCAGGCCCGCGGCGAACACGACCTCAAGCAGGCCGCCGACGTCTACGCCCTCGGGGCCGCGCTCCTGTACGCCGCCACCGGCCACTATCCGTACACCGGTCCCACCTGGCAGGCGGTCGCGCTGCGGATCGAGGACCCGAAGACCGCACCCGACCTGTCCGGTCTGCCGCCCGAGCTGCTGCCCGTCGTCCAGGACATGCTCGCGTACGACTCCGCCGAGCGGCCTGAGCTGGACGAGGTCACCCAGCGCCTCGTGAACGTCATCCACGGCTGCGGAATGACCGCCGCCCAGGCCAAGCGCAGGCTCACGGACCGGACGCCTGCAATGCCGCAGCCGGAGCAGCCTGGGCAACAGGAGCCGCAGGATGCCTCACCGCCCCCCGGCGAGGGTTACACTCCGACGTTCGTGGATCCGGCCGCGCACGAGGAGGACACGGAGCGGCCCTCGGACCGTCGGCAGCCGGACCCCGAAGAGCCGTACGACCAGAAACCCGAGCCCGAGCCCGCCACCCCGCCCGGACCGCAGCCCTCCTCCCGCTCAGCCAACGCGCTGTCCCGCCTCTCCGCCCCCGAGCAGATCGCCGAACGCATGCGAGCCGCCTACGCACGCGACGCCCGCTTCTGACCGAGCCCGCACCGCCCCCGAACCAGGGCCGAACGACCCCTCCACCCCCCTTCCACCCCGTGAAAGACTCACCGCAGCATGCACCGCAACGCGCACTTCACGGAGGACAAAGGCGTGGCAGACCAGGGGGCCGCCCACACCAAGACCGACCCCGGAGGGCGGGAGGAAACCCACCCCGACCCCCAGCAACAAACCAGGTATCCTCCCGGCGCCCAGATCCTCGTCCGCGACGAGGAGTGGCTCGTCAAGAACGCCAAGCGGGTCGGCGTCCACGACGGTGACCGGATCGAAGCCATCGGCGTCTCGGAGTTCGTACGGGACGAGGAAGCCGTCTTCTTCACCGGCATCGACAAGGTCGATCTCCTCGAACCCGAGAACACCCGCCTGGTCCCCGACACCTCCTCCTACTTCCGCCGCAGCCGCCTCTTCCTCGAAGCCGTCCTGCGCAAGACCCCCCTCCCGCAGTCCGAACGTGGCCTCGCGCTCGCCGACCGCTTCCTGCTGGACCCGCTCGCCTACCAGCAACGCCCGGCCGAACTCGCCCTCTCCATGCGCAACCTGCGGCCCCGCATCCTCATCGCGGACGTCGTCGGACTCGGCAAGACTCTCGAAATCGGGCTGATCCTCGCCGAGTTGATCCGCCGCGGCCGCGGTGAGCGGATCCTCGTCGTCACCCCGCAGAGCATCCTGGAGCAGTTCCAGCGCGAGCTGTGGACCCGCTTCTCCATCCCCCTGGTCCGTCTGGACTCCCTCGGCATCCAGCGCATCCAGCGCGAAATCCCGGCCGGCCGCAACCCGTTCACGCACTACAAGCGCGTGATCATCTCGGTCGACACGCTCAAGAACATCGGCCAATACCGCCACCACCTGGAGCGCATCCAGTGGGACGCCGTCGTCATCGACGAATCCCACAACCTCATCAACCCGGGCAGCCAGCGCCGCGCCCTCGCCGAGATCCTCGGCCCGCGCACCGACGCTCTCCTGCTCGCCAGTGCCACCCCGCACAACGGCGACAAGCAGTCCTTCGCCGACCTGATCTCGCTCCTCGACCCGGCCGCCATCGCCGACCCGAACCACTACGACCCGGAGAAAGACCTCGGTCACCTCTTCATCCGCCGTACGAAGATCAGCCCCGAGGTCCGCGACCAGATGGGCGACGAGTGGGCCGACCGCGGCCCCACCGTCTCCCTCCACTGCACCGCCACCCCCGCCGAGGAGAAGATCTTCGCGGAGCTGACCGAGCACTGGCTGCCGGCCCGCCCCACCAGCACGGACTTCGGTACGGCCGACCAGGACCGGCAGTCCGTCGGCACGGACCGCCTCTTCCCCTTCAACCTGCTCAAGACCTTCCTCTCCTCCCACGTCGCCCTCGGCGAGACGGTCGCCACCCGCGCCAAGAACCTCGCCGAGAAGACCCGTAAAGCCGAGGAGAAGGGCCAGAAGCCCGACCCCGCCGTCGCTCGCGAGCAGGACGCCCTCGCCCGGCTCCGCGCCCTCACCGACTCCATCGGCGACGGCGGCGCCCCCGGCGACTCCGCCAAACTCGACGCCCTCGTCGAGCAGTTGAAGAAAATCGGCATCGGCCCGCGCAGCACCACCCGCGCCGTCGTCTTCTCCGAGCGCGTCAAGACCCTCAAGTGGCTCGCCAGGGTCGTTCCGCCGAGGCTCGGGTTCCCTGCGAAGGAGGCCACGGAGGACGCGAAGGCCGTTCGCCTCATGCACGGCGGGCTCAGCGACGACGAGCAGCAGAAGGTTCTTGAGGCGTTCGGTCTCGCCGAGAACCCGGTGCGTCTCCTCTTCACCGGTGATGTCGCCTCCGAGGGCGTCAACCTGCACCGTCAGTGCCACCACCTGATCCACTACGACATCCCGTGGTCGCTGATCCGCATCGAGCAGCGCAACGGCCGTATCGACCGGTACGGGCAGAAGCACGAGCCCCAGTTCCGCGCCCTGATCCTCACCTCCGCCAACCCCGCCGCCAAGGACGACCGCACCGTCGCCGAGAAGCTCCTCCAGCGCGAGGAGGAGGCCCACAAGCTGAACGGCACGGCGGAGGCGGAGACCGGCTACTACCGCGCCGAGGAAGAGGAAAGAAGGCTCATCCGCGAACTCGTCGAGGGCGGGACGGTCGAGGAGTTCCTCGACTCGGCCCCCGCCGCGGCCGGCGCCGACGACGGCATGCTCGCCGGTCTCTTCGGTCAGGTCGACTCGATCACCGAGCACGAGCTGCCGCCGCGCGCCGAGGTGCCGAGCCTCTTCGAGGGCGACACCTCCGCCTTCGTGGACGCGGCTTTCGCCGAGCTGTACGAGGAGCGGGCCGAGGACGTGATCGGGCTGGCCCGGGGCAAGGACCCCAAGGTGCCCAAGGGCGGCGAGTTCCTGTCCCTCTCCCCGGCCAAGGCGCCCGACCTGCTGTACCGGCTCAAGGCGCTGCCGCCCTCCTACCTCAGGGAGCAGGGTGTGGCCGAGCGCATGCTGGTCACGTTCGACCGCACGCTCGCCGAGCGCAAGCTCAGCGATGCCCGCGAGAGCTCGGACACCCAGTGGCCGAACGTCTCCTTCCTCACCGACATCCACCCGGTGGTGGAGTGGCTGACCGACAAGGTGCTCGTGCAGTTCGGTCGCCAGGAGGCGCCGGTCATCGCCTCCCCGTACGTCCGCCACCCCACGTTCCTGATCCAGGGCATCTACTCCAACGCGCTCGGCCGCCCCACCGTCGTGAAGTGGATGGCCGTCACGGGGCTGCCGAGCACCCCGGTCGTGGGCCCGCTCTCCGCCGCCCTGGACGCCGCCCGCGTCGGCCCCGCGCTTCCCGTCACCGGCGGCCCGCGCGACCCCGACCACCTCAAGTCCCTTGTCCCGGCGGCCGTTTCGGCGGCACGCGACCATCTGGAGCGTACGAAGGACGCGTGGGACGAGCTGATCAGCGAGCCGCTCGCCGAGTACCGCAAACAGCTTGCCGAGTGGCGTCAGGAGTCCCTGCTGCCCGGACTCTCCAGCCGCCGGCAGCGGCAGATCGAGGACACGGCGGACGAACAGGCGCACCTGCTCGACCAGTTGCAGACGTCGGGCCGTCCCCTGCTGCGCGTCCTGGCCGTCCTAGACAGGCCCGCCACCCCGGAGAACGCCCCCGGAGACGATCCCGCGGAAGCCCCCGGAGACGACCCTGCCGCACCCCCCGCAGCACACCCCGGAGACCACTCCGGCGACGGCGACCCCCGCGGAGAGCTGAAGTGACCTACGACTCGCTGGTCAACCACGGCGACTACCTCTCAGCCCACTACCTGGCCGAGGTCCTCCCCAAGGACCTCAAGGCCAAGGACGGACTGCTCGCCCGCTGGACGGCGTTCGAGGAGGCGGAGCGCCGCCGCCATGCCGAAGCCGTGGCCGACGCCAAGAGCATGGGCGAGAACGCAATGGACGCGGACACCGTCCCGCCGCGCCTCCGCACACCCCGCGAGGGCCTGCGCGCCCTGCACGGTCCGTACTTCGCGAGCCGCGCCGCCTTCGAGCAGGACACCGAGGCCGCCGCGAACCCCGACGAGCCCACCCCGGCCGACTGGTCCAAGCGCCTCACCGACCTCCACCTCGACACGCTCCGCGCGCTCGGCTTCACGCAGGCGCACGAGCAGACGGTCACGGTCCACCGCTCCGGGCACGAGTACGCCGTCCAGGCCGCCCACCACGAACCAGGGCTGATCACCGCCGTCTCCTGCGGCTGGACCGCCCGCCCCGACGCGGCCCTCGACCCCGACGGCCCCGGCCGCCTGCTGCACCCCGTCGCCCTGGAGGCCTCCGCCCGCCTCACCGATGGCAAGGCGCTCACCGACTTCCTCTTCGAGTGCGACGAACCCCCGCGCTACGTCCTCCTCCTGGCCGGCGGCGTCATCGTCCTGGCCGACCGGATGGCCTGGCACGAGGGCCGTTACCTCGCCGTCAGCCTCGACACCGCACTGCACCGCCGCGACGACCGAGGCGGCGGCGAACTCGACACCATCGCCGCCCTGTTCGGCGCCGACTCCATGCGCGTCCCCGAGGAGGGCGGCACGGCGCCGCTCGCCGACTTCGTCGACAAGTCCGGCAAGCACGCGGTGGGCGTCTCCACCGAACTCCGCGAAGGCCTGCGCCTGTCCGTCGAGTGGATCGCCAACGAGGTCCTGGCCCGGCTGCGCGAACAGGGCGTCACCGTCGACCAGTTGGACGACCCGGCCCGCTTCGCCAAGCAGCTGAGCCGTGAGTCACTGCGTTACCTCTACCGGCTCCTCTTCCTCCTCTACGCCGAGTCCCAGCCGGCCCTCGGCATCCTGCCGTCCGCCTATCCCGAGTACGCCCAGGGGTACGGCCTCCAGCGCCTCGGCGACCTCGTCGTACGCGACCTGATCGGCGAGAAGTCCCGCCAGGGCTTTCACCTGTACGAGTCCCTCGACCTGCTCTTCAAGATGGTCGAGAAGGGCCACCGCCGACACGGCAGCGAGCCCGAGGACCTGGCCGCCGAAGCCGCCGACCGGGAGGCGACGGCCGCCGAGACCGAGGCCGACCGGCTCCTCGCCGAGGGCGCCATCACGCGGAAGGAGCACGCCGAGCGCGTACACGAGGCCGGCCGCCTGCGCCGGTCCGCCGCGCTCAGCGCCGACACCGGGCTGCGCTTCGAGCCGCTGCGCTCCGAGCTGTTCAAGGAGGGCGCGGTACGGCTCATCGGGCAGGGGCGTCTCGACAACCCCGCGTACGACGGTGAAGGCTCCGAGGAGCCCCAGTACCTGGACACCCGCCTCCGCAACGAGACCCTGCACCGCGTCCTGCGCCGCCTCATGCTCACCAAGGGCAAGGGTCGCGAGCGCGGCGGCTTCATCTCGTACGCGCAGCTCGGCATCAACCAACTCGGCGCCGTCTACGAGGGGTTGATGTCCTACACGGGCTTCATCGCCGACGAGGACCTGTACGAGGTGGCCAAGGGCGGCGACCCCTCCGGCGGCAGCTGGATGATCCCGGCGTCCAGGGTGCAGGACTATCCGGACGAGGTCTTCGTCCAGCGCGAGGACAAGGACACGGGCCTGCTCGGGCGGGTCACGCATCCCAAGGGCTCGTTCGTGTACCGCCTCGCGGGCCGCGACCGCCAGACGTCCGCGTCGTACTACACCCCGCCCTCCCTCACGAAGGTGACGGTCGAGCTGGCGCTCAGGCACCGCCTCACCGACGACACCCCCGCGCGCGAACTCCTGGAGTGGAAGATCTGCGAGCCGGCGCTGGGCTCCGGCGCGTTCCTCAACGAGGCGATCGACCAGGTGGCGGAGGAGTATCTGCGGCGCCGGGAACGGGAGTTGGGGGAACGCGTCGACACCGAGCAGCGGCAGATCGAGCTGCAGAAGGTGAAGGCGTACATCGCGCTGCACAACGCGTACGGCGTCGACCTGAACGCCACGGCCGTGGAGCTGGCCGAGGTGTCGCTGTGGCTCAACACCATGCACCCCGGTATGCAGGCACCGTGGTTCGGCCTGCACCTGCGGCGCGGCAACTCGCTCATCGGGGCCGGGCGCAAGGTGTACGCGGCCGAGGACCTGCCCGGCGGCGCCTGGCTGGCGAAGAAGGACCCGCTGCCGCCGCGCGAACTCCCCTTCCGGGACGGTGAGTTGCCCGAAGGGGCCGTCCACCACTTCCTGCTGCCCGCCGCCGGGTGGGGCGCGGTCGCCGCCGAACCGGAGGCCAAGAAGCTCGCGGAGACGGAGGCCGTGGCGCTCGGGGCCTGGCGCAAGGGCATCCAGAAGGCGCCGAAGAAGAAGACCGACCAGCGACGGCTGCAAGGGGTCGCCCGACGGGTCGAGTTCCTGTGGAGCCTGGTCGCCAAGCGGCTCGAACTGTCCGAGCGGAAGGTGTCGCGGCGGATCGACGTATGGGGCGCGAACTGGCTGGAGCACTCGGGCGAGGCCGTCGAACGACAGCGGATCCTGGACGACCTGACGGCCAGCGGTACGCCGTACTGGCGGCTGAAGACGGTCATGGACACGTGGTGCGCGCTGTGGTTCTGGCCGCTCGACAAGGTGGCTGAGCTGGACGGTTCGGCGTATGTGTACGAGACGGGGGGCGCCCTTGTCGAGGAGGGCGAGCTGCGTCTACGGCCGGGCGCGACTGAGGCGGAGGCGAGCGCGCCGGAGGCCGCGCCGCCGCCGCCCGAGCCCATCGGGCCCGCTCCCGGGGACCTCGTGTGGGAGGCGGCGGGGATCTTCGACGATCCGGACGGGGAGCAGGGGGCGTTCGCGGCCGGGGATCCGGACAAGGGGCTGGAGGGCCGGAGGAAGCGCGGGGCGAGTGGGCGCGTGTCCCAGATCAAGGAGGACCCGTGGCGGAAGTGCATCCCGCTGAAGACGCTGGATGACTGGCTGGACTTCCTGGAGTTGGTGCTCGGGTCGAAGGATGTGCCTGAGGGTTCGTTCTTGGACGGCCTCGACAAGCTTCCGGTGGACGAGGCACTGGCTGAACTCTCGGCGTTCGAGGGGCACTTGGACGGCCAGATGGGCATGGACAGCGTCGGCAAGCTGCGGTTCCGGTTCCCGTGGCTCGACGTGGTCGCGGATGTCGCCGGGTCCACGGAGAAGGACATACAGGCTGAGGACGGGCATGGGTTCTTCCACTGGGAGCTGCACTTCGCGCATGTCTTCAAGGGGGAGAGGGGCGGGTTCGATCTGCAGGTGGGTAACCCGCCGTGGGTACGGCCGCGCTGGGAGGACAACCAGGTCCTCGCCGAGCACGAGCCGTGGTTCATGCTCACGGAGAAACCCGCGAAGGCCGAACGGACGCGTAGGCGCGACGAGTTGCTGGCCTCGGAGAAGGTACGTGGGTACCTGCGGGACGAGTTGGCCTCGCTGAGCGGCACGGTCGCCATGCTCGGTTCGGAGGTCACGTATCCGCTGCTCACGGGGCAGCCGGACTTGTACCGGGCGTTCATGTGCACCACCTGGGCGCACACGGCCAGGAAGGGCACGGTGGGGCTGCTCCACCCGGACTCGCACTTCAGTGGCGACAGGGAGGGCCGCCTGCGCGAGGCCGCATACGAAAGGCTCCGCGTCCACGGGGACTTCTCCAACCAGGGTTACCGCTTCTTCCCACCGCCGATCGGCCACGCCAGCCACTTCGGTCTGCACATCTACGGCGAGGCGCGCGAGATCGGCTTCGACCACCTGTCGTGGCTGTTCTCGGTGGACGCCCTGCGGTTGTCCGATCAGGACGACGGCACTGGCCCTGACCCAGGGGTTCGGTACGGCAGCAACTGGGACGAACGGCCGCACCGGAAGCGGATCGTGCGCGTGGACGAAGAGACGCTGGCCCGTTGGCAGCGCCTGACCGGCGACGAGGATCAGCCAGTACGACAAGGGCGACTGCTGTCCCCAGTGAGCACGGCCGAGGCCCAGGCAATCGAGGCGCTGGCCGACTATCCGCTGAGGCTGGCGGCGCACGATCCGCAGATCAGCAGTGGTTACCACGAGAGCGGCGCCAAGGCGGACGACCTCATCGACTACAACCACCACAGCCTGGACGACCGGATGTACCAGCCGACGGACTGGTCCGAGGCGATCCTCAAGGGCCCTCAACTTGGCCTGGCGAACCCGATGTTCAAGCAGCCGAGCCAGGGCAGTGGCGAGGTTCTCGGCCTCAACCCGCTCACGATGGCCGACGACGCCGTACCCGAGACCGAGTACGTGTACGTGGCCGACGCGGAGGTTTACAAGGCAGCTCAGGACCGCTGGATCGACCACCGGAAGCTGGCTGAACTGCGAGCTTCGGAGGAGGGGTTGGCCAAGGCGCGGGCTGCGGTGGCGAAGGCGCGTCTGGTGCTGCCGGAGAAGGTGACGGAACGGGACGTGGACGCGTATTTGGAGGAGCTGTCGCGGCGACCGTACACGGACTTCTACCGGGCGGCGTGGCGGGAGTTCATCGCTCCGGACACCGAGCGCAGCCTCTACGCTGCCGTCCTTCCTCCTGGACCTGCCCACGTCCATGCGGTCCGCAGTGCGGCGCTGCCGAGCAACCGCGGCACGGTTCTGACTGCCGGATTCTGGTCCGGCATTCCGGTCGACTACCTGCTGCGGTCCACCAAAGTCCGGCATCTCGATGTGACCCCGGCGCGTCGACTCCCCGCGCCAGCTTCCGACCACCCGCTTGCGGCACCGCTGTTGTTGCGCACCCTGCGGCTCAACTGCTTGACGGAGGCGTACGCCGACCTCTGGGCCGAGTTGTACGACCCGAAATGGCCCGCCTACGAACCCTGGGCGTGCGACTGGCCCGGACTGAGCCCCCTACACGAGGTCACGCCGACCTGGAACCGCTCGACGCCCCTGCGGACCGAGCGGGCGCGCCGGGCCGCGTTGGTCGAGATCGACGCGCTGGTGGCCGTGTGGCTGGGAGTGAGTGCCGACGCTCTGGTGGCCATGTACAAGTCCCGCTTCCCGATCATGCAGGACTTCGACGCCGTGATGTGGTTCGACGCCAACGAGCGCAGGATCGCGGGCAGTCGCCACACTTACGGTTTCGGTCAGACCAAGGAGCACTACGAGCAGCTGCTCGCCTTCAAGAACGGCGAGCGAACCGAGCCTCCCGAGGGCTACACCGCGCCCTTCTACAAGGCCGACCGTGAGGCGGAGATGCGCGTTGCTCACGCCTACTTCGAGGCGCGGCTCAACAACGCCAAGTGAACGACTGTGCCCTGCACCGGAGTTGACCGGTTGCAGGGCACGGCGTTGTGAACGGTCAGGCCTGGGCGGCGTACGAGACGAAGTCGGTCCACGCTGTGGGGGTGAGGGCGAGTTGCGGGCCCTGCTCGTCCTTGGAGTCCCGGACGTGGACGGTGTCGGGGCAGGTAGCGACCTCTACGCAGTCGCCGGAAGCGCTGCTGCTGTAGCTGCTCTTGAACCAGGCCAGGTCGGACGTGCTCATAGGTCTCCTCGCATCCGCTGCAACAGGCTCATGGAGTCCTGGATGGTAAGAGCCTGTGAACGCATCCTGGCATACCGCCTCTGGAGCACGCTGACCACTTTCGAGTCCGAGATCAACTGGCCGCTCTCCGGGGCCTCGGTGTAGGCGAACCACTTGTTCTCGGGGGTTTCCAGCAGCTGCACGGGGCCGTGTAGCCCAGCGTGTGATTCCTGCACCAGAGGCATGATCTGGATCTCGACGTTCCGCAGCCGGCCGATGTCCAGCACGTGGTCGATGAGCTCCCGCGTGACCTCCGCGCCGCCTGTCCGCCGTACAAACAGCTGCTCTTCCAGGATGAAGCCGAACGTAGTGTTCGGCCGCTCCGTCAGCAGCAGCTGTCGCTCCGTCCGGGCAGCCCACCGTTCCTCGATCTGTGCGTCGTCCAACGGCGGCAACTGATCGGCGGCCAACGCCCGCGCGTACGCCTCCGTCTGAAGCAACCCCGGAATCATGCGGCACTCGTACGTATACAGCGTGATCGCCACTGCCTCCAGCCGAGCCCACTGCCGGAACCACGCCGCCAACCCCGGCTGCCGCGCCAGATGCCGTACCGCCTTCCGCAGCGCCCCCGTGTTCCCCGTCGCCTCCTCCGCCCGCTCGGCGAACCTCGGGTCCGGCATCCGTCGCCCCAACTCCACCGACGCCACCGTGTGCTTGGAGAACCGCACCCGGTCGGCGAACTCCTGCCTGCTCAGCCCCGCGTGCTCGCGCAGGGCCTGGACCACCGCGCCGAACGTCCGCAGACTGTCCGAGGACTCCGGCTCACCCCGGAAGGTAGCCGGAACGCCGTCGGTCCCCTCCGGCGGCGTACCGTCCGCGTCCGCCCCGCCGACATCCGTACCGACCGTGTCATCGGCCACCTGTGGCCACCTCCCGCGCACCCGCCCCGCCGCACACACCCAACCCGCCCATCGTTACGGCACGTCACGAGTACTGTCCAGTCCGTAACCGCGTACGCTCGCGCAGCGTACGCGGGGCGGACCTGGTGAAGTCTCCTTCCGGGCCGCCGCATTGGGCACACGGCACGACCCGCCACCCGCCAATGCACGTGTGTTCACCCAGCGCTTCAGCGCCACCCCGCTCGGCGTCCGCCTGGTCGACGGTGTGCCCAGCGTCTATGAGGCGCAGGAGCGGCACGGCCGGGTCGATCCCGCAGCGCCTCGTGTGGGCCATGCCCAGTGAGATGTTGCCGTCAGGCGGGCCGATTCCCCGGCGGCGGAGGGACCCCGCCATGCGGGAGGTCAGGCGTTTGCCTCCCTGACCAGGTCGGCGACGCCCGTCCGCCGGAAGTTGAGGCCGCAGTCGGGACACCAGACGGTGGGCGGGATGCGAACGGCCTCGCCGCACGACGGGCATGACAGGACCATCCCCTGCCGCGGGCAGTCGTCCTGCGCGATGGCCAAGTCTCCGGCGCAGTGCGGGCACGCCACAACCTGCGCCATGTGCGGGATCCGCTTCCCGAATCCGCAGCCGATGCACGCCAGCCCCTCGGAACTCCCCGGTCCCCGCACGGCGAACCGCTCCCGCAGCCGCTCGTTGAGGTCGGGTAGCAGGCGTTCGCAGGTCGCGCAGACCATGTCCGGTTCGAAGACGAACGTCACCTGCCGGCAGCCGAGGCACGGCGCGGTCGAGGACCCGTGCCGCAGCACACGCTTGGCCACAGCGCGCGTGACGAACTCGTGGTCCTCCGTCCCGCACGCCGGGCACGTCGGCACGGAGTCCGCCTCACGAGCGGTCCTGTCGCACCCGGTGCACGCGGCTCCTCCGTCACCGCGCCCGTCCTGTCCCGGGCCGGACGGCGACTGGGAGGGAGAGAGCGGCGGCCTGCGGCGAGGGCGGAGCCAACGGAGAACCATGGCATGAGGATCGTGCTTCGCACTCGGTATGTCGACTCGGTGACGCAAAGGCAACCCCGTGGACCCGATAGCCGGACACGTAGGTGTTCCCAGCGTGCCCGGTGGCCCCAGTCTCGCGGCGGCAGGCGTCCAGCCCGCCCGAACCAGGCCGCCCACGGTTACGGGACGTTATGAGTACCGTCCAGCCCAGGGCCGCGTACGCTCGCGCAGCGTACGCGGCTCAGACCTGGTGAAGTGCCCTTCCGGGCCGCCGCATTGGGCGCATGACGCGACCGGCCACCTGCCAACACCCCGTCACCGTACGTGTGTTCACCCAGCGCTTCAGCGCCACCCCGCTCGGCGCCCGCCTCACTCGCGTTTCCTGATGTGCCCGCAATGTCAAGGCAGTTGGCACAGGCGCACCCGTACAGGCTTGATCACTCTCGGCCTGTCCGTGGTAGACTTGGCCCGGGCGCGAACATGTGCTCGGGCAATGTCGCAGTCGAACGGGGGCGGACACAGTGTCATGGGACGAGGAGTGGGCTCAGCTCAAGGCTGATGCCCTGGCGCGTCAACAGCAGTCGACTCACATGCAGCTGAACCAGTTGCCTGCCGACGTCGGGGGATCCTCCAATGGTCCGGGGGGTTACGGAGACGGGTTCTCCGTCAACGCGGCCTCCGTCGACGGAAGTTCGCATCTGCTCATCGAGATCGCAGGAGTTCTGTACGAAGGGCGGATGGACGCAGAGAACGCGACGAACTGCCGTGTTCCCCGCTCCCACGCCGACGTGGCCGCGAAAGTCGACACCTTCGCCCGCTACGCCAAGGACCAGTACGACGACGCGGTCGTGCTGCTCGCGGCGCTGGCCGGCCATCTGAAGTCCGCGAACAACACGTACGCCCAGTACGACCAGCGCATCCGCGATCAGTTGCGATCGGTCCTCGTGAGCGGGAGCTACATCGAAGCCAAGGACCGGTGATCCACGGTGGCCTACCGCGAGGACGTCGAGTTCCTCGAGGACTCGAACCCGGCGCTCATCGAGCGCAGCGCGGCGGAGTTCACCCGCCTGCGCAAGCTGATCGACACCACCGACGACGCCTTCCGCAAGGCGGGCAAGGTGGACTGGCAGAGCGAAGGCCGTGACCTGTACGTCAAACGCCTGGGCGAGGCCAAGGAACTCACCGACGCCCTGGCCGAAGCCTTCCACACGGCGGGAAAGGCTCTCTCGTCGTACGCGGACGCGGTCACCACGGCCAAGAGTCACTTCGAGAGCGGACAGCAGACCGAGAGCAAGCTCGCCGAGGTGATGTCCCAGGAGGCCACCGCCATCACCCCCACCGCGCGAGCCGCGGAGCCTCTGCGACAGTGGGAGGACCTGCGGGGCACCACGGGGGTACTGGACTGGTTCGCCGAGGTGAGCGTCGACGTGGACGCCATCCGTGAGGACGCCGAGCGCTACTACAACCAGACCAAGGGCCACTACAGCGATGCCCTGCGCGTGGAGTCCGAGGCGCGCGAGAAGTGCATCGCCGACGTCCAGGCCGCGTACCGCTCCCTGCCCGACTTCCGCAGCCCGATCGGCGACCCCGCCCAGCTCCTGAAGAACCTGGGCCCGCTGCGCGCCGAGGCGCGGCAGGCCGGCGACAACCCCTACGCCCAGCTTCCGGGCTCCGGCCCCAAGGTGGACGCCTTCCCCACGCTGGGCGACCACGTCGTGATCTCCGAGCCCCTGTACCGCATCAAGATGCGCGTCGACGGTCTGCCCGAGGGTCAGGGGAACAACTACTGGCTGCCGTCGACCTCCGACGAGGACCGCCGCGCGTACATATCGGCCAACAAGGAACTCATCAATGCCGCCGCCCTGGACTCCGGGCTGCCGCCCGAGATGGTCGCCGGCATCGCCTGGCAGGAGGTCGCGGGCGATCCCAGCGTCATGGACGACTTGGCGTACGAGGGCCGCCAATGGCTCCCCGGTGCGGAGGACCCCGACCGGACCTCGGTGGGCCCCATGTCGATCCAGATCCGCCGTGCTGCCGAGGTCCTCGGGTACGACCCGCACAACCTCACCGACATGCAGCGGGACGCCGTCGTGGAAGCGACGAAGGACCCGGCTCAGAACGTCTTCATCGCATCCGAGTACCTGGCTCAGCTCAAGGCGGAGAGCGGCTTCGCCGATGTACCGCCCGACCAGATGACCCGCGTCCAGATGCAGGAGTTGGCCGCCCGCTACAACGGTGGCCCGTACTACGAGAGCGACGCAGCCCAAGCGTATGGTCGGGGCTTCGATCAGAAACTGGACAACGCCAAGGAGGCCATGCGGTGAGCAGCCCCGCCCACCACACGACACCCCAGGCAGCCACAGGCCGGGGCCCCGGCGCCCGCATGGGTTCCGCTGTCTGCGGGTTCGTCCTCGCACTGCCGCATCTGGTGGCGGTCTACTTCATGCTTCTCGCTTACCTGGCCGACCCCGCCGGCCCTTGGGACAGCGAGACCGTCGCCCACTCCAACTTCGCTTCCGGTCTCGTCCTGGTCGTCTCGGCCGTCACGGCCCTGCTGACATGGCTGTTCGTCAAGGCCACGTGGCTACGCAAGTGGTGGTACGCCATCCCCACGGTCCTGGTCATCGCCGCGCTGCTGCGGCTGACGGTGCTCGCGCCGGAGATCTGAGAGGGCCTTCTGCGACTACGAGGTGCCGCCAGGTGGGCCGATTCCCCGGCTCCGTAGCTCCCATCAGGCGTTGGTTCGACACTTCCGGTGGCGAGCGGATCTCCGCTTGGGCATGATCACGCCCATGGTTTCAACGGTGACGAACATAGCGATCGACTGTGCAAACGCATACCAACTGGCGCGGTTCTGGAGTGAGGTGACCGGACACCCGCTGGATCCCGAGGACGAACCGGGTGACGACGAGACCGAGATCATGCTGCCCGGCGGGCCGGCCTTGCACTTCAACGAGGTTCCGGAGCCGAAGTCGGCCAAGAACAGGCTCCATCTGTGCCTGCGCCCGGATACCTCACGGGACGCGGAGGTCGAGCGACTGCTGACGCTTGGAGCATCCCTGGTCGCCGACCACCGCAAGCCCAGCGGCTGGGGCTGGGTCGTTCTTGCCGATCCGGAGGGCAACGAGTTCTGCATCTTGCTGGCCGAATCCGAGCGGGTCGCGCTGAAGTCTTCTCGGCAACGTGACGGTTACGGGACGTTATGAGTACCGTCCAGCCCAGGGCCGCGTACGCTCGCGCAGCGTACGCGGGTCGGACCTGGTGAAGTGCCCTTTCGGGACGCCACATTGGGCACATGACACCACCGGCCACCCGCCAACACCCCGTCACCGTACGTGTGTTCACCCAGCGCTTCAGCGCCACCCCGCTCGGCGCCCGCCTCGCCCGCCACCTCGCCCTGAACCAGCTGCACGACTGGGGCATCCCGCACGGCACCCGGGCCTCCGACACCGCCGCCGTGATCGTCGCGGAGCTGTCCGCCAACGCGGTCACCCACGGCCGCGTATCGGGCCGCGACTTCGAACTGTGCCTCTCCCTCATCCCGGGCAGCCTGCGCATCGAGGTCACCGACACCCGCACCGAAGCGCGCCCGCCCGGCCCCGGCGACGTAAAGCCTCCGGAGCCCCTGGCCGACTCCGGCCGTGGCCTCGTCCTCGTCGAGGCGCTCGCCGACCGGTGGGAGATCCTGAACCGTGAACCCCCGGGCAAAACCGTACGAGCCGAAATCGACCTGCCCCACTGGCTGTCCCTGTTCAAGCAACACCTGAACCAGAGCGACGACGCCCCGGCATACGACCGGGACTTCGACCGCGAACCGGGCGCCGCAGGGGAGGCATTGAAGTGAGCACCCCGACGGCCGCCTCGAACGGCTGGGTCGACGCGGCCGTGCCCAGCGCGGCGTTCGCCCGCTGAAGAGCAGATGTGCGGAGGCAGCGGTGCGGAAAAGGTGAAGGCAGGCAACCTTGCCGCTGCTCGACTGCTCTGGACGTACATGCACAAGGTCATGTCTCGTCGCACCAGGATGCCCGTCCGGCAAGGGCGCGGTTCGGGCGGCTCCGGGCCGGGAGCCGGAACGTATGCTCTGCGGCCCTGGGCCGGGGACTGGGGGGTGAGTACGAGATGAGTGACACGTACGTGAGCATGCGCGCGGCCAAGATCAACATGGCGATCGCCGTGGTCCTGCTGCTCGTCATCGTCGCCGTGGTGGTCCTGCGTGCCGTCGGCGGCTCCGACATGACCTGGAACTACGACAAAGCGTTCGACCAGAGGGACAACGGCACGACCGTGCTGTCCGACGTGATGGCGACCGCCGCCGACGACATCTGGGCGGCGGGCCAGTCCACCCCCAACACCCGCAAGGCAGGAGACGAGTCGGCCGACCACGGCTTCCTCCTGCACCACGACGGCACCGGCTGGCAGCGCCGCCCCATGCCGGCGTCGTTCGGCACCAGCGTCTACGACGCGCGCTTCGACGCCGTGGACTCCGGCGGACTGCTGCTGACAGCCAGCCTCGACCTGAACTCGCTGCGGATGGCGCACTGGGACGGCATCCGCTGGACGGCGCTGCCCAAGCTCCCCGGCGATCCCCGGGCCGCCGACATCAAGGCCCTCGCCCCGGACGACATCTGGGTCCTCGACGGCGGGACCAGGGCGTACCACTGGGACGGCACCCGCTGGACGGCCATGGACCTGCCCACCACCGTCACCGCACTCGACGGGGTCGCGTCCGACGACCTGTGGGCGGTCGGCGACCGCTACGGGAAGGAGGACGCGGGCCCGGGGCTGCCGGGCGGCCAGCCCGCCGCCGTGCACTGGGACGGCCGCGCCTGGAAGCTCGTACCGACGCCGGAGTACCACTACAAGGTCCCGGCCCCCGAACAGACGGCGCTCCTCACCGAGGTCGTCGCGCTGGACGGCGACGTACACGCCTACGGCGAGCTCACCTCCGTCAGCGAGGACGACGAACCCGACCCACCGACGGAGCACATCCACCTGCGCTGGAACGGCACCCGCTGGACCAAGCTGCCGAACACCGAGGGAGCATGCGCCGACCGCACCCAAGCGGTGCGCGACGGCGACCGTGGGGAGATCCTCAGCGCCCGCAAGTACCTCACCGCGGACGGCAGTTGCGAACGCATCACGGATCCGAAGCCACCGAGCGGCTACGGCATCAAGGGAAGGGCATGGTTCCGGCTGAACGCCATCACGGCGGTCCCGGGCACCGACAAGATCCTTGGAGTCGGCTCCGTGGCATCGGCGAGCAGCGACCCCGCGTACAAGGTCATCATCGTCAGCCTGAAGAGGTGAGGCGGAGGGGGGAGGCTGTTGCGCGAGCTTGTGACACTTGGCCGGGAGTGGCGTGAACGGGTGCGGTCATTCACGAGTTCAAACTCAGTAAGGTGCCGGAGGACATGGCAATGCCATGTACTGCGGGCACGGCGAAGCCGATGAGGAGATGCAGCGGACATGGCAGGGCTGGAGAGCGAAGACGACCCCCGCGGGGTGCTCTTCGAGAGGCCCGTCGAGATCGGAGCGAACGGGCGGCCTACCGGCGTCGAGTTGGAGCTGCCGCCCGATGAGCCGGACCGGCTGCCGAAGGCCCTCGACTGGGAGAGCATCAGCATCGAGACGGAGAGCACCACGGTCGACGTGCTGATGTCCCGGCTCCGTAAGAAGGCGTTGGATCTGGCTCCGGACTTCCACCGCCGGGCCGGCATGTGGAGCGATGTACAGCAGAGCAGGTTCATCGAGTCGCTTCTGCTGGGCCTCCCTGTCGCTCCCTTCCACATGGCGCAGCAGGAGGACGACACTTGGTCCGTCGTCGACGGCGGCCAGCGGCTCACCGCCATCGCCCGGCTCATGATCCCCGGCTTCGCCGAGTTGCCGCCCCTGACCCTTCGGGGTCTGGAGTACCTGCGGCAGTACGAGGGCGTCGCCCACCTGCGCGGGCGCATGCGCATCCGGCTTCTCGAAACGCCGGTCGTGGTCCACCTCGTCCTGCACACCACCCCGGACGTCGTGAAGTTCAACGTGTTCTCCCGGCTCACCACGGGCGGGTCGCCGCTCACCCCGCAGGAGATCCGGCACGCGATGATCCCCGGCCCCGCCCGTCAGTTGCTCGCCGACCTCGCGGAGCATCCGGCCTTCGGCGAGGCCACCGGGTTCGATGTGTCGAACGAGCGGATGCACGACCGCGAGCTGGTGCTCCGCTTCCTGGCCTACCGGGTGACACCGCACGGCCCGGACCTGGACCAGGACTACGAGCAGTTCCTGACCCGCGCCATGCGCCGCCTCAACGCGCAGACGGAACAGCAACTGTCTTGGGACGAAAGGCAGTTCAGGGAGGCCATGAGGTGCGCGCGGGCCGTCTTCGGACGTCAGGCCTTTCGCAGGTCACTCGGCCATCGGCGCCAACTGCCCATCAACAAGGCCCTGTTCGAGACCGTTGCCGTCAATCTCGCGGCCCTGGATGACCGGCCGCGTGACGCACTGGTAGCGTCGCGTGACGAAGTCCGTGACGGTCTGTCGGCTCGTCTCACGGGGGACTTCGCCTTCGAACGCGCCCTGACCGTCGACCCCGGCCACCCGGACAACGTACGGACGCGGTTCGAGGTGGTGGCGCGACTCTTCCGGGAGGTACTGAGCGGTGATTGACCGGCTGACGCTGACCAATTTCAAGGCGTTCCAGCACGCGGACATACCGCTCGGCCCGCTCACCCTGCTGACCGGGCTCAACTCCTCGGGCAAGAGCACGGTGCTGCAGGCGCTGGCGTTACTTCGGCAGTCGTGGACGTCGGGCAATCTCGCGATCGACCGCCGCGACTACCCCCGCGGCTCCTACAGCAATGAGGTCGGGCTCCTTCTGAACGGCGAGTTCGTCGGGCTCGGTACGGGTCAGGACGTCCTGCACGAGGACTTCGCCGGGGACGAGCCGGCGATCACGCTGGCCGTCAACGAGGGGCTGTACCGCTACGAATGGACGGTGGCCTACGAGCCCGAGCAGAACTTGCTGCCGCTGGCCGACATCCGGGTGCCGGCGGAAGAGGACTGGGTGATCGCCCCGCCGGAGGAGTTGGCACCCCGCTACTTCACGGACGGCTTCCAGTACCTCCACGCCGATCGCATCACACCCACCGAGCGCTACCCCCGCGACCACCACATGGCCGTCAGGCGCGGCTTCCTCGGCATACGGGGCGAACACACCGTCAACTTCCTTCGCCACCACGCGGGCGACGAAGTACCCGAGGGACCGCTACAACACCGGCGCGCCGCCTCCGGCCGCCTTCTCGACCAGGTTGCCGCCTGGATGGGGGAGTTGTGTCCGGGTGTGCACATCAGGACCGATGTCATCGAGCGGACGGACTCGGTACTGCTGTCGTACGCCTTCGGGAACGCGCCGGCTCCGACGCAGAGGCGCCCGACGAACGTCGGCTTCGGCCTCACGTACGCCCTGCCCATCGTCGTCGCCTGTCTCAGCGCACGGCCCGGGAGCCTCGTACTCCTGGAAAACCCGGAAGCACATCTGCACCCGCACGGGCAGACGGCCATGGCCCAACTGGCCGCCGCGTCAGCGCGACAGGGCGCCCAGCTCGTCGTCGAGACGCACAGCGACCACGTGCTCAACGGCATGCGGCTCGCGGTGAAGCGGGGCGTACTGCCGGCCGATCAGGCGGTCGTGCACTACTTCCGCAACGACGCCGCGGGCGCGCAGGTGATCACCCCGAAGATCGACGCGGACGGCCTGCTCGACCAGTGGCCCGAGGGTTTCTTCGACGAGCTGGACCACACGCTCGACCAGCTTCTTGACTGAACCGCCTGAGCCGTCCGTTCCGTTCACGCCCAGCAACCCAATCACCGAGTAGGGGGACTCGTGCCGCTGCTGCTGTTCCTGAACGAGAGGTCATGTGGAACCGACTGCGAGCCGTTACGCGCAGACCGGGCCATGAACCAGTTCGCCAGGACCGCGGTGGCGGTCGCGCGGGCGGACCGGAGCGGCACGGTGCTGGTCTGCGAGGTGCCGCTCAAGCAGCTTGAGATCGCGGACGGCTACCCGATCGGGAAGTGGATCGGCAACCCGAAGAACCGCGACCCGTGGCAGCGGCTGCGGCTGATGCAGAGCAAGGCCCCGTTCAAGACGGTGTTCCCGGACGGCGAGGATCCGCTGGACGTCGAGTACCGGCACGAGGGGGTCACCGTGGCGGGACTCGGCGGGGCCCATCTGATGGACGGCCTGGGCATCTCGTTGCCCGTGCACGCTCGCTGGGACGCCGGCCTGCTGCCGCTGGAGTGCGAGCAGCTCGTCGAGTCGGAGGACGGCACGACCGGCACACAGGTCGATGACGTCGAGGTCCGCCATGTCTCGGCCGAACGGCACCTCGACGCGCACCTGGCGTGGATCCGGACGGCGCGCGACACCGCCGTACACACGGGGGCGCAGCTGTGGGAACGGCGCGCGGAACTCTTCCCGCATCTCCAGTTCCTGCCGCGGGTCGAGGCCGATCTGCGGGGCCTGCCCCAGGTGTGGGTGGGGCCCGTGCGCAGGCGGCTCGGCGAGTTGGAGGAGGCCGCGGCCGAGTGGGACCCGCAGGCGCGGCCGGAGGGGCCGCGGTGGCGGTCGTGGGTGACGGGGGAGCACCAGGGGCGCAGGCGGGACTGCTGGTTCACCGATCTCGACGGGCAGCAGGCGCTCTTCGACACGCACTCCCGGTTCACGCCGGACGAAGGGCGGGTGCACTTCCGGCTCGTGCCCGAGGACAAGGCCGTGCGGGTCGCGTATCTGGGCAGGAAGCGCGGCATCTGAGGGGTCACGGCCGGCCCGCCGTCCCTTACGGTTGGGACACATCATGATCCAGCGCCGAAGGGGGACCCGCGCGTGCGACCGACTCTCGCCGCCGACCAGGTACGCGCCAGCCTGAGCCAGTACCTGGCGACGACGTACGCGCTGGCGGACGAGTCGACGCGGCGGGCGCTGGAGCTGTTCCTCGGGGACCCCGGCGACGGGATCTTCCGCGGGCCGTATCTGCGGATCCGTACGCCCTTCAGGACCGCCGTCGGTGACGGCTGGCAGAAGCATCTCGAGTGGTGGCCCAAGGAGTTCAAGCCCCACCGGCACCAGGCGCTCGCCTGGGAGCGGCTGTCCACGCTGAACGGGCCCGCCGAGCCGACGCTCGTCACCACAGGGACCGGCTCCGGCAAGACCGAGTCGTTCCTCGTGCCGCTGCTCGACCACTGCCGGCGGGAGCGCGCGGCCGGGCGGGACGGGGTGAAGGCCGTCCTGCTGTACCCGATGAACGCGCTGGCCACCGACCAGGCCCAGCGCATCAACGACCACCTGGACAACCCGAAGGACAGCCGCCTCGAGGGTGTACGGGCCGGTCTCTACATCGGGGACACGCCCTCGCGGGAGTTCAAGGACTCCGTGCGCAAGGTCGCCGTGGACCGCGACGAGATCCGGGCCACCCGGCCGGACATCCTGATCACCAACTACAAGATGCTCGACCTGCTGCTGCAACGGCCCGAGGACCAGAAGCTGTGGCAGGGCTCCTCGCTCGCGTACATCGTGCTGGACGAGTTCCACACGTACGACGGAGCCCAGGGCACGGACGTGGCGATGCTGCTGCGCAGGCTCGGCGCGGTGACCGGCCTTGCGGAGGACGGGCGGCCGCTCGGGCCGGTGTGCCCGGTGGCGACCTCGGCGACCCTGGGGGAGTCGGGGGGCGCGACCTCCACCATGCTGGAGGTCGCCGAGCAGGTCTTCGGGGTGCCCTTCCCGGCCGAGGCCGTGGTGGGGGAGTCGCGGCGGAGCGTGGACGAGTTCGTGGGGGAGAGCGACTTCTCGCTTCCCTTCCCTTCGCCGCACGAGGTGGCCGAACTCGGCGATCCCACGCGGGACTCGGCGGCCATGGAGCGTCTTGTGGCGGCGTTCACGGGGCAATCGGGGCTGTCCCGGGCCGAGTTGGGGGCGAAGCTTCGGCGGCACCGGCTGACCGCCGCCGTTCTGGAGATCCTCGACGGCAGGCCCCGTACCCTGCCCGAGGTCATGGAGGTGCTGCCCCGGTACGCCTACCACTGGGGCATGGCCGTCCAGCAGAAGCCGGAGGTCGCCGCCCAGGCGCTCGCCCGCTATGTGGCGCTGCTGTCGACGGCCCGCGACCCGGACGATCCGAAGCGGCCGCTGCTGTCCATCGAGATGCACCACTGGGTGCGGTCCGTGTCCCGGGTGCTGCGGGGGATCACGCCCGCGCGGGCCGAGTTCCGCTGGGACGACGAGCGGGTCGCCTCCGGCGGACGCCTGGTGAGCAAGGGCCCGGACGACGCGGCGGACGAGGCGGACACACCGGACGCGGCGCCCGCTCCCGCCGACGACAGCGCGCCCCGGCCTGCCGAGGTGTTCCTGCCCGCGATCTTCTGCCGCGAGTGCGGGCGCTCCGGCTGGGCGGCACTCTCCCCGGAGACGGACGCGGCCGAGCTCGACCTGAACGCCACCAAGATCCGCCGCGCGTCCGTCGGACGGGACAAGAGACGCGTACGGAACATGATCGCGACCACCGCGGCACGCGCCCACGAGATCGCGTTCGCGCGGGAGAAGCCGCGCAGCGGGCCCACGGTCATGGTGCTGGACGGCGGCAGCGGGCGACTGCGCCCCGTGTCGCCCGAGACGGACTTCGAGCCCGCCCACGACGGCATGGGCCCACGGATCGCGAAGGCGCTGCACAACGCGGCGTTTGTGGAGGTCGACCTCGCGGGTGAGCGCGCGGCCGAGAGGGACCAGTGCCCGGCCTGCCGCACCTTCAACTCCATCCGCTACCTCGGTACGGGTCTCGCGGCACTCGCCGCGGCCTCCATCACCCAGCTGTTCACGGGCGGCGAACTCGACGAGAACCTGAAGGAGAACAAGACCCTCCTCTTCAACGACTCCGTCCAGGACGCCGCGCACCGCGCCGGATACGTCGCCAGCCGCTCGTACACCTTCTCCTTCCGCTCCCTGCTCGCCAGCCGTCTCGAGGAGGACTCGTTCGTCGCGCTGAGCGACCTGGCGGCGGACATCATCGGGGAGGTCGTCGACAGCCGGAAGGTGCGGGTCGCGGTCGTACCGCCGGACCTGCACGTGTTCCGGGGGGTCGACACACTGCTGTCCGGACGCAGCCACGGCTCGAAGGCGACATGGGAACTCATCGCCGAGCGGCTGGCGTTCGCCGCGATCATGGAGTTCGGGCTGCGGTCCCGGCAGGGGCGCACCCTGGAACTCACCCGGACCGTGGCCGCCGACGTGCCGCTGGCCGACCCGGACGGCGTGGCCGAGCTGGTGCGCGAGCTGCTGCACCGCACCCCCGGAGACATCGCGCTGGACGACGGGTCGGTGCCGGGTCCTGAGCGGTTCGTGGGGTACGTACGAGGGCTGCTGGAGCGGCTGCGGACGCGGGGCGCGATCCGGCACAGGTGGCTGGACGACTGGATCGACCAGGCGGGCGTGCGCCGCTGGCAGATCTGGGGCGGGCGCGAGGAGGGCATGCCCGCCTTCCCGCCGGGCGTCTCCGCGCCCGCCTTCCTGCTGGGCGGCCCGAAGAAGGGCAGCGACGACTTCGACGTGCTGACCGGACGGCTCGGCTGGTACCAGGACTGGACCGTCCGCGCCCTCGGCCTGCGCAACCGGGACGCGGCCACCGACTTCCTGGTCCGGCTGCTGCCCGCCCTCGCCGACGCGGACGTACTGTCCGCGCGCACCGCGGGCGACGGGGCGACCCGGGTGTACGGGCTCCAGCCCGGCCATGTGCACGTACGCAAGCTCGCCGACGAGGACGTCGCCGATGCGGGGGTGCGCTGCCCCGACTGCTTCTGGCAGCAGACCGTCCACCCCGAACTCGTCGGCCGGTGGCACGGACAGCCGTGCCCGCGCTACCGGTGCCGAGGACACCTCCAGGCCGGCCAGCACGGCGAAGGGACCGTCCGCCAGCGGGACTTCACCGACGACTTCTACCGGCGCATGTACCGCGACGCCGGAGTCTTCACCATCAACACCGCCGAGCACACGGGCACCCTTGACCGCCGCAAGCGAGAAGCCGTGGAGAAGGCGTTCCGTGACGGCACCGACGTCCACTACGCCAACCCCCAGGTGCTGTCCTGCACACCGACCCTCGAACTCGGCATCGACATCGGCGACCTGTCGACCGTGGTGCTCGCCTCGCTGCCCAAGGGCCCGGCCAACTACGTCCAACGGGTCGGCCGGGCCGGGCGCTCCACCGGCAACGCCTACCTGCTGACGATGGTCGACCGGGGGCCGCGCGACCGCTACTACCTGGAAGACCCGCGCCAGATGATCGCCGGGGACATCCAGCCGCCGGGCTGCCACCTGTCGGCGGTGGAGATCCTCCGTCGTCAGTACCTGGCCCACCTCCTCGACGTGGTCGCCGCCGGGAAGCTGCTGTCGGCGGACAGCGACCGGGTGCCGCTGCGTCCGCTGCCGCGCCGGGCCACCGAACTGTTCGACACCTCCGGCTGGCTGACGGAGTTTCAGGAAGCCGCCATGGCCGACGGGCGACGGCTCGCGGACGTGTTCCTCCGCCTCTTCCCCTCGTACGACGAAGAACGCGGCACCGGCGTGAGCCCTCAAGCCGCCGACGCCGTACGGGAGTTCGCGACCGAAGGGCTGAAGAAGGCCCTCGACAAGGCGCGCGAACAGTGGGCCGAGCGGCGAGGGGAACTCCAGCGCCGTATCAAGGCCATCGACGCGGCGACCGACCTGCTCGTCGCCGGTGACCCCGAGCACGAGCGGCAGGGACGCGAACTGCGCGCCGAGCGACGGGCCGTCAGCCGGCGGGCCCGCGACATCAGCTCGAGCACCGCGCACGGAGCACTCGTCGACCTGGGCCTGCTGCCCAACTACAGCCTCGTCGACTCCACCACCGAGCTGGAGGCCACCCTCACCTGGACCGAGGAGGCTCCGGACGGCCCGGCCGGACGCAAGGTGTACCGCAGCAAGGTGCTCCGCTACGACCGCACCGCACGGTTCGCGCTGGAGGACTTCGCACCCGGCAACCACTACTACATCCAGGGCTACAAGCACCGGATCACCGGCCTCGACATCGGCAGCAGCAAGCGTCCGGCCTGGATCTGGTGGCGGATCTGCCCCGACTGCGGTCACGTGCGCACCCACCGGGCCCAGCAGGACTCCTCGGCGTGCCCGCGCTGCCACTCCGCCGCCATCGGGGACGTGGGATGCCTGCACAAGGTCCTCGTGCCGCACCGGGTCCACTCCCGGGACCAGCGCGACGACGCACGCGTACGGGACGACACCGACGAGCGCGAACGACGCCACTACACCGTCGTACCGGCCGTGGACATCCCGCACGACAGCCTCGCCGAGGCCTGGCGGCACGGCAGCGCCACCTTCGGCTGGGAGTTCACCCGGCAGGCCGTGATCCGGCACATCAACGTCGGCGCCTCGCGCGTGGACACCGTCGCCGACGACGCCTTCGCCGGGCGCAGGGTGCGGCTCAACCCTTTCTGGGTGTGCGACTCCTGCGGCTACGCCGACCCGGACGGCGGACCCGTCTCCGACGACGCCCTGCTGCCGGCCAAGGCCACGAAATACCACCGGCCCTGGTGCCCCAAGCTGCGCGAGGGCGTGCCCGACACGCGTGCCCGGCAGACCGGGGTCCGGCTGCTGCTCGCCCACGAACTGCGCACCGAGGCGCTGCGCATCCTCATCCCCGCCGTCACCGCGCACACCCAGGAACGGCTCGTCTCCTTCAAGGCCGCGCTGCTCGCCGGGATCGCCCGCAGCTACGGCGGCGACCCCGACCACCTGGCCGTGGTCACCGACTCCATGCCCGACCCGGGCAGCGGCGACCCCGACGTACGCCGCCACTACCTGGTCCTCTACGACACCCTCCCCGGAGGCACCGGCTATCTGCACCAGCTCGCCGGGCCCGAAGGGCTGCGCGATGTGCTGGCCCGCGCACGGCAGCTCATCGAGACGTGCGCCTGCGTGGAGGAGGGACGGCCCGCCTGCCACCGCTGCCTGCTGCGCCACGTCGCCGACAGCGAGTACGAGCAGGTCTCGCGGGAGCAGGCCCTCGACATGCTCGGCGAACTCTTCGGCAGCCAGGGCGAGGGCTGGTCGGCGAAGCCCGTGGCCACCACCGGGGACATCACCCTCGTCCACCAGGTGGAGAGCGAGCTGGAGGCGCTGTTCAGGCGCGGGCTGCTGGAGTGGGCGGGCCGTGACGACGTCGACGAGGCGAGCGTACGGACCGCGCTGACACCGGACGGCGAGCGGAGCACGGAGCTGCGGCTGACCGCGCCGGACGGGTCCGTAACCCGCTGGCAGATGGAGACGCAGACCTCGCTTGGCTTCACCCGGCCCGACGTGGTGTTCACGCGCCTGGACGCCGAACAGCCGCGGGTCGCCGTCTACCTGGACGGCTACCGCTACCACGCGAGCCCCGAGCACAACAACATCGCCGTCGACGCGGCCAAGCGCACCCGGCTGCGGGCCGAGGGCTGGCAGGTGTTCCAGCTGACCTGGGACGACGTCGAGGCCTGGACCGGCAAGCGCAAACCGCCCGCCGACCCGGTGTGGATGCCGTACCAGAACACCGCGCAGAAGACGGCGCTCGACATCCACCGGCGGCTGCACAGCGGGGATACGAGGGATCTGCCGCGCTTCGTGTGGGCGAACCCGGTGGACACGCTGATCGGGTATCTCACCCGTCCCGAACCGGAGTTGTGGCGCCGCCGCACCCAGAGCGCACTGTCCGGCTTCGCCGCCGTGGCCGCCACCAGCCGGGCCCTCGCCGACGGCCCGGCCATCGCCGAGCGCATCACCGAGGGCCTGCGCGGGCAACCGCTGGCCGGGGGCAAGGGCGCCGTGCAGGTCATGGCGACCAGGGACAGCAGCGGTTGTCCGCTGACGATCGCCCTGGATCTGCGCCGGGGGCAGGCGGGTGCCGTGTGGTCGGCGGTGACCGTGCTGGACGACAGCCCGGAGGCGGTCGCGGACGAGAGCGCGCACCGGCGGCGGTGGCAGGCGTGGCTGTACTGGACGAACCTGCTGCAGTTCCTCAACGAGGGGGAGGGGGACGGGGCGCAGCTCGCGGGGAGCGGGCTTGACGGGTTTGATGCGGGGGAGTTGGCGGTCACCGGGGGTGCGGGGTGGCTGACCTCGCAGCGCCGGAGGGTGGCAGTGGCGGAGCCGGAGGCCGTCGTCGCAGAGGGCGCCGTGGCCGGGGTCGTACGGGATCCGGGCTGGGACGAGGTCATCGAGTATCTGCTGGACGAGCCGGGGCTGAAGGAGCTGTGCGTGGCGTTGGCGGAGCGGGGGGTGGCTGCTCCGGTGGCCGGTTATGAGCTCGGGGCCCAGCTGTGGCCCGCTGAACTCGCCTGGCCGGGCAGGCGACTTGCGGTCGTGCTCGCCCATCGGCGGGGGGAGGACGGTACGCCGGACCACGACGCCGAGGAGCGGGACAAGGCGTATGCGGCGGCGGGGTGGCGGGCCCGTACCGCGGTGGAGTGGGACGCCGGGGAACTGGCCGGGCTGCTCCTTTCCGGAGCGGGCGGAGCTGCCGAAACGCCCGCGGCTGCGGGAACAGCCGGAACTGCGGGAACTGACGGGGACGAGAACTCCGAGAACGGGGGACACGCCGGATGACCGGGGGCGCAACGCTGCGGCTGCTCGACAAGGCGGACAAGGAGATCGCCGCACTGGACCGTACGACCGTCGAGGCGGTGTACCGGTTCCAGCGCGACTTCCGGAAGAATCCGGGGGCGGGGGTGTTCCACCGCCGGCAGCTGAGGGACGACGGCCGCCTCTGGTCCGCCCGCGTCGACCAGGACCACCGCGCGCTCCTGCTCCGTCTCGCCGACGACGACTGGCTGCTCGTCTCGGTCCAGCACCGCGACCGTGTGAAGCAGCACGCGGACCGGCTCGCGTACGGCATCAACCAGGTCACCGGCGCCATCGAGTACGTCGACCTCCAGGCCGTGGAGGAGGACGTACGGGATGCTCCTGAGCCCCAACTGCCCGTCGAAGAACCGCTGTTCGCACGGTACGGCGCCGAGCGGCTCGCCGAGCTGGGGGTCGCCGAGCCGCTCATCCCGATCGTCCTCAAGCTCACCTCGGACGACGAGGTCAGGGCGCTCGCGAAGTACGCGCCCCGGCATACGGGCGAAGTGCTGCTGCGGCTGCGCGACGGCTACTCGTACGAGGACGTCAAGGAGCAGGTCACCGCGCCGGTCGCGGTCAAGAAGGAAGACGAGTTCGATGCCGACGACTGGCAGTCGGCCGCGGGGCGCTCCCAGGCCGTCGTGATCACCGACGACGAGTCGCTCCAGAGCGTCATCGAGGAGCGCGACTTCGGCCGCTGGAAGGTCTTCCTGCACCCCACCCAGGAGAAGCTGGTCCGCCGCGAGTACTCCGGTCCGGCCCGGGTGAGCGGCGGCCCCGGCACCGGCAAGACCATCGTGGCGCTCCACCGCGTCAAGCACCTCGTCGACCGGCTCGGGCCCGGCCACACCAAGCCGGTCCTCCTCACCACCTTCAACAAGAACCTCGCCGCCGACCTGCGGGCCCGGCTGCTCTCCCTCGGCGGCCCCGAGACCGTGGCCCGCGTCGACATCGTCCACGTCGACCAGCTCGCCACCCGCGTGGTCCGCGAAGCCGACCCGGGCAACGCGAAACGGCGCATCGAGGACTCCCAAGCGCTCAGGGAATGGCGGCAGTTGCTGGTGGAGTCGGGGGAGAACCGCTGGGACGCGGAGTTCCTCAGCGACGAGTGGAACCAGGTGATCCTCGGGCAGGCCGTCCGCTCCCGCTCCGACTACTTCGGGGTGCGCAGAGCCGGCCGCGGCCGCACGCTGAGCCGAGCGGAGCGGGCACAGGTCTGGCAGCTCGCCGAACGCTTCACCCAGCGCCTGGAACTCAAGGGCCTGGAAACCCACCGCCAGGTCGCCGAGCGGGCCGCCCGCCTCGAGATCGACCGCAAGGTCAAGATCGACCGCAGGCAGCGGCAGACCGACGACCGCGGAGGGCTGGCGAACGTGCACGTCGAGTCCGGCTCCGGGGCCTTCCTGCGCTACCGCTACCGGCACGTCGTCGTCGACGAGGCCCAGGACCTGAGCGCCGCCCACTGGAAGATGCTGCGCGCGATGGTCCCGGCCGGGCCGAACGACATCTTCCTCGTCGGCGACACCCACCAGCGCATCTACGACAACCAGGTCACCCTCGGCAGCCTCGGCATCAACATCCGCGGCCGCTCCTCCCGGCTCACCCTCAGCTACCGCACGACCTGGGAGATCCTCCGCGACGCGGCGAGGGTCATGGACGAGGCGGACGAGACCGCCTACGACGACCTCGACGGCGGAAGCGACAGCCTCAAGGGCTACCGCTCGGTGCTCCACGGCCGCCGTCCCGCACTGCACCGCGCCGACAGCTGGGACGAGACCCTCGACGCCATCGCCGACCAGGTCAAGGCCTGGCACGACATCCCCCGCGAGTCCGTCGCCGTATGCGTCCCCACCAACGACATGGCCTCGGACGTGGAGCAGCGGCTCGCCCGGCACGGCATCACCTCCACCGTGATGACCCGCGACGGACTCCCGCGCAACGAGGGCGTGCACATCGGAACGATGTACCGCTTCAAGGGCCTCGAGTACCAGCGCATGATCATCGCCGGCGTCTCGGAAGGCCTGGTCCCACGCTCCGCCGTCGACACCTGGCAACGCACGGACCCACTCCGCCACCGCCGCGAGCTGCAACGGGCCCGCTCGCTGCTGTTCGTCGCGGCGACCAGGGCCCGCGATGCCCTGGCGATCTTCTGGCACGGGGAGCCGAGCCGGTTCCTGGCGCCTTTGGGGGCGTCCAACAGGGCCTGAGGTCACGGGAGTTCGGCAGAACTCCATCGGCCTGTGCGCCGTCAGATAGACGAAGACGTGGCCGACGCTCAACGGCGACTGCCGCGGAAGAAGCATCGTCCTCGTACGCGTAAGCACCCAGGGCCGGAATGACCTCAGGACAGCGCGCGGCGTGGGGTCGGTGCGTGGACATCGGACAGTGGCCGAGCGGGTGGTGTCTCCAGGGGGCTGTGTCCCACGGCCTGAGCACCTCGCCCCGGCGTGTTCACGCCTCGCTCGTTTGAGCGCCTCGAGGGCGTATTCGCCTTGGGTGTTCACGCTTTGCGCGCCGGGGGTCATGGCCTGGGCCCGCGATGCGCACGGTTCGAGCCCGGTCGTGGCTCACCAGTCCCGGGTGGTGATCAGTTCCTCTATGTCCGCGTCCTTGAACCCGTAGGCCGACGCCACGAACCCGAAGTCCTCGGCGATTTCCTCCCGCGCTACCGTCTCGATCTCGCTGCCAGCTGCCTCGAACTCCGCCTCCAGCAGGTTGAACTCCTCCGTCGCGGCGTGGGTGAGCACATACAGGGCCGTCAGATCCGACGGCTGCTCGGCCTCGATCCGCTCGCACAGTCGCAGCAGGATCGCCCTGCCCTTGTCGAGGACGTGATCGGGGAAGTACGTGTCCGCGTACAGCTGCTTCAGGAACGCACGTTCCGCTACCTGCTCGTTTGTGATCGGCATAGCGCCCCATCCCTCTGGAAGAACTGACACTGCCGATCATGTACCAGACCACTGACAACGCCTCGCCTGAGTTCGACCGGTTAGTTCGCCGTCACTGCGGTGGCGAAGGAACCTCGTCGAATACCCCTTCGTATAGGCCCAGTTGTTACTGCTACCGTCTCCGACGTGGCGAAACTCAATCAGATCATCGCAGTCGAGAAGGGCGTCAAGGCCAAGTCCCATCAGGACCTGACGTCCGCTCACCACGGGCTGCAGAAGCCCGCGTTGCTGGCCGGCATCTCGCGTACGTATCAGCCGAAGGACGAGGAGGGTGAGCAGTTGCCGCCCGAGTCGACTCGGGTGCAGGTGAAGGCCGAGGACGTGTTGCGGGACACCGCGGCGGTCCTTACGCGGCTGTTCGATGTGACCGCCACCAAGGACTGGGCCAACACCTCGGCCAGGGCGGACATCACCGTCGACGGGCGGGTGCTCGTCGCCGATGTGCCGGTGTCCTATCTGCTGTTTCTGGAGAAGCAGCTCACAGATCTCAACGCCTTCGTGCGGAAGTTGCCGGTGCTCGACGCCTCCGAGTCGTGGGTGCAGGACCCGTCCACCGACGCCTGGAAGACCGAGCCGGTCCGGACGCTTCGTACGAAGAAGGTGCCTCGGAACCATGTGAAGGCCGAAGCCACCGAGAAGCATCCGGCGCAGGTCGAGGTGTACTACGAGGACATACCTGTCGGGTACTGGACGACCGTCAAGTTCTCGGGTGCCCTCCCCGCCCGGCGTGTGAACGAACTGCTCGACCGGGTCGAGAAGTTGCAGCAGGCCGTCAAGTTCGCGCGGGAAGAGGCGAACGGCGTCGACGTCGTCGACCAGCGGGTCGGTGACGCCGTGTTCGGCTACCTGTTCGGGTAGCCTCAGAGACTCCCCGGCCATCAGCCACCGGCCGGGGTGCGCGAGGAGCGCAAAGCTGAAGCTGAGCCTTGTCGTGACTGCGCGGTCCCGGATCGGGAACCGCGATCAATCTCAGACTATTGCTCCAGACTCAGCATTCGCCGCCGATCGCCGGATCAACCGGGCCCAGGCCCCGGACGTCGAAATGCCGGTTCAAGTCCGGCCCGCACAGCTCGATGTGCGGTGGTCCAAAGGCAGGACGCGGCGACTTCACCCTGACCTGGGTCCTCAAGCGCGCCGGCGTGCGACATGGGCGGCATCACAGGGCTCGGGGGCCGGCTACGCCCCCGGGTCCGCTCCTTTTTACGGACGTCTCAAGTGGGTACGCCGTCCGCAATCCGGAGGCCCGCCCCAAGACCCGTAGACCCGCATTGCGTTCATCCGCATTGCGTTCATAAAGAACGCGACCTCCCCGCCGTCCTTCACCTCGCTGAAATGCGAGAGTTGCATTTGCTCCAGGTTCGCGGCCTACCGTGGGCACCACACCACCGCCCGGCCGACGTCGCCCGAAGGCACACCCCCGCCCTCGTACTGACAGGAGCCCCGTGTCCCGCCCCGCCCTTGCTCTGCCTCCCTGGCTCACCCATGCGCTGCGCGCCCAGCGGGGACCCGTGCCGTGGAGCGCGGTCGTACGGGGAGCGCTGGCCGCCGGTCCTTTGCTGCTCGTGACCGTCCTCGTCGACCGTCCCTCCATCGGAGTCGTGGCCGCCCTCGGCGCCATGCTCGCCGGGATCAACGACCGGCCCGGGAGCCGGAGGTCGTCGATCAGGCGGCTCGGGGTGCCGGCGCTCGCCGGGGCCGCGGGACTGTACCTGGGGACGTACCTCGGGGAGCAGGCCGGAGCGGTGCTGCTGACCCTGGGGCTGACCGGGCTCGGTCTGGTGGGCGGGGCCGTCAGCGCTGTGGGGCCGGTGGCTTCAGGAGCCGGGACGCAGTTGCTGGTCGCGGCCGCTGTGGGGGCCGGGATGCCGTTGCCCGAAGCGGGGTGGCAGCGTGCGTTGTTCTTCCTCGGTGGTGCGCTCTGGCTCATTGTGCTGCGGCTTGTGCTGCCGACGCCCGGGGCCCTGGTCAGTGACTTCCGCTTCGACGGGGAACGGAAAGCCGTCGCTTCCGTATACGACGCCGTCGCCGCGTTGCTCGCCGCCGTGGGCGGTGAGGAGGCCATGGCCCGGCGCGCCGCGCTGACCGCCGCGCTCGATCACGCGCAGGACGCGCTCGGGGGGCCGCGGCTGCGGCGGTACGCCAGTTCCGCGGCCGAGCGGCGGCTGCGGGCGCAGTACGCCGCCGCGCTGCCCCTCGCCGAGGCCGCGACCGCGCTCGCCTGGGCCGGAGACGCATTGCCCGCGCGCGCGGCGGAGGGGCCGCGACGGCTCGCTGTCGCCGTACGGACGGGGGAGGCCTGTGGGCCGCTGCCCGCGCCCGCCCGTTCCGTACCGGGGCTGCGGGCCCTCGACGACGCGCTGCTGCACGCGGCCGAGGCCTTCGACCGGGGCGGGGGGAAGAGCGCCCCCAAGGGTTCCAGCGGGCCCATCGACCTCGGTGCCCAGCAGACCGCGCGCCATGGTCTGCATATACGTCCCCTCCGCGCCAGGGCCCTCCTGCGCACGGTCACCGGCGCCGGAGGCCGCGAGTACGGGCTCCGGGTGGCGCTGAGCTTCGGCGCGAGTGCCGCCGTCGCGCAGGCGCTGCACCATGTGCACTGGTACTGGCTTCCGGCCACCGCCGTCTTCCTCGTCAAACCCGACCTCGGTCCGCTCGTCTCGCGCGTACTGAACCGGGCGGCGGGCACCGTCTTCGGTGCCGTCCTCTTCGCGGGGCTCGCGGCCCTGCTGCCCCAGCCGGGAGGGCTTGTGGCGGTCGTGGCGATCAGCGGTGCCCTGATCCCCATCGCCACCCGGCACTTCGCCGCCCAGACCGCCGTCGTCACCGTCCTGGTGCTCTCGCTCGTCATGGTCGGCGGCGAACCGCAGGCCTCCTGGAGCCGGATCGGCGAGACCCTGCTGGCCTGCGCGATCGTGCTGCTCGTCGGGCACCTGCCGGCGCCGGGGCAGCGCGGCGGGAACGTACGGGCCCGGCTGGGGCAGGCGGCCGACGCGGCGCACGCGTACCTGGCGCATGTGCTGAGCGGGGCCGACGACCGGGCGGCGCGCTGGGCCCTGCGCCGCGAGGCCTATCGGACGCTGGCCGATGCCCGCGCCGCGATCGACCGCGCCTCCGCCGAACTCCCCACCCTGGCACGGCACACGGAAGGCACCGACGAGGTGGCGGCCACACTCGAACGCCTCGTGGACACGACCACCGCATGCGCCGTCCACCTCGACGACACGGGACAGCTCACTCCCCAGCACACCGAACGCCTCGCCACCCTGCTCGACGAACTCGTCGAGCAGCGGGAGCGGGCGGGGCTCACCTCGGAGGACGGCCGGTCGGGGAACCCGCTGAACCTGAGCGCCTGATGAACTTGCGTGCCTGATCCGAGGAAGCCGCCCTCACACCCGTAGCTTCACACCCGTATTCGTGCCCACACCGGAGCATGATCCGACCCCGCCTCGTCCCGGCGCACACTCGGATCGTCGCCCACCGACGGCAGCGTGGCGACCTCCTGGGCCGGAGCCCCGGTCCCCGCACCGGTCACATGGTCGAGGAGGAGGCGGCTGACCAGTATGTGGTCGATCAGCTCAGGGCGGCCGGCGTGCACTCGGGAGAATCGTTGCTTCTCGTCCATGAGAGGGGCGATGTTCCAGAGGCGGGACGCGTCGCCCTTGTCGGGGCGTTCGAAGCCGGGGGTCTTGATCTCGGAACCCGGCGGGCCCTGGAGGATCTGGGTCGTGGCGGCGGCGACCTCGTCATTGAGGTCGCCGAGGACGGCCACGTTCCGCTCCCTGCCCTTGCCGTCGAGGAACTGGTCGGCGAGCGCACGCAGTGTCGTGGCCTCGGCGGCCCGCCGGTAGAGGGCGTACGCGCCATAGCGCGCCCGCTCGCCCTCGTCCCGCGGCTGGAACCGTCCGCCCGGATATGTCAGCAGCTTCGACTTCAGGTGGCACACCGCCACCGTCAGGGTCATCGCCCCCATGGCGATCTCCACCGCCAGCAGACCGCGGCCCGTACGGTCCACCGGCTCACCGTCGTCGTCACCCTGCACGGGCCGCAGGGGTGCGGGGAAGGCGTTCGTGTCGGCCCGTACCCGCAGTGCGGGGCGGCTGAGGAAGCCGACCCTGATGCCGCGGCCGTCCGGATGCTCCGAGAGCGCGATGTGCCAGTCGCCGTCCAGCATGTCGGCCAGATCCCGCAGCGCCGCCGGGTCGCCGACCTCCTGCACACCGAGCAGTGTGGGGTCGAGATCCGTGATCATCGAGGCCAGGGCGGTGAGCTTCGCCTTGTACGCGGCCTCGTTCCTCGGTCCGAACCGGCCGCCGGGCCGATACAGGTTCTCCAGATTCCAGGTGCCGAGAAGCATGCCGGGCTCCTTCCGGGGAGCACTGCCGGTCGAAGGTCTCGTGGGACGGTGACGTGGATCGGTGACGCCAGAGTGCGCGCCGAACCCTTGCGGCGACAGGGCGAGGACCGGATGCACGGTTCACGTCACCCGGCCGTACGACCCCGTCGTACCGTGGCGTGATGACATCGCCCGACGCGAAGAACGCCGCCGATCTCATCATCACCGGATGCACCGCCCTCGTGCACGACGATCATGAACAGGTCGACTTCGTCGAGGACGCCACCATCGTCGTACGGGACGGGCTCATCGAGACCGTGACCACCGACGACCCGGATGACACCCCCGCTGACACCCCTGCGACCGAACGCATCGACGCGCACGGCCAGATCGCGATGCCCGGCCTGGTCAACTGCCATACGCACGCACCGATGGTCGCCCTGCGCGGTATCGCCGAGGACCTGCCCCTCGAGGAATGGTTCAACGACGTCATCTGGCCCATCGAGTCCAACCTCACCGACAAGGACGTGGAGTTGGGCGCACGGCTCGCCTGCGCCGAGATGATCCGGGGCGGTGTCACCTGCTTCGCGGACCACTACTTCTCCATGGACACGGTCGCCGCCGTGGTGGCCGACTGCGGGATGCGCGCCAACCTCGGAGAGGCCTACTTCTCCTCGCAGGGGGCCGAAGGGCGCGAGCGGTCACTGGACTTCGCGCTACGACAGCGGGGCGCAGCCGACGGCCGCATCACCACCTCGCTCGCCCCGCACGCCCCGTACACCGTCGACGACGCCGACCTCGCCGCCACCGCTCAACTCGCCCGCGAGCACGGCCTGTTGGTGCACATTCACGCCTCCGAGAACCGCGATCAGACCGACACCAGCCTGGCCCGGCACGGTCGCACACCGATCGAGATCCTTCAGGGCGCCGGGCTCCTCGACGTCGACCTGCTCATCGCCCATGGCACGGGCATCGTGGAGCGCGACCTGCCCGTCCTCGCCGGAGCCACGGGACGGGTCGCCGTGGCCGGCGCGCCCCGCGGTTATCTGAAGTTCGCCTGGCCGACCACCACTCCGGTACGCGCCCTGCGGGGACTCGGCATCCCCGTCGGGCTCGCCACGGACGGGGCCGCCTCGAACGGTTCCCTGGACGTGTGGGACGCCATGGCCCTCACCGCGCTGGTGCAGAAGTTCACGGAGCGTGACGCGCGCTGGCTGACCTCGCGGCAAGCCCTGCACCACGCGACGCTGCAGAGCGCGCGGGCGGTCGGACTCGGCGAGCAGATCGGCAGCCTCGCCCCGGGACGCAAGGCCGACATCATCCTCGTCGACCTGACCGGCCCGCACACCCAGCCCGTTCACGACCTCCCCGCCACCCTGGTCCACAGCGCTCGCTCCAGCGACGTACGCACGACGATCGTCGACGGCCGGGTCCTCATGCGCGACCGCGAGCTGTTGACGCTCGATGTGCCGGGGATCGTGGGTGAGCTGGGGGAACGGATGCCGTCGCTGCTCGACCGGAGCCATGGCAGGAAGATCCAGGAGTACGACGCCTGAGAGCGGTGGGCGTGGGGCGGGAGTGAAAGAGGCCCGATATCACTACGAGTACGAAGACTGACACGAAACGTCACGAAAGCTGAGAGATCACTCACACCGAGGCAGTAACCGAGTGTCAGCTACGTCTCAGTACGGTCACTCAGCGATCCGTTTCCCCCATGGTTGGCGTTTATTAACTCTAGGAGAACAGCGCTTCTACGGGAGCAGCGCTACATGGAGGTGCAAGGTGAACGGGCGAACAGTGCTTGGGCGCTTTCCGGCCGGTGGGCCGCGTGGTTCGTGGCCGGCGGAGGAGTTCGCGCAGGCTTGCCGCCTGGAAGGGCAGCAGGCCGAGGTCGTTATGGACCTGACTTCCGACGCCTTCCTGGTGGTCGTATCTGACACCTCCGGCGGCTGAGCGGGTATCACCGGCGGTGGGGCGGGGTGCCTACGGGGGTGGTGTGGTCGAAGGTGGTTCGCGCCGGACCAGGTCAGGCGCGAACCACCTTCGACCACACCGGCGCCGTCCCCGTGACCCGGCACAGCGCCAGATACAGCGGTATCGGCGGCGTGTACGGAAGAGTGCTGTCCGGCTTGTGGATCAGGTCCGGGAGAGGAAGCGTGGGTGGGCCCGGGACCACCGCCCCCGTCGCGTAGTGCGTGGGCGAGGGCCACTCCAGGGAGACGTCGGAGTCGGAGGGGATCAGCCACCACCACTGCGAATCGTCGGCGTACACACAGCCGACGCGAGGCAGCCGGGACATCAGGAGGGGGCCGAACCGCGCGGGCATCGCCACCGCGTCGCAGCCGAGCGGCGCGCGCATGCCCTCCGGGACGGTGAGACGTCGCAGCGCCTCGGCCCCGGAGGGGGTCCGCAGCGAATGCCGCAGACGAACCAGCGTGTCCAGGTGAAGTACCCGAGGCACCCCGGCCGACGTAGCCCTCGCACCCATTCAGCCAGCCCCGTCCGTTCTCGAGTTGTCGAAGTGATTCAGAACCACTCGTGCCCGGCGGAGAGCCCGTCCGCGCCGGTTCGCGAGGAGCCGGCTGGGGCCGGCCGGCTCCTCGCACTCCAGCCCAGGTCCGACCGCGGCTCGGCGCCGTTGTTCGCCGATCGCGGAAGGTCCGCCCAGACCAGCAGTCCGGGTCCGGAATCCTGGGCGCCCCAGGCACTGCACACCGCAGCGACGAGAAGCAGTCCCCTCCCGTGCTCCTCCTCGGGGCGCTGTGGCGAAGGGTGGGGTTCACCCGTCGCACACCCCTCATCGCGTACGGCTATTCGCACCCGGTCGTCGCCGTCGTGCAGTTCGCACACCACCTGGCGGCTCGCCGTGTGCACGACCGCGTTGGTGACCAGCTCGGAGACGACCAGCTCCGCCGTGTCGCAGATGTCCTCACAGACGGCCCACCCCGAAAGTCGGGCGCGCGTAAGGCGCCTGGCCTGCGCGGCGGAACCCGGATGCGCGGCCAGCTCGAAACGGAACCGGCGCTCGGCAGCCGCATCGGCGGCGCCGAGACCGAACCGGCTCCCGGCGGCATCGGCGGCGTCTGCTCTTAACGACGAAGGCGGAGTCACGCTTGCCACTATCTCCCCGCCGTGAACACTTGGCAAGAGTCACTCTGAAAATTGCAGAGTGCAGTGTTCCGTGTCGAGAGGACCATGGCACACTGCAACGCAACAGCACGTGACGCGGCGTCTGTTGGGTACTCGCCGGGTACCCACCGGGCGCCGCCCGGGCTGTTCAGGACTATGTGGAGGTGGACGTGAGTGAGCCACGGTCCGCGCCGACGGTCGGGCAGGTCGTCCTCGGACGGCGCCTGCTGGACCTGAGGGAGCGCGCGGGGCTCAAGCGCGAGGAGGCGGCGCGCATACTGCGCGTCACGGCCGCCACCGTCCGCCGCATGGAGATGGCCGAGGTCGCTCTCAAGATCCCGTATCTCCAGCTCCTGCTGAAGGCGTACGGCGTCTCCGAGGAGGAGTCCGACGCCTTCGTCGCCCTCGCCGAGGAGGCCAACCAACCCGGCTGGTGGCAGCGGTTCCACGACATCCTGCCGGGCTGGTTCTCGATGTACGTCAGCCTGGAGGGCGCGGCCGGCCTCATCCGCTCTTACGAACCCCACTTCGTGCCCGGACTGATGCAGACCGAGGAGTACGCCCGTGGCGTCATGGAATCCGGCGCCATCGGCCAGACGAGACCCGAGGACATAGAGCGTCATGTGGCGCTGCGCATGCAACGCCAGGAGCTGCTCACGCGTGAGGACGCGCCACGGTTCTGGGTCGTGATGGACGAGACGGCCCTGCGCCGGCCCGTCAGCGGCCCCGAGGTGATGCGCGCCCAGATCGACAAGCTCCTCGAGATCACGAAACTGCCGAACGTGACCCTGCAGATAGCCCCGTTCTCCTCGGGGCCGCACGCGGGCACGTACGGGCCCTTCGTGCTCTTCCGATTTGCCGTGCCCGAACTTCCGGACATGGTCTACAGCGAGTACCTGACCGGTGCCGTCTACCTGGACGCGCGTGCCGAGGTGGCCACCTATCTCGAGGTCATGGACCGCATGGCGGCGCAGGCCGCCACAGCACATCGCACGAACGAGATCCTCCTGGATCTCCGCAAGGAGCTGTGAATGACTCGCATCAAGGCCCGGGTTCACAACGGGCGGATCTACAACGGCATGCCCGCACGGGAGCTGGGCAGCGAAGGCTGGCACAAGCCCTGGAGCGGCGGCAACGGCGGCAACTGCCTGGAGGCGATGAAACTCGCCGACGGCCGTATCGCGGTCCGTCAGTCCGCGGATCCGGACGGACCCGCCCTCATCTACACCCCCGGAGAGATGACCGCGTTCATTCAGGGCGCCAAGGCGGGGGAGGCGGACTTCCTGCTGTCTTGAGGCTGTTGTGCGTTGCCCCTAATTTGTTGCTCTTTATGTCTCCTTTTGGCGCGTTTCCCTGCACTGATATCGAGTTGAACGCATCGGCTGTCTCACACCGTCATCGGCCGGTCGTACGGCCCTATCGGCGCCGGTAGCCGTGAACTCCCCGTCAGTTGGCGGTCGACCGCCGCTGCCACCGCCCGGCCCTCGGCGATGGCCCACACGATCAGGGACTGGCCGCGCGCGGCGTCCCCGGCGGCGTACACGCCGGGGACGTTGGTCGCGAAGTCGGCGTCGCGGGTGATCGTGCCGCGGGGGTCGAGGCCGAGGCCGAGCTGGTCGACGAGGCCGTCGGAGCGGTCGGGGCCCGAGAAGCCGAGGGCGAGCAGGACGAGGTCGGCAGGGAGCCGGCGTCCAGTGCCGGGGACGGGTCGGCGCTCGGCGTCGACCTCGACCAGGTGCAGCGCGCGTACGTGCCCGTTCGCATCGCCGGTGAAGCGGAGCGTGGACGCCGCGAAGAGCCGTGCGTCGGCGTCCGCCGAGGGCGCCGTCCGCAGCTCGCGGGCCTCCTCGTGCGCGGCCGACAGCCGGTAGATCTTCGGGTACGTCGGCCATGGCTCGGTGTCCTCGTCGCGTTCCGTGCCCGGCTGCGTATAGATGTCGAGCTGGGTCACGGACGCGGCCCCCTCGCGTATCGCCGTGCCCAGGCAGTCGGCGCCCGTGTCACCGCCGCCGACGATCACGACATGCTTGCCGGCCGCGGACAGTGGGGAGGCCTCCATGTCCCCCTCGCGCACTCGGTTGGCCAACGGCAGATACTCCATCGCCTGGTGTATGCCGTCCAGCTCCCGCCCCGGCACGGGAAGTTCACGCCAGGCCGTGGCACCCACGGCGAGCACGACGGCGTCGTAGCGGGCCCGTAGCCCGGCGGCATCGATGTCCCGGCCGACGGCCGTCGACGTACGGAACTTGGTTCCCTCCGCCCGCATCTGCTCGAGCCGCCGCTCCAGATGCCGCTTCTCCATCTTGAACTCGGGTATCCCGTACCGCATCAGCCCGCCGAGCCGATCGTCCCGCTCGTACACGGCGACGGTGTGCCCGGCCCGCGTCAACTGCTGTGCCGCGGCAAGGCCGGTGGGCCCCGAGCCGATCACCGCGACCGTACGCCCGGAGAGCCGGTCCGGCGGTCGCGGCGGCGCGAAGCCCTCCTCCCAGGCCCGGTCGGCGATGGCGACCTCGACGTTCTTGATGGTGACCGCGGGCTGGTTGATCGCCAGCACGCAGCCCGCCTCGCAGGGCGCGGGGCACAACCGCCCGGTGAACTCGGGGAAGTTGTTCGTGGCGTGCAGTCGGTCGCTCGCCGCGCGCCAGTCGTCGCGCGAGACCAGGTCGTTCCAGTCGGGGATCAGATTGCCCAGCGGACAGGCCTCGTGGCAGAAGGGAATGCCGCAGTCCATACAGCGGTCGGCCTGCGTGCGGATGATGGGCAGCAGCGCGCCGGGGACGTACACCTCGTCCCAGTCACGAACCCGCTCCTCGACGGGGCGGCGCGGCCAGTCCTCGCGGGAGGCGTTGAGGAAACCCTTGGGATCGGCCATGGCCGTCTTCCCTTACATACGCGAACGGGGCCCGTACGGCATCCGGCCTCCGGGCCGGGGCGGCGGGCCGGGGGCGGACGCGTAGGGCCTTGCGGCAGACTCTTTCCGCCACGATACGTCGCCCGCGGCGCGCACGCCTCAGGGTGCGCGCCGGCGCATGCGCCTCTGCCTCAGCGCCTCAGGCGAGTGCGAGCACGTACGAGATCGCCGCGGCGGCGGACGCGGCCGTGCGGACGTGGTTCCACGTCGTCCACTCGCTCATGTACGAGGACCAGTACGCGGCGGCCTCCCGGGTGCCGGGGTCCATCGTGGCCAGCTTCTCGTTGCGTGGGACGTTCGCGACCATCGTGACCCCGAAGCAGCCGAACAGATACAGCGCGCTGCCGAGCAGCAACTCCACCGTGCCCTCGTCGGGCCACAGTACGAACGTGACCACCGCGAGCACCGCGCACAGCACGGCCGACCCGACGAACGCGATCATGAAGGCCGGCGCCAACACCGTCACGTTGATCGACTTCATCGCGGCCACACCCTGCGCCGGTGGCAGCGCGGCAAGTCCCCTCATGACGAAGGTCGAGAACGCGAAGAAGACTCCGGCAACCAGCCCCGTACCGAGCACACCCAGCACCGTCAGTACGAAGTACGGTCCATCGATCATGGCAACTCCCGCATGTTGAAAAATCCTGCCTGGCGCTCCCTGTCACCACAAGTGAAGTCCGGTACGACCAGGGTCACCATGGGCGAGGGGCTCGGGGGCATACGCGAGCCGCTCGGCTTGGGGCGCCGGGCGGTGTCCATTCGCCCGCGCGGCATCATGGCCCTGTGCGACTCGAAGCGATCACTTGGGAACGGCTCGGCGACTTCCTCGCCGAGCGGTTCCTCGACCTGAAACCGGACGACGGCAGCCCCTGGCCGCGTATCGCCTTCGACGGAGCGCCGGCCGCCCACCCCGGTGAGCTCGCCGAACGCGTGGCCGAAGCGCTGCGCCTGCGCGGCCGGTCCGCCCTCGTCGTCGGCACGGAGGGCTTCCTGCGCCCCGCGTCACTCCGGTTCGAGCACGGTCACCAGGACGTGGAGGCGTACTACGACGGCTGGTTCGACACGGGCGCCCTGTGGCGCGAGGTCTTCGGCCCGCTGGACCCCGGCGGTGACGGCCGCGTCCTGCCCGACCTCTGGGACCCGGTCGCCGACCGCGCCACCCGCAGCCCTTATGTCCAACTCCCGCCCGGCACTCTGCTGTTGCTGCACGGTCCGCTGCTTCTACGCCACTGGTTCCCGTTCGACTTCACCGTCCATGTACGCCTCTCTCAGGGCGCCCTGCGCCGGCGCACCCCTGAAAGCGAGCACTGGACGCTTCCCGCGTACGAGCGTTACGAGAGCGAGGTGGCCCCGGGTGACACGGCCGACATCCTGGTACGCGCGGACGACCCGCGCCGCCCGGCATGGAACGGCTGACCTGACTTCGGCGAGCGGCTCCGGACCACTCGTGCAAGAACCGGGCCGCCGGAATCCGGGCACCTGCGGGTGCGTATTGCCTCCCGCCCGACGAGAATGTAGGGCGCCGGGACTAGCGGTGCGTCCCCGCGCCGCGCCGGCTCGCCGGCATCGGGAGGTACTTCATGACCACTGCCGGAGACATCATGCACCGCGGTGCCCAGTGGATCCCCGCCCACGAGACTCTGGACCGCGCCGCCCAGCTGATGCGCGAGCTCAATGTGGGCGCGCTGCCCATCAGCGACAAGAACGAACGGCTCTGCGGCATCCTCACGGACCGCGACATCGTGGTCGGCTGCGTGGCCATGGGGCACGACCCGGCACGCGTCACCGCGGGCGAGATGGCCAAGGGCACACCGCGCTGGATCGACGCGAACGCCGATGTCAGCGAAGTGCTCGGCGAAATGCAGGGGCACCAGATCCGCCGCCTTCCTGTCATCGAGAACAAGCGTCTGGTCGGAATGATCAGCGAGGCCGATCTGGCCGCGCATCTGACGGATGACCAGCTCGCGCACTGGGCCGAGAGCGTCTACGCGAGGACCGCCACACGCTGACGTCGGGATCCCGCCGCCACCGGGAACGCGCTCTCGTCCGTCCGGCCGGCCGTGTCGGAGGAGGTGCGTCACGGCCGGTGTCACAGCCAGCCGTTGCGCTTGAAGCCCCGGTAGAGGACGAAGCAGGCAGTGGCGATCACACCGAGCGTCATGGGGTAACCCAACTTCCAGTGCAGCTCCGGCATGTGCTCGAAGTTCATGCCGTAGACACCGCAGACCATCGTCGGCACGGCGATCAGCGCCGCCCACGCCGTGATCTTCCGCATGTCCTCGTTCTGCGCGACGCTGACCTGCGCGAGGTGCGCCTGCAGAATCGAGTTGAGCAGCTCGTCGAACGCGGCTATCTGCTCGGTCGCCCGCAGTAGATGGTCGGAGACGTCCCGGAAGTACGCCTGTATCTCCGGATCGACCACCCGTATCGGTCGGGTGGCGAGATCCATGAGCGGGCGGTTCAGGGGCGCCACCGCCCGCTTCAGCTCGAGGAGTTCACGCTTGAGCTGGTAGATGCGCCCGGGGTCGGCCCGCGCGCCGCTCTCCGCGAACACATCCGTCTCGACCTGGTCGATGTCCGCCTGCACCGAGTCGGTGACGTTCAGATAGTCGTCGACCACGTGGTCCGCGATCGCGTGCAGCACCGCGGCCGGTCCCTTGGCGAGCTGCTGGGGATCGGCCTCCAGCTCCTCGCGCAGCGGGCCGAGCGAACCGTGTCGGCCGTGCCGCACGGTGATCACGAAGTGGTGGCCGACGAACACCATGATCTCGCCGGTGTTCACCACCTCGCTGGTCGCGGTCAGTTCGGTGTGATCGACGTAACAGACCGTCTTGAACACCGCGAACAGCGTCTCGCCGTACCGCTCCAGCTTCGGGCGCTGATGGGCGTCCACAGCGTCCTCGACCGCCAGCGGGTGCAGGTCGAAGAGCTCGGCGATGCCCGCGAACTCCGCCTCCGTCGGCTCGTGCAGCCCGAGCCAGACGAAGCCGTCGCCGGCCTTGCTGATCTGCTCCACTGTCTCGACGAGATCGCGACCGCCGGGCACTCTCGTCCCGTCCTCGTACGCCACGCAGTTCACCACCGCGGAGCCCAGCGGGGACCGGGCCGGGTGACTCAGGTCCACACGGGGGCGCCGCCGCAACCGCGCCACCCTGCGAAGGCCGCCTACCCTGCCCAGGCCCGTGACCTTCCGCAGATTCCCTGCCATCGACATCTGGAATCTCCTCGTGGATCTCCTTGCGCCGCACTCTGCGCCTGCCGCGGCCAGTCTGCCAGGCTGCTTCGACGGCGGGGGAAGCCTGTGGGAGCGGAACATTCCGCTCCGGGAGTTCCGGCATGTCGCCGAAGGAAGCATCACCCATCGCGGATGCGTCGGACAATTGGGATGATTGCCGCATGACGCGAACCGACGGGTATCTCCTCGACAACCGGCAGGCCGAGGCGGGGCAGCGCTTCGACGCCCTCGCCGCACTCTTCGACTCCACGACGTTCCGCCACATCGAGCAGTTCGGCATCGGATCCGGCTGGCGCTGCTGGGAGGTCGGCGCGGGCGGCATATCCGTGGTGTCCTGGCTGGCCAAGAAGGTCGGCCCCACCGGACGGGTCGTCGCGACCGACATCGACACCTCGTGGGCGGCCTCGGCCACCCGGCCGCCGGTCGAGGTGTGCGTGCACGACGTGGGCGCGGACGAGCCGCCGGGCGACGGCTTCGATCTCGTGCACGCCCGGCTCGTACTGTCCCATGTACCGGACAGGGAACGGGCGTTGCGGTCGATGATCAAGGCCCTGCGGCCGGGCGGACGGCTCCTGGTCGAGGACGCCGATCCCGCACTGCAACCCCTGCTCTGGCCCGACGAGCGCGGCACCGAGCAGCAGCTGGCCAACCGGCTGCGTCACGCCTTCCGCCAGCTGCTCGCCGAGCACGGCGCCGACCTCGCGTACGGCCGTCGGCTCCCGCGACTGCTCCGCGAGGCCGGACTGCGACAGGTGGAGGCCGACGCGTACTTCCCGATCACCTCGCCCGCCTGCGCCGCCCTGGAATCGGCGACGATCCGCCAGATCCGCGCCCAGCTCGTCGCGGCGGGCCAAGTCACGGACCAGGACATCGACCGCCACCTGGCGAACGTGACGGCGAGCGCCATGGACCTGGCCACGGCACCGCTGATCTCGGCGTGGGGGCGCAAGGCCTAACCTCGGAGCGGGAGTTGGCGGGAGCGGCCGTCATGTGTCCCTATGAGGTCTCCCGCCCACCTGCTCCACCGCGAGCGCCCCCGCCCGACACCCCTGTGCCGCCGCTTCCCCGGGCCGGCTGCCCGAGAGCAGGGCGGCCAGGAAAGCGCCGGTGAAAGCGTCCCCGGCTCCCGTCGTGTCCACGGGAGCCGCGGACGTCGCCGGGACGAGATCCCGTACGGTGCCCGACTCGGCCACCAGAGCCCCGGCGCCGCCCTGCTTGACCACCACCAGCGGGGCGTGGCGGCTCAACTTGGCCGCCGCGTCCGCCGGATCGGGCAGCCCGGTGAGCAAGCAGGCCTCGTCCCGGCTCGGCAGCAGTACGTCGATCCCTTCGGCGAGCGCGAGGAACCTGTCCACGCCCAGCTCCGTGAGGAACCCCGCCGACGCGGGATCCACACTCACCGGCACACCACGCGCGCGTGCTGACGCCACCGCCACCGCCACCAGCGCCCGGCACGACTCGGAGAAGAACAGGTAGCCCGACAGGTGCAGCCACGCGACGCCGTCGAGCAGCGACGGCGACCAGTCGTCGGGGTCGAGACGCAGGGAGGCGCCGCTGTCCGTGAGGAACGTACGCTCCGCCGAGGCGCCTGTGTCCACCAGGCAGATCACCGTGCCTGTCGGCGCCGCGGGATCTACGACCAGGTGAGGACGCACCCCTGAAGCGGTCAGCTCCCGTTCGTGCCACGCGGCGGCGTCGGCGCCCACCCGGCCGAGGAGCCGCACCTGAGCACAGCCCCAATGGGCCGCCCAGCATGCGACGTTGGCGCCCGCGCCGCCTGGCACGGTCCGGACGGCGGCGGCCGTATCGGTGCCGGAGGCGAGCGGTCCGCGGTACTGGGCGACGACGTCTGTGACGACGTCGCCGACGACAAGAAGGGCTCCGTCGCGATGGTCACGACGATACGGGCTCGTCGCGTCCCAGCTCGGCTCCCTCGTGCTCCCGTCGGCCCCGAACACGGGTTCGCCCGCCCCGGTCACGCCCCGGCCCAGGCCGCCGCGATTCGCCCCGCGAGCCGTACGTTGCCGCGTACGGCCGCCAGATTGGCGCTCAGCGAGGCCCCGTCCGTGTGCCGGACCAGATAGTCGAGCAGGAACGGCGTGACCGCCTGGCCTGTCACGCCCTCCGCCTCACACGCCTGCAGAGCGTCGGCCAGCACGCGCGCGTGGAGCTCGGGATCGAGCTGCTCCGCCTCGCGCACGGGATTCGCGACGATCAGGGCCGACTCGGGCCCGTCGAGCGCGTCCTGTGCGCGCATGACGGCCGCGACCTCGGCAGGTGACTGAAGCGTCCAGTCCACCGGATGTCCCGAGTCGGACAGATAGAAGCCGGGAAAGCTCACCGTCGCGTACCCGGCGACCGCGACGCCCAGTGTCTCCAGGCGCTGCAGGGTCGCCGGCACGTCCAGGATGGACTTCACGCCCGCGCACACCACCGTGATCCGGGTACGTGCCAGAAGCCCCAGGTCGGCGGACTCGTCCTGGGTGACCGTCCACTCCCGGTGCACGCCACCGAGCCCACCCGTCGCGAACACGCGGACGCCCGCCCGCGCGGCCAGCAGTGCTGTCGCGGACACCGTGGTCGCCCCGCTCGCTCCCGTGGCGACGGCGAGCGGCAGATCGCGATGACCGAGCTTGCGGATGCCGTCCTCGTTCGCGACCCGCTCCAACTGCTTCTTGTCGAGGCCCACATGGGGCTGTCCGTCCAGGACGGCGATCGTCGCGGGAACGGCCCCCTCCTGGCGTACGGCCTCCTCCAGCTCCAGCGCCACCTGGAGATTGCGTGGGCGCGGCAGCCCATGGGCGATGATCGTGGACTCCAGGGCCACCACCGGCCGGTGCGCGGCGAGCGCCTCCCGTACCTCTTCGGACACCACCAGCACGCGCGTGCCTCCTGTCTGTCGGCTCTCCCCATCATTCCTGGCGGGCGGCACGTGTGGCCAAACCCTTGCGGCGGCCCGGAAGGGGGCAGCAGCCTGGGGGCATGACGGACAACTCGATACGTCTCGACCACGTCGTCCTCTGGGTGCGCGACCCCGTCGCCTCGGCCGACTTCTACGAGAAGACGCTCGGCATGGAGCCCCTCAGGGTCACCGAATTCGCCGCGGGGATGGCATCGTTCCCTTCCGTACGCCTCAATGAGGAGACCATCTTCGACCTCGCGCCCCTGCCGTTGGCCGCACGTATGGACGCTGTCCCCGGGGCGGCAGAAAGTGCCGGCCACCCGGTCAACCACGTATGTCTCTCCCTCCCTGGTGAGGACTTCGACGCGCTCCGTACTCGTCTCGAGGAGCGGTCCGTGCCCGTCTCGGACTTCTCGTACGACGCGTTCGGCGCCCGCGGAATGGCCAAGCGCAGCTTCTACTTCCGGGACCCGGACGGAAACGTCTTCGAGGCACGGCACTACGAATAGCTCTCAGGTATCTCAGGCAGGGAAAAGGGGTGTCCACGCGCGCGTGGACACCCCTCAGCCGTCGGTGTCGCGAGGTGTTCGAGGTATTTCGGATATCGCCGTGTCCGCCTTGCGTCTGCCCCGGGTGAACAGTGCCAGCGCGCCGAGCGGCAGCAGCAGGCAGGCGGCGATGAGGTTAAGCCAGCCGTAGCCCGCCTGCGCGACGATGAGGCCCGCTGCCGCGCCGCCGACGCCCGCTGAGGTGTTCATGGTCAGGTCTGACAGCCCCTGTGCGGCGGCGCGCGCGGGCTGGGGCACGGAGTCCGTGAGGAGGGCGGAGCCCGAGACGAGGCCGGCCGACCAGCCGAGGCCCAGCAGGAAGAGTCCGGCGGCGCTCTGCCAGTGGCTGCCGCCCGCCGTGCCCGCGAGCAGCGCCGCGCAGGCCAGCAGCCCCACGGCGAGGCCTATCACCGAGAGGCGCCCGAGCCGGTCCGAGAGCCGCCCCATGATCGGCGAGAAGGCGTACATGCCCGCGATATGGCCGCTGATGACCAGCCCGATCAGATCGATGCTCGCGCCGTGGTGATCGAGGTCGACCGGTGTCATCGACATGACCGAGACCATCGCGGTGTGCGAGACGGCCACCGTCACCAGGGCGAGACGGGCGCGCGCCGAGGCCCGCACCGCGGCCAGCCCGGCCCGTATGGAGCGCGCCTCGGCGGACTGCTCCTCGACCGGCGCGAGCGCGCGGGCGGTCAGCAACGGGTCAGGTCGCAGCAGCACGGCGACCAGAAGCGCAGAGAGGAGGAAGACCCCGGCCGCCCACAGGAAGGGGCCCGCCGCCTCCGGTATGCCGAGCCCGGAGACGCTGCGCCCCGCGGGCGCGGCGATGTTGGGACCGAGGACCGCACCGATCGTGGTCGCCCACACGACGTTCGAGATCGCCCGGGCCCGTCGCTGGGGCTCGGCGAGGTCGGCGGCCGCGAAGCGTGCCTGCAGATTCGCCGACGAGGCCGCGCCGAAAGCCGCCATGCCCAGCAACAGCAGCGGAAAGCTGCCGACGACCGCCGCGATCACGACGAGGCCCGCGCCCAGGGCACCGATGAGATAGGCCAGAACGAGTCCCGGGCGGCGACCGCGCGCGGTCATCAGCGCGGCCAGCGGCACAGAGAGCACCGCCGTTCCCGTGACCGTCGCGGTGGGCGCGAGTCCCGCCAGCGACTCCGTACCGCTGATGTCCTCGGCCAGCACGACGGCGAGCGCGATACCGATGGCGACGCCCAGTCCGCCCAGGATCTGACTGGCGATGAGCACAGCGGAGGTACGGCGCCGCAGAGCCGACAGCCCGTCCGCGTCGACGGGCACGGCGGTCTGCCGCTCGACGGCGCTCATGGCGAACCAGCCGCGTCGGATGTGTGCGCACGCGCGAAGGATGTGGTCACCGGCGCAGTCTCCCCCCTCTCCCGAACTCGGGACACCCTCAGAACAACGGCTCCGGCAGCACCCCTTCCAGCGCCAGCAGTTTCCGCTTCGTCTCCAGGCCGCCCCCGAAGCCGCCGATGCCGCCGTCGCTCTCGACGACCCGGTGGCACGGCACGATGACCGGCAGCGGATTGGCGCCCATGGCCATGCCCACGGCCTGAGCCGCGCCCGGCTGACCCACCCGGCCTGCCAGGTCGCCGTACCCCACGACCGTCCCGTACGGAACGCCGGACGCCAGCTCGTGCAGCACCTGGCGGTTGAAGCCGGAGATCAGGGACCAGTCCAGCGGCAGCTCGAAGTCGTGCCGGTCGCCCGCGAAGTACGCCTGAATCTGGCGTATCGCCTCGGCCAGCAGTGGGGAGTCGGGTGCCTCGACGGGCTCGGCGCCGAGCCGGGACCGCAGCCGGTCGAGCGCTTTGTCGCGCACCGTGTCCGTGGCGTGGAAGACGACGTTGACCAGACCTTCGCCGGTCGCGGCCAGCAGCAGCGGACCGATGTCGCTGCCGGCGACGGCCCACACCACCCGCTGCTCGTTCTGCCCATGGCTGTTCATGAGCCCCACCGTACGGCGCACCACTGACAACGCCGGTGGCGCGGACGCCTGAGGCGTCCGCGCCACCGGTGAGCGCTCCGGTCGAGAACCTCAGAGCTCGTTCAGCGCCGCCCGGACCACGTCCGGTTTGTTCGTGATGATGCCGTCCACACCGAAGTCCGCGACGCGTCGAGCACCGTCCGCGGTGTCGACGGTCCATGTGAAGATCTCCAGCTGCCTGCCGTGCGGTCCCTCGAGCGCGTGGATCGAGGCGACGTAGTCGGTCGAGATGGACGTGTGCGTCGAGTTGATCTGATCGGCGAACTTCGCGTACGCGGGCAGTTCCGCGACCGCCGGCGTACCCAGGAAGCCCGTCTTGATGGCGGGCCGCAGCTCGTGCACGGTCCGTACGCTGTCCGCGCTGAAACTCTGGATGACCAGCTTGCTCCGTACGGCTTGCGGACCCAGCCAGCCCTCGTTGCTGAGGACCTTGAGGGTCTCCTTCTCGATGCCCGGGTAGAGCTCGGGCTTCTTGATCTCCAGCACGAGCTTCTGATGGTTGCGGGAGACCCGGTTCATGTACTGCTTCAGCGTCGGCACGTGCGCGCCCGCGTACTCGGGACTGAACCAGCTGCCCGCGTCCAGGCGTGCGATCTCCGCCGCGGTGAAGTCCTTGACCATCCACGGAGCCCGGTTGGGGAAGATCTCCTCGACATTGGTCGTACGCGCCAGGTTGTCGTCGTGGATCACCACGAGCTCGCCGTCCTTGGTGCGCTGGACGTCGTTCTCGACCCAGCGGAAACCCAGCTCCGCCGCCTTGTCTATGGCGGCCAGGGTGTTCTCGGGGGCGTAGGCGGAAGCACCGCGGTGGGCGACGACCAGCGGCTGGTCGTCGCCCACCGCGGCGTGAGCGGGGGAGAGGGGCAGAACAAGGGCGGCGGCTCCCAGGAGTGCTGTGGTCGTGCCGGCGGCAGCGCGCGCGTGCATGCGTACTCCTTGCGTCTGTGGTCACGGGCAGCTCCATGGTGACAGCGGAGTGTCAACAGGAGGGAGGTACAGGATGGCCACAGATTGAACGGAGTTGCCCGGCGGCAATCACCGGTGCCGCACAACTGAGGTAAGAGCGTGTTTCTTTGCCGGAAAATCGTTCGAGCGCTCTGGTGGGGGTCATACTCTCTGCGTCAACCCCGGCCGCCATGGCGGTCCTGGGACGGGGGCATTGCAGGAAATTCCGGGACGCAACAGGGCGGAAGGGCAACCGCGCATGCAGGGCACGGTCGACGGATTCAGCTACGGACTCGTCACACCGCTGGTGGCGTACCTCATGGCCTGCCTCGGTGGCGCGCTCGGCCTGCGCTGCACCACCAGATCGATGCTGGTCGCCCACTCCTGGAGGCCCGGCTGGCTCGCGCTGGGCTCTGCGGCGATCGGCTCCGGCATCTGGACCATGCACTTCATCGCGATGATGGGTTTCTCCGTCCAGGAGACCCCGATCCGCTACGACAAACCGATCACGTTCGCGAGCCTCGGCGTCGCCATCCTCATGGTCGGCATCGGGATCTTCATCGTCGGCTACAAAGGGGCTTCCGGAACGGCCCTGTTCACCGGAGGCACCATCACCGGCCTGGGCATCGCCTCGATGCACTACCTGGGCATGGCCGGAATGCAGCTCAACGGAAAGCTCGAGTACAACACCTTCACCGTGGCCGCCTCAGTCGTCATAGCCGTCGCGGCCGCGACCGCGGCACTCTGGGCGGCGGGCCAGGTCCGCGGCTTCCTGTGGAGCGTGGGAGCGAGCCTCGTCATGGGCCTCGCCGTCAGCGGCATGCACTACACGGGCATGGCCGCGCTCAGCGTCCATCTGCACGGCACCACCGACGTCACCTCCGGTGACTCGCCCGCGAGTCTGCTGGCCCCCATGCTGATCGGCCCCCTCGCCTTCCTGTTCCTGGCCGGCGTCGTCATGATGTTCGACCCGCTGATGGTCATGGGCAAAGCCGACTGGAGCCCGGCCCAGCAGAAGCCCGGCATCCCGGCCCACATGATCCGTCACACCGGCCGCCGTCCCACGTCCCGCCCGCGCCGCCGCCCCGACCGCCCCGGCTCCCGGACCCCGCAGAGGTAGTGATCTAGGGCCTGCCCGGCGGATCGTGCCGGAGACGCGGGGTCTGGCACGCACATCTGCCGCGTTGTCGTCAATCGCCGACTCCCCCACGCTCGAATCGAGCTCGCGCGGGGGGAACCCCATCGCGTCGACTCGATCCTCCGCCTTGCAGCTGCACGCACCAGACCCCGCTCACGCCCGCTGATCAGGCACCGTTACTTTCCTCCGACCTGATCCGCCGGACAGGCCCTAGCCCCGTTGTCAGTGCGGAGTCGTACGGTTGATTCATGCGGCCCGTATCCAAGATCGAACGCACGGTGGCGCCCTTCGAGGTCGTCAGTCCCTATTCGCCCAGCGGCGACCAGCCCGCTGCCATCGCCGAGCTCGAACGGCGCATCCGCGCAGGTGAGAAGGATGTCGTCCTTCTCGGCGCGACCGGCACCGGCAAGTCCGCGACCACCGCGTGGATGATCGAGAAGCTCCAGCGCCCCACCCTCGTGATGGCGCCGAACAAGACCCTGGCCGCCCAGCTGGCCAACGAGTTCCGCGAGCTGCTGCCGAACAACGCGGTCGAATACTTCGTCTCGTACTACGACTACTACCAGCCCGAGGCGTACGTCCCGCAGTCGGACACCTACATCGAGAAGGACTCCTCGATCAACGAGGAGGTCGAGCGCCTGCGCCACTCCGCGACCAACTCGCTGCTCACCCGCCGTGACGTCGTCGTGGTCGCCTCGGTCTCCTGCATCTACGGCCTCGGCACACCGCAGGAGTACGTGGACCGGATGGTCGCCCTCAAGGTCGGCGACGAGATCGACCGGGACGACCTACTGCGCCGCTTCGTCGACATCCAGTACACGCGCAACGACATGGCCTTCGCGCGGGGCACCTTCCGGGTCCGCGGGGACACGATCGAGATCTTCCCGGTCTACGAGGAACTGGCCGTCCGCATCGAGATGTTCGGCGACGAGATCGAGGCCCTCTCCACGCTGCATCCGCTCACCGGCGAGGTCATCAGCGACGACGAGCAGCTGTACGTCTTCCCGGCATCGCACTACGTGGCGGGCCCGGAGCGCCTGGAGAAGGCCGTCAACGGCATCGAGAAGGAGCTCGAGGAGCGCCTCACCGAGCTGGAGAAGCAGAGCAAGCTCCTGGAGGCTCAGCGGCTGCGCATGCGCACCACGTACGACCTGGAGATGCTCCGCCAGATCGGCTCCTGCTCCGGCGTCGAGAACTACTCGATGCACTTCGACGACCGCGACCCCGGCTCCCCGCCCAACACCCTCCTCGACTACTTCCCGGACGACTTCCTGCTGGTCATCGACGAGTCGCACGTCACGGTGCCGCAGATCGGCGCCATGTACGAAGGCGACGCCTCCCGAAAGCGCACCCTCGTCGACCACGGCTTCCGGCTGCCCTCCGCCCTGGACAACCGCCCCCTGAAGTGGGAGGAGTTCCAGGAGCGCATCGGCCAGGCCGTCTACCTGTCCGCAACTCCGGGCAAGTACGAGCTCTCGCGCGGGGACGGCTTCGTCGAGCAGATCATCCGCCCCACCGGCCTCGTCGACCCGGAGGTCGTGGTCAAGCCGACCGAGGGGCAGATCGACGACCTGGTGCACGAGATCCGCAAGCGCACCGAGAAGGACGAGCGCATCCTGGTCACCACGCTCACCAAGAAGATGGCCGAGGACCTCACCGACTACTTCCTCGAACTGGGCATCCAGGTGCGCTACTTGCACAGCGACGTCGACACGCTGCGCCGTGTCGAGCTGCTGCGGGAACTCCGTGCCGGAGAATTCGACGTCCTGGTCGGCATCAACCTCCTGAGGGAGGGGCTCGACCTGCCCGAGGTCTCCCTGGTGTCGATCCTCGACGCCGACAAGGAGGGCTTCCTGCGTTCCGGCACCTCACTGATCCAGACCATCGGCCGCGCGGCGCGCAACGTGTCCGGTCAGGTCCACATGTATGCCGACAAGATCACCCCGGGCATGGAGAAGGCCATCGAGGAGACCAACCGCCGCCGGGAGAAGCAGGTCGCTTACAACAAGGAGAGGGGCCTCGATCCGCAGCCCCTCCGGAAGAAGATCAACGACATCGTGGCGCAGATCGCCCGCGAGGACGTCGACACGGAGCAGCTGCTCGGCACGGGCTATCGCAACCTGAAGGACGGCAAGGGTGCCAAGGCCCCGGTGCCCGCGCTCGGTTCGCAGGCCGCCAAGGGAGCCAAGCCCGCCAGGGGCAAGGCCAAGGAGACCGTGCCCACCGACCGCCCCGCGGCCGAACTCGCCGGACAGATCGAGGAGATGACAGAGCGGATGCGCGCGGCCGCCGCCGACCTGCAGTTCGAGATCGCCGCCCGGCTGCGCGACGAAGTCTCGGAAATGAAGAAGGAACTACGCCAGATGAAGGAGGCGGGCATCGCCTGACCACCGCGAATGGCGCGCTGTGTTGCAAGACCGACACAAAGTGTGGGCCAGGCTTAGGCACTGTCGGTGCCCCTGCGTAGGGTTGCTGGTCAACCGCAGGATTCTGCGGCAACAGGGGACGTTCGAGAGGGGAACAGCGCGTGACGGTCAACATGACCAAGGGTCAGGCCATCAGTCTGCAGAAGAACGACGGAGGCACCCTGACCGCGGTGCGCATGGGGCTCGGCTGGCAGGCGGCCCCGCGCCGCGGCCTGTTCGGCTCGCGCACCCGGGAGATCGACCTCGACGCCTCGGCCGTGCTCTTCGCGGACAAGCAGCCGGTCGACGTGGTGTTCTTCCGTCACCTCGTCAGCGACGACGGCTCCGTGCGGCACACCGGAGACAACCTCGTCGGCGGTGTCGGCCAGGGCGGCGACGACGAGGCGATCCTCGTCGACCTCGCGCGTATCCCGGTCCACATCGACCAGATCGTCTTCACCGTGAATTCCTTCACGGGCCAGACGTTCCAGGAGGTGCAGGACGCGTTCTGCCGACTGGTCGACGAGACCAACGGCCAGGAACTCGCCCGCTACACACTGGCGGGCGGCGGCCAGTACACGGCACAGATCATGGCGAAGGTGCACCGCGCGGGCCCGGGCTGGCAGATGACCGCTCTCGGTACGCCGGCCAACGGCCGTACCTTCCAGGACCTGATGCCGGCGATCCTGCCGCATCTGTAGGCAGCCCGGCGCAGACGAAACGAGGGGGAGAAGGCGATGACGGCCGAGCTGGTGCGGGGACAGAACCATCCGCTGCCCCAAGCCCGACTCGAGATCCGGGTGTCGGCCGGCAAGCCGATCGTGGCGGGAGCCACGCTCGGTGACGAGAACGGCAAGGTGCAAGGCGTCGAGTGGGTGGCCCACCCGGGCTCGCCCACTCTGCCCGGCCTCGAGGTCTCCAAGCAGGCGGCGGCCGACCACCGTCTCGCCTTCGACTTGGACGCCCTGACAGAGGCCGTGCACCGGGTCAGTGTGCTGCTCGCACTGCCGTCCGGAGTCGGGGGCCCGGTCCAGTTCGGCTCCGTCGCCGCTCCTTTCGTGGCGGTCACCGGACTCGACGGTTCCGAGATCGCCAGCTACACGATCACGGGTCTCGACGCCGAGGCGGCCGTCGTCGCTCTCGAGCTGTACCGCAGGCAGGGTGCCTGGAAGGTGCGCGCGGTCGGCCAGGGGTACGCGGGCGGCCTCGCCGAGCTCCTCGCCGACCAGGGCCTGGTCCAGGCACCCCAGCTCGCACACGACATCAACGAGGCGGTGGTTCAGGGCCTGGCACGTTCGGTGGCCGCGCCTCCGCCGCGCACGGCCGACGGCGACCGCTCTCGGCATGCCGCGACATCGGCGCTGGGTTCCGACCAGGGTGGGCCCACCCCTCAGGGCGCCACCGGTCACGTATCGCCGCAGGCCGGCTATCCCGAAGGACCCGCTCAGACAGATCCGTCCGCCACCACGCAGCCTTCCATGCCGGGAGCCGGTGGTCCGGTCAACTACAGTCACCCCGGCCGGCAGGCCGCCGCACCTCCGTCGCCCCCGCCGACCGTGCCACCGGCCCAGCCCGGACAGCCCGCGCAGCCCGTCGCGGGCGACGCGACCGGCTGGTCCATGGAGGAGCGGCTCTACAACCAGGTGTGGGGCATGTTCGAGGATCTGGCCCGCACCATGGCCGCCTATCGCAGCGCCGTCGACTTCGCCGATTCGCGTATGGAACAGGAGCTCGACAAGGTCCTGTCCGACCCGCGCAGCCGCATAGGCGGACAGGCGGATACCGCGCGCGAGACGGCCCGCGCCAAGCACTCCCAGCTTGTCGATCAGGCCAGGGCCGCGCTCGACCGTGACCTCGCCCAGCTCAGCGCCGAATCCGAGGTCGTCGAGCCTGCGCTGCCTCCGGCGTTCGCGCGCTGGGACAGCCCCGTCTGGCAGGGCTACCGCGCGCCTATGGAGATCCCCATGGCCCTGCGCCTGGGCGACCTCCAGCTGCCGGAGAGCTCCGGCCTGAACATCCCGATGCTGGTGCGGCTGCCGCTGGAGCGCGGCTTGTGGATCGACAGCGGCCGCGCCGGATCCCTCGACGGCTCGCTCGCCGACTCCGACGAGCTGCGCCGCCTTGCCATGGACACAGCAGTGACGCATGCCGCCCGGCTGCTCGCCGTCTACCCGGCGGGCGAGTACACGGTGCACGTCATCGACCCGGCGGGTTCCGGCGCCTCGGCGCTCGCGCCGCTCGTGCAGACCGGTGTGCTCCACGCTCCGCCCGCCGTCGGCGCCGCGGGTGTGAACGACGTCCTGGCCAGGCTCACCCAGCGTGTCGACCTGGTGCAGATGGCGATCCGCGCAGGCGCGGCCGACTCGCTCCCGCCCGACCTCGACACGGCCGAGCAGCTGCTGATCGTCAACGACTTCCCGCACGGTTTCGACGACCGCGCGGTGACCCAGCTGCGCTACCTCGCGGACGAAGGCCCAGCCGTCGGCGTTCACCTCATGATGGTCGCCGACCGGGAGGATGCCGCCGCCTACGGACCGCTGCTCGACCCGCTCTGGCGCTCCCTCCTGCGCCTCACCCCGGTGCCCGACGACCACCTCGCCGACCCCTGGGTCGGGCACGCGTGGACGTACGAGCCCTCACTCGTACCGCCCGGCAGCCAGGTGCTCCAGCACGTCCTCACTCAGGTCGCGGCAGCCCGCCGCGCCTGGAAGCGCTGACGCTCCGCGGAGTCCGTCGCCTGCCCGTCGCGTGCCGTCTCGCGCGTCGTCCCAAGACTTCGTCAACCCATCTGACCAGGGAATTTGGCTCTTCCTTTGCCAATCTCTTTACCAATCCTTGGTGATTGGGGTACCGTAGTTCGTGCGGAGGGGAGTACTCCCTACCTACTGCGGCGTACCCGTCAATACGGATCTGGCCAGATCCCGGGGCGTCGGCCCGAAGGCTCCAGGCGTCTCATGCGCCCCAGGGGCCCGGGTGGAAGAGACCTCCGGCAGCGACGACGCTGACATTTGCCGTTACGTACTGCCGGAGGCGCAGTGGATGTTTCGACGACCCTTTGGGTCCTGACCATCGTGGGCCTTGTCGCCCTCATCGCGGTCGACTTCTTCATCGGCCGTAAACCCCACGACGTATCGATCAAGGAAGCCGGAATCTGGACCATCGTCTGGATCGTCCTGGCCGCACTGTTCGGACTCGGACTGCTCGTCTTCGGCGGCGGACAGCCGTCAGGCGAGTTCTTCGCGGGCTACATCACCGAGAAATCGCTAAGCGTCGACAATCTCTTCGTCTTCGTCCTGATCATGGCGAAGTTCTCGGTGCCCTCGCAGTACCAGCAGCGGGTGCTGATGGTCGGTGTGCTGATAGCCCTCGTGCTCCGTGCGATCTTCATCGCCGCGGGCGCCGCGATCCTCTCCAGCTTCGCCTGGGTCTTCTACATCTTCGGCGCCTTCCTGATCTACACCGCCTGGAAGCTGATCCAGGAGGCCAGGGCCGACGACCCCGAGGAGGAGTGGGAGGAGAACAAGCTCCTCAAGGCCGTCGAGAAGCGCTTCGGTGTGGCCGACCGCTACCACGGCACCAAGCTGTGGATCCAGCAGAACGGCAAGCGGGTCATGACGCCGATGCTCGTCGTCATGCTCGCGATCGGTACCACGGACGTCCTCTTCGCGCTCGACTCGATCCCTGCGATCTTCGGCCTGACCCAGGATCCGTACATCGTGTTCACGGCCAACGCGTTCGCGCTGATGGGTTTGCGACAGCTGTACTTCCTCATCGGCGGTCTGCTCAAGAAGCTGGTCCACCTCAGCTACGGCCTGTCGGTCATCCTCGGCTTCATCGGCGTCAAGCTGGTGCTGCACGCGCTGCACGAGTCCGGGGTCCACGTCCCGGAGATCTCCATCCCGGTCTCCCTCGGTGTGATCTGTGCGGTCCTGATCGTCACCACGATCACCAGCCTGATGGCCTCCAAGAAGCAGGCGGCGGCCGAGGCGGCGCAGAAGGAGACCGAAGGCACTTCGAAGGACAGCATCGAGGCCTGACAACCGCGGACGCAGGAACAACCAGCACCGGGAGCGGCGTTCGGCGCATTGCCGACCACCGCTCCCGGCGTTGTCATCCCGCGGCTTTCAGCCCGCGGTGGCCTTGGCCGCGACCACGCGCACCGGTCGTGTCTCCGGCAGCAGTGCGAAGCACCCCAGGCTCAGCAGCGCGATCCCCGTCAGATACGCGGCCACGCCCCAGGGAACGCGTTCACCTTGGGCCGCCGCCGTCGCCACGATCGGCGTGAGCGCGCCGCCGAGCACCCCGCCGAGGTTGTAGCCCACGGCGGCGCCCGTGCAGCGCACGCGGGGCTCGTACAACTCCGGGAGATACGCGGCGACCACCGCGAACATGGTGATGAACGCGAGCATCGCCACCAGGAAGCCGAGGAACATCAGCAGGGGTTCGCCGGTCGACAGGAGCGCGACCATCGGGAACATCCAGAGCGCGGCGGCCGCGCAGCCGATCAGGCACAGCGGCCGTCGGCCGTAGCGGTCGCCGAGGAGCGCGACCACGGGCGTCAGCACGCCCTTCACGACCACGGCGGCCATGATGCAGGCGAGCATGACGGTACGGCTCACCCCGAGCCGTTCGGTCGCGTAGGCGAGGGACCAGGTCGTCACCGCGTAGAACACGGCGTACCCGATGGCGAGCGCCCCCGCCGTCAGCAGCAACAGCCGCCAATGACCGCGCAGCACTTCGGCGAGCGGCACGCGCGCGTGGTCGTCGATACCGAGGAACTGAGGGCTCTCGGCGAGCGAGGAGCGCAACCATAGCCCCGCTACGGCCAGCACCCCCGCCGCCCAGAACGGCACCCGCCACCCCCAGGCCGCGAACTGCGCTTCCGACAGCGTCGCCGACAGCACCAGTACCACCCCGTTGGCCAGCACGAACCCCACCGCCGGACCGATCTGCGGGAAACTCGACCACAGCCCGCGCCGCTCGGCGGGCGCGTGCTCCGCGGTCAGCAGCACCGCCCCACCCCACTCCCCGCCGAGCCCGAGCCCCTGCAGAAAACGCAGCACAAGAAGGAGCACCGGAGCGGTCACACCGATCGCGTCGTACGTCGGTACGCAGCCGACCGCGACAGTCGCGGCGCCCGTCAGCAACAAGGAGACGACGAGAACGGGCCGCCGTCCGTGCCGGTCCCCGATGTGCCCGAACAGCACCGATCCCAGGGGCCGCGCCACGAAGCCGACGCCGAAGGTCGCGAAGGCCGCGAGCGTGCCCGCCACCGGCGAGAACGTCGGGAAGAACAGAGGGCCCAGGACGAGCGCGGCCGCCGTCCCGTAGATGAAGAAGTCGTAGAACTCGATCGCGGTCCCGGCGAGCGAGGCAGCCGCGAGCCGCAGCATGGAGGGTGTCCTTACAGAGCGTACTTCGTGCATGCCGCGTCAACTACCCACCGTGACGGGTGGTCACGGGGGCGTGCGGGAGCTCATGCAGCGCCAATACACCACAGTGATGCTCAATACACCACAGTGATACGCCGAGCCGGACCGTCCACGCGGATCACGCCCCCGTAGGGAATGACCAGTTGCGGATCGGTGTGACCGAAGTCCACATCGAGGACGACCATCATGTCCTGGGCGTACATGTCCACCGCCCGGAGCACCGCCTTGCGCTGCTCGCGCGCGTAACGGGCCTTCGCCTCCGGGGCGTTGGGCTTCTCGAAGGACCACGTCTTGGGGCGACCCATCAGGAGCGCGGAGAAGCGGCCGAGCAGTCCGCGCTCGCCCATGCTCCGCAGGATCCAGAAGACGTCGTTGGCACTCGGCATGTCCTCGGACGTCTCCAGGAACAGCACACAGCCGTCGTACACGGAGGAATCGCGGGCGACCTCGCGGTCCGCCATCAGCAGCCAGGACAGGATCTCGATGTTGCCTCCCCAGGAGCGCGCCTCGACCACCCGCTCCGGGCGGTGCCAGGTCCAGCCGCCACCGGGCTCGGTCGGCGGCTCGGAGACGTAGGTCTCCGGGGAGTCCCATGGCAGGTCGATGTCACGGAAACGCTCGGCGGGCTTGAGCTCGTACTCGCCCGGGGTGAAGAGCGCGGCTCGCAGCGACTCCGCGGTCAGCGGGTGCACGGCGCCCGGCCGGCCGAGTTCGCACATCACGCTCGCGCCGTGATAGGCGACGATCCCGGTGTGGTGCAGATACGCGAGCAGGTTCGTGTTGTCGCTCATGCCGAAGAACGGCTTCGGGTTCGCGCGGATCAACTCCCGGTCCAGCAGCGGCAGCACGGTGATCTGGTCGTCGCCGCCGATCGACGCGATGACCGCCTTGACCGTCGGATCGGCGAACGCCGCATGAATGTCGTCGGCCCGCGCCTGAGGTGTCGCGCCCATCGTGCGGGTGGCCGGGTACTCGACCGGTTCGAGGCCGTACTCCTTGCGCAGCCGCTCCAGGCCCAGCTCGTAGGGGAGTGGGAAGAGGCCCGGGAGTCCCGCGGACGGCGAGATGACGGCGATTCGGTCGCCGGGCGACGGCTTGGGCGGATACGTAGGGGGCGTCATGACCGGAGCGTACGAGCCGTCCCCGCCCCGGCGCACCGTGATAAACCGAGTCTGAGCAGCAGACCTGAACGGCGCCCTCGGGCGACGGCTCAGCCGACAGGACCGGAGGAACAGTGCCCCGCACCCTCGCCAACGCCCCGATCATGATCCTCAACGGCCCCAACCTGAACCTCCTGGGGCAGCGCCAGCCGGAGATCTACGGCTCGGACACGCTTGCCGACGTCGAGGCGATGTGCGCCAAGGCGGCGGCCACGTACGGCGGCACCGTGGACTTCCGCCAGTCCAACCACGAGGGCGAACTGGTCGACTGGATCCACGTGGCACGCCGGAACCATGTCGGCATTGTGATCAACCCCGGTGCCTACTCGCATACCTCCGTCGCGATCCTGGATGCCCTCAACACCTGTGACGGCATGCCCGTGTTGGAGGTCCACATCTCCAACATCCACAAACGCGAGGAGTTCCGGCACCACTCGTACGTCTCGCTCCGAGCCGACGGGGTCATCGCGGGCTGCGGCGTGCAGGGATACGTGTTCGGGGTGGAGCGGGTCGCGGCGCTGGCGGGCGCGGGGCAAGCGGACGCGTGACCTCCGGACTCGCCGAGCACCGGAGTCGGCGGACGCCACGGTGGTGGCCGGCCGCCGGACGTCGACCGGCCGCCGCCGTGGTGGGCCGCCAGCCCGAGGGCGGGGATCGGTTGGCCGGCGGCCCCTCCGCTCAGGAGCCGTCTTCCTGCGCGGGCTGCTTCCAGTGGATCGCGCGGTCTCGTGCGCCGGGAGCGCGTGCGTGATACCGGCGCGTGCGTTCGGTTCACACGGGGCGCGCGACGGCGCGCCCGCGAAACGCGCGTCCTCGTCCGCCGAGCCACCAACGTCAACGCGCGCCCGGCGTCAGACGGTTCGCCAACTCACGCGTGGCGCTGAGCAGTTCACCAACTCACTGTCGACGCCGAGCAGTTCACCAACCCCGTGCGTGCCACTCCGGCAGGTGCGGCCGCTCCGCGCCCAGCGTCGTGTCGTTGCCGTGCCCCGGGTAGACCCACGTCTCGTCCGGGAGCACATCGAAGATCTTCGTCTCGACATCGTGGATCAGGCTGGCGAACGCCTTTGGATCCTTACGGGTGTTGCCGACACCACCCGGGAAAAGACAGTCACCCGTGAACACATGAGGATGCCCGTGCGGATCGTCGTAGACGAGCGCGATCGAGCCGGGCGTGTGCCCCACCAGATGGCGTGCGGTCAGCTCCACGCGCCCCACCCGGATCGTGTCGCCGTCGTCGACCAGGACGTCGGTCGGTACGGGAATGCCCTCCGCGTCGTCCCGACCCGCGTACGTACGCGCACCGGTGGCCGCCACGACCTCCGCGAGCGCCTGCCAGTGGTCGCCGTGCTGATGAGTGGTGACCACGGACGCGATGCCGTCGGCGCCGATCAGTGTGAGCAGCGTCCCGGCTTCGTTGGCCGCGTCGATCAGCAGTTGTTCGTCCGTGGCCCGGCAGCGCAGCAGATAGGCGTTGTTGTCCATCGGACCGACCGCGACCTTGGAGATCATCAGGTCCTGCAACTCATGCACATCCGCAGGGCCGCCGACCTTCACCGCTCCGCTGTACGTCATGGTCCTCAGCCTATAGCGGGGGGAGTGCGGGGAGCGGACCGCCGTCGGTGCTCAGTGCGGAACCGTCGCGGCGGCCGCAGAGCCAGCCGAGGAGGTCCGCCTGACGGCCGCTGACCGTGAGCCCGGGAGGAGGTGGCACATAGCCGCTCTGGATCTGCTCCTGGGAGACGGACTCGACAGCTCCGGTGGGAATCATGCGGCCGTCGTCCTGCTTGATCAACAGGGCTGGCACGTCGGAGTGGCCCCGGAAGCGCTCGGCGAGGAAGTTGATCTCCCGCTGAGTGAATTCCTCGGAAAGGTCCTCCAGCTCGTACCCGATTCCCAGATCCACGTGATGCAGCTCCACCTCGACCCATCGCCGGAACGGCACCCGGGATGCCGCGTCGGTGACCCCGTTGCGCAGTTCCACCGTGCGGGACCAGTCCGCGGGCGCGGCGCCCGTCGCCTGGAAGCGGGCCGCGCTCTCGCGTACGTCGGCCAGCTGGACGTCCAGCGGCCGTGGCGCGTCCCGCTCGATGTCGGTGTCGCGGGCGTCCGCGGAGGCGTACATGGGGTGCCCTTCGAGGACGTTGACGAGAGCGTCCGCGTTGCGGGCGATATGGGCCAGGACATGGCCGCGGCTCCAGCCGGGCAGCCGTGACGGCTCGGCCACGGAGGCGTTGTCGAGTTTGGCCGCTGCGGTGAGCAGCCGTTCGGTCGCGTCACGTACTGACGCCAGGTCGCGCACATGATCGTTCATGTCAACGACCTTAGCCTCGCCACACGTTCGGGTGAAGGTGGTGGACCACCCCTGCAAATCGAATGCGCGTGCTATAGGCTCAGGCGCGGCGTCGGGCATGCTGGATGGCCCGGGATTGTTACCAACCAGGGAAACCAACCGGCGCTGTCAGTGGCTCCCCCTAGTCTGAAAAATGACGGGGGCCCCGCCCCTGTCACTTCTCTCAAGAAAGGTGCGGACCGGCGTGGCCGACCGTCTCATCGTCCGTGGGGCGCGCGAGCACAACCTCAAGAATGTCTCGCTCGACCTCCCGCGCGACTCGCTCATCGTCTTCACGGGTCTGTCCGGGTCGGGCAAGTCCTCGCTCGCGTTCGACACGATCTTCGCCGAAGGACAGCGGAGGTACGTCGAATCGCTGTCCTCGTACGCCCGGCAGTTCCTCGGGCAGATGGACAAGCCGGACGTCGACTTCATCGAGGGCCTGTCGCCGGCTGTCTCCATCGACCAGAAGTCGACCTCGCGCAACCCGCGCTCGACGGTCGGCACCATCACCGAGGTCTACGACTACCTGCGCCTGCTCTTCGCGCGTATCGGCAAGCCGCACTGCCCCGAGTGCGGCCGCCCCATCTCGCGCCAGTCACCGCAGGCGATCGTCGACAAGGTCCTGGAGCTGCCCGAGGGGAGCCGATTCCAGGTCCTGTCGCCGCTGGTGCGTGAGCGCAAGGGCGAGTTCGTCGACCTCTTCGGTGATCTCCAGACCAAGGGGTACAGCCGGGCGCGGGTCGACGGAGAGACGATCCAGCTCTCCGAACCGCCGAAGCTGAAGAAGCAGGAGAAGCACACCATCGAGGTGGTCGTCGACCGCCTCACGGTGAAGGAGGGCGCCAAGCGCCGCCTCACGGACTCCGTGGAGACCGCGCTCGGCCTGTCCGGAGGCATGGTCGTCCTCGACTTCGTCGACCTCCCCCAGGACGACCCCGAGCGCGAGCGCATGTACTCGGAGCACCTCTACTGCCCGTACGACGACCTGTCCTTCGAGGAGCTGGAGCCCCGCTCCTTCTCCTTCAACTCGCCCTTCGGCGCCTGCCCGGAGTGCACGGGTATCGGTACGCGCATGGAGGTCGACCCCGAGCTGATCGTCCCCGACGAGGAGAAGTCCCTCGACGAGGGCGCCATCCACCCTTGGTCGCACGGCCACACCAAGGACTACTTCGGGCGCCTCATCGGAGCCCTCGCCAACGCGTTGGGATTCCGGACCGACATCCCCTTCGCGGGCCTCCCGCAGCGCGCCAAGAAGGCCCTCCTGTACGGGCACAAGACGCAGATCGAGGTGCGGTACAGAAACCGCTACGGCCGTGAGCGCGTCTACACCACGCCCTTCGAAGGAGCCGTCCCCTTCGTGAAGCGGCGGCACGGCGAGGCCGAGAGCGACGCGAGCCGCGAGCGCTTCGAGGGCTATATGCGCGAGGTGCACTGTCCTACTTGTGAGGGCACACGCCTGAAGCCGCTCATCCTCGCGGTCACCATCCTGGGGAAGTCGATCGCCGAGGTCTCCGCGATGTCGATCAGCGACTGCGCGGAGTTCCTGGGCGAGATGAAGCTCAACGCGCGCGACAAGAAGATCGCCGAGCGCGTCCTGAAGGAGGTCAACGAACGCCTGCGATTCCTCGTGGACGTCGGCCTCGACTACCTCTCGCTGAACCGCGCGGCGGGCACCCTCTCCGGCGGCGAGGCCCAGCGCATCCGCCTGGCCACCCAGATCGGCTCCGGCCTCGTAGGCGTCCTGTACGTCCTGGACGAGCCCTCCATCGGCCTGCACCAGCGCGACAACCACCGCCTCATCGAGACCCTCGTCCGGCTGCGCGACATGGGCAACACGCTCATCGTCGTCGAGCACGACGAGGACACCATCAAGGTCGCCGACTGGATCGTGGACATCGGTCCCGGCGCGGGCGAGCACGGCGGCAAGGTCGTGCACAGCGGCCCCCTGAAGGAACTGCTGGCCAACCCGGAGTCGATCACCGGGCAGTACCTGGCGGGCAAGAAGGAGATCGCGCTCCCGGAGATCCGCCGCCCCGCCGACCCGATCCGCAAGCTCACGGTGCACGGCGCCCGCGAGAACAACCTCCAGGACATCGACGTGTCCTTCCCCCTGGGCGTCCTCACGGCCGTCACGGGCGTCTCGGGCTCCGGAAAGTCGACACTCGTCAACGACATCCTCTACACCCACCTGGCCCGCGAGCTGAACGGTGCCCGGAACGTTCCCGGGCGGCACACGCGCGTGGACGGCGACGACCTCGTCGACAAGGTCGTACACGTCGACCAGTCGCCCATCGGCCGCACACCCCGGTCGAACCCGGCGACGTACACCGGAGTCTTCGACCACGTCCGCAAGCTGTTCGCCGAGACGACCGAGGCGAAGGTCCGCGGCTATATGCCGGGGCGCTTCTCCTTCAACGTCAAGGGCGGCCGCTGCGAGAACTGCTCCGGCGACGGCACCATCAAGATCGAGATGAACTTCCTGCCGGACGTGTACGTCCCCTGCGAGGTCTGCCACGGGGCGCGCTACAACCGGGAGACCCTCGAAGTCCACTACAAGGGCAAGTCCATCTCCGAGGTCCTGGACATGCCCATCGAGGAGGCCCACGGCTTCTTCGAGGCAGTGCCCGCGATCGCCCGCCACCTGAAGACCCTCAACGACGTCGGTCTCGGCTATGTGCGGCTCGGCCAGCCCGCGCCGACCCTCTCCGGCGGCGAGGCCCAGCGCGTGAAGCTGGCCTCCGAACTCCAGAAGCGTTCTACGGGACGCACGGTCTACGTACTCGACGAGCCGACCACCGGTCTGCACTTCGAGGACATCAGCAAGTTGATCTCGGTCCTGTCGGACCTGGTCGACAAGGGCAACACGGTCATCGTCATCGAGCACAACCTCGACGTCATCAAGACCGCGGACTGGGTCGTCGACATGGGCCCCGAAGGCGGCAGCGGCGGCGGCCTCGTCATCGCCGAGGGCACGCCCGAGCAGGTCGCCGGAGTACCGGCCAGCCACACCGGCAAGTTCTTGCGCGAGGTGCTGGACGCCGAGCGCATCAGCGACGCCGAACCGGTGAAGGCCCCGCGCAAGGTGGCGGCCAGGAAGACGGTGGCCAGGAAGACGGTGGCCGCCAAGTCGACGACGAGGACGGCGGCGACGGCCAGGACCGCCAACAGCACTGCCATCAAGAAGGCGGACGCGACCACAGAGAAGGCGACTCCGGCGAAGAAGGCGGCGGGGGCCCGGAAGGCCTGAGCCGGGTTCGTACGCGTACAGCCGGCTCGCACGAACGCGCCGCGCCCCACGGGAACTCCCCGTGGGGCGCGGCGCGTTGCACAGTCAGCCGGCCTGCCCCTGCGGCTCGACGAACTGCATGTCCAGCTGGATCTTGACCACATCACCGAGCAGCCCCGGGGCGAAGTCCAGGCCGAAGTCGCTGCGCCGGATCTCGCCGGTCGCCTCGAATCCGGCGTGCCTGCGGTTGTCGATGACGGAGTCCACCACGCCCCCGAACTCCACTGCGAACGTCACCGGACGCGTCACCCCGCCGATCGTCAACTCGCCCTCCATCGACCACTCCTCGCCCTTTCCGGACACACGAGTGGATCGGTACGTCATCGTCGGGCGGCTCGCCACGTCGAGCAGTTCGGGGGAGCGGGTGTGCGCGTCACGGTCGGCGTTGCCCGTGTCGATGGAGGCCAGCGCGATCTCGGCGCTCACCTTGATGTCGTCGGCCGACTCACCCACGTACAGCTCGGCCTTCACCTCGCTGAAGCGGCCCCGCACCTTGGCGATGCCGAGGTGGCGGATGGTGAAGTTCACGGCGGAATGGAGGGGGTCGAGCTCCCAGTCGCCGGGGAGCAGCGGGAGAGCGGAAGCGGTCACAACGGTCGGGGAGTTGTCGTTAGCCATGCGGCCACTCTGCGGGAGATGCCGGACGGGAGGGAGGCCGGGCTGAGGATGGTAGTGACAGGGCCACCCTCTGGCGCTCGTGCGTTGATACGTTCCCTGGGTGAGCGACAACGAGCTGGGCACCTTCCTGCGCACGCGCCGTGAGGCGGTCACACCCGCCGAGGTGGGGCTGCCCACCGGACCCCGTCGTCGCACTCCGGGGCTGCGCCGCGCCGAGCTGGCCACGCTGGCCGGCATCAGTGTCGAGTACCTGACCAGGCTCGAGCAGGGCCGTGACCACAACCCGTCGGCCCAGGTGCTCGCCGCCCTGGCGGACGCGCTGCGGCTGGCCGTGCACGACCGGATCCTGTTGCGCCGCCTGGCGAAGGAGTCGGGCGACGAGGCCGTGCTCTGCAGCGCCGGGATGACTCCGGCCCACACGGTGCGCCCCACCGTGCAGGCTCTGCTGGACCGGCTGGAGCCCGCCCCCGCCGTCCTGCTGAACCCGCTCGGCGACATCCTCGCGTACACCACCGGTTATGAACGGCTCGCGGCCCCCTTGGGGCTGCTCGACGGCGCGCACCCCAGCATCCTCCGCTACGTGTTCACCGACGAGAGGGCCCGCACCGCCTTCCCGGACTGGGACCGCGTGGCCGACGAGCAGGTCGCCGCCTTCCGGCACGAGGTGCCGTCCAGCGATCCCCATGTGGTCGCGCTGATCGACGAGTTGACCATCACGGCCGGAGCCCCGTTCGCCGACCGTATGGCCGCCGCGCCCGTCATGCCCCGGTCGGCCGGGGCGGACCTCGTCGCCCATCCCGAAGTCGGCCGGCTGCGCCTCGCCCACGAGACGCTCGCCCTGCCGAACGACGGCCAGCGCCTGATCGTGCACCTGCCCGCCGACGACGCCACGGCCGACGCGCTCGACCGCCTCAACGGCCGCCGGCCCGGCGCACTGCGCGCCGTCAACAGCTGACGCCCGCCAGCGGCTGCACAGATCGCCCTAGAAAGCGCCCACCTCATAGGCGTACGGCGGCTCCGCGCCCGCCCGTGAGCAGGTGATCGCCGCCGCGCGTGCCGCGAACCGCAGCAGCTCGCCCCAGCCGTCGGCGCCCAGGCCGGCCAGTGCCGTCGTAGACAGGGCGTCGCGGGCGGCGAGGCCGTGCAGCAGGGCCGCGTTCACCGTGTCGCCGGCGCCGATCGTGTCCACCACGTCGACCCGTTCGCCCGGCACGGCGTACTCCGCGCCGTCGCGGGTGAAGACGGTCAGGCCGTCGCCGCCGCGCGTGACCACGACGGCCGCCGGGCCCGACGCCAGCCACTCGCGTGGGGTGCCGCCGAGCCAGTCCGCGTCCTCCTCGGACAGCTTGAGCAGCGACACCGAGGGCAGCCAGCTCTTGAATCGGGCCCGGTAGGCGTCCGCGTCGGAGATCAGCACTGAGCGGATGTTCGGGTCGAGCGCGGTGAACACGCCTTGCGCGGACGCGAACCGCATCAGCTCCTCGTACGCACTCGCGCCCGGCTCCAGCACCAGCGAGCAGGTGCCGAAGGACACCGCCCTTGCCCCGGGCGGGAGTTGGTCCGGAGCCGAGAACAACCGGTCCGCCGTGCCTTCGACGTAGAACGAGTAACGGGCCGAGCCGTCCGTGCCGATCGACGCGACCGCGAGGGTCGTCGGCTCCGTGCCCCGCTGCACGGACGACACATCGACATTCGCCTCGCGCAGCCCGCCGAGCAGGGCCTCGCCGAAGGCGTCGGACGACACCCGGGAGCAGAAGGCGGCGGGGGAGCCGAGGCGGCCCAGCGCCACCGCCGTGTTGTACGGGCCGCCGCCGCGGCGCGGATCGAGTCCCGCGAGCGCGCCCGCCTCCTGCGGCACCAGGTCGATCAGGGCCTCACCGGCGACGACGATCACGAGTCGGGTCCTTTCTCGGGGCAGCCGCACGAGGTGCGGTGAACGAAGGCGGAGGGCAGCCGGAGCGTACGGGCCGGATGGCCGGGGGAGGCCAGCCGTTCCAGGAGCAGCCGTACGGCCTGGGCCCCGATCTCCTTGCTGGGCTGGGAGATCGCGGTGAGCCGGGGCGAGAAGAGGTCCGCCCAGGAGAAGTCGTCGAAACAGCACAGGGCCACGTCACCGGGCACGGACAGACCTCGCTCACGCAGGGCTCGCAGCGCACCGATGGTCATGGCGTTGTTCGCGGTGACGAGTGCCGTCGGCGGCGCCGGGAGGGACAGCAGGTCGCCGGTCGCGCGTTCGGCGCCCTCCGCCTCTGAGCTGCCGGAGACCACGAGGCGTTCGTCGAACGGGAGCCCCGCGTACGCGAGCCCGTGCCGGTAACCCGAGAGCCGCTCGCTCGTGGTGCTGAGCCCCGGCAGACCGCCGACCAGGCCGATCCTCTTGTGGCCCAGCTCGGCGAGGTGGGTGACCAGTCGCCTGACGGGTTCGGTGTTCTCCGCGCAGACCTGGTCGAACGTGAAGCCGGGCGCCGCGGACTCGTCGACCAGCCGGTCCAGGAACACCGTCGGTACGTCATGCCGTCCGAGGTAGCCGATGAGCTCGTCCGGACGCACCGACGGCGCGACGATCATGCCGTCCACCCGCCGCTCGTGCAGCAGTTGGACCACCTTGCGCTCGTGCTCCGGATCGTCGTGGGGGTCCGCGATCAGCAGGCTGTACCCCTGCTCCAGGGCGCCGGCCTCGACACCCTGCAGGATCTCCGTGAAGTAAGGATTGCTGATCGCCGACACCGCGAGCCCGATGGACCGGGTACGCGCCGTGACCAGGGATCTCGCCAGCGAGTTGGGCGTGTAGCCGAGCTCGTCCATGGCGTCGAGCACGGCCTGGCGGGTGGCCGGCCGCACCGTGCGGGTGTTGTTGAGGACGTGCGAGACCGTCGCGACGGAAACGCCCGCGCTGCGGGCCACGTCGACCATGGTCGCCATGTGGTTCCTCCCCCACCCTCGCCCCGGCCGACCGGCCGGGCGCTGTCTGGACGGACCGTACCTCATGGGACGGCAGACGTAAACGCTTGCGCAAGCGATTACGTAAGCGTTTGCGCAAGCCTTTACGCGAGCGCTTACGTCAGCGTTTACGTCCAGCCCTACGCCACCCCGCCCCCAAGCACCGCCTCAGCCGCTCACTGTCACTCCCAGTCCCACCCGATCCCCACGATCCCCGACCGCACCCGCGGCTCGACCATGTGCACCGACCGATGGCGCCCGCTCAGCGTCAGTTCCTGACGGCCGCTGCGCGGCGCCGCCGCCGAGTGCTGTGTGAACCGGTGGCAGCGCACGGGCAGCGCGTCCTCGGCGAACCGCACCTCGAGGGCGTACTGCCCGCCCGGGGAGCCGAAGTCGCGGACGTACTCCCTGGACGCGCCGGCCGTGCCGTCCTCGACGCCGTAGCGGAACAGGCAGGTGTCGCCGATCCGCAATCGTGTGTCGAAGAGCAGCTCCGCCACGAGCACCCCGGTGTCGTGGTGCCACCGCACGCGTCCCGTACGGCAGTTCTCCAGGGCGTGCACCGTCATGCGTTCCGGTGCGCAGCCCGGGTCGCCGTGGTGGACGGCCACATAACGGTCGATGCCGTCCTTGTGGGCGCGCACGATGTGCTGCGAGTCGCGCCCCGACAGCTCCCTGCGCGAGCCGATCCGCACCCGCTCGTGGTGGCTGAGCGTGTGCAGTCCGCTGTCGAGCGACACTCCCAGCTCGGCGAGCAGCTTCTCCAGGGCGCCGGAGGCCTCCACCCGGGAGCGGTACGAACGGGCCGCGGGGTGTGCCGGACCGGGGCGTTCCTCGGCCTGGGCGAGCAGTCGTACCAGCGATTCGTCGGGCAGCTGGAGGATCTCCTCCAGGGCGCGTACGGCCCGCAGCGACTCGGGGCGCTGTGGGCGGCGGGCGCCCTGCTGCCAGTAGCTCAGGCTCGTCACGCCGACCTTGACCCCGTACCGCGACAGATGGTGCTGGACGCGCTGCAGTGGCAGTCCCCGGGCGGTGATCGCGGCGCGCAGGGCCGCATGGAAGGGGCCGTCCCGCAGGGCGGTCTCCAGTTCGGCCGTGGCGACGTCCGCGTGCTGTATGCCGTGCCGCATGCAGGAGCCCTTCTGTGAATGCCGAGGTTTACGGCCCCAAGTCACCCCGCATTGAAGCGTGTTGATCATGGCCGGGCAACACTTGGTGCCCAGCGGTCAAAACTCGGCAACTCCCGGCAGAGTCCTGTCCACAGGGGCGCGGGGGCTCCGTCCACAGGGCCGCCGCGGTGTCACACCGCGCCAGTAGGGTGTGAGACATGGCCGACCCCTCCAGCTACCGCCCCAAGCCGGGGCAGATCCCCGACTCGCCGGGGGTCTACAGGTTCCGCGACGAGCACCGCCGGGTGATCTACGTCGGAAAGGCGAAGAGCCTGCGCCAGCGCCTGGCCAGCTACTTCCAGGACCTGGCGGGCCTCCACCCGCGTACGCGCACCATGGTGACGACAGCCGCGTCGGTGGAGTGGACGGTGGTGTCCACGGAGGTCGAGGCGCTGCAGCTGGAGTACTCCTGGATCAAGGAGTACGACCCCCGGTTCAACGTCAAGTACCGCGACGACAAGAGCTACCCGTACCTCGCGGTGACGATGAACGAGCAGTTCCCGCGCGTGCAGGTGATGCGCGGCCAGAAGCGCAAGGGCGTGCGCTACTTCGGCCCGTACGGGCACGCGTGGGCGATCCGCGACACCGTCGACCTCCTGCTGCGCGTCTTCCCCGTCCGCACCTGCTCCGCCGGCGTCTTCAAGAACGCCGAGCGCACCGGCCGCCCCTGCCTGCTCGGCTACATCGGCAAGTGCTCGGCCCCCTGCGTCGAGCGGATCTCCGCCGAGGACCACCGTCAGCTGGCCGAGGAATTCTGCGACTTCATGGCCGGCCGCACAGGGACGTACATCCGTCGTCTGGAGCGGCAGATGAAGGACGCGGCCGAGGAGATGGAGTACGAACGGGCGGCCCGCCTCCGCGACGACATCGAGGCCCTCAAGAAGGCCATGGAGAAGAACGCGGTCGTGCTCGCCGACGCGACCGACGCCGACCTGATGGCGGTCGCCGAGGACGAGCTGGAAGCCGCCGTGCAGATCTTTCACGTACGGGGCGGTCGGGTGCGCGGTCAGCGCGGCTGGGTGACGGACAAGGTGGAGGCCGTCACCACGGGGGATCTCGTCGAGCACGCCCTCCAGCAGTTGTACGGCGAGGAGAGCGGCGACTCCGTGCCCAAGGAGGTGCTCGTCCCGGCATTGCCCGATCCCGTCGAGCCCGTCCAGGAGTGGCTCACCACGCGCCGGGGCTCCAACGTCTCGCTGCGCATCCCGCAGCGCGGCGACAAGAAGGCCCTCATGGAGACCGTGGAGCGCAACGCCCAGCAGGCGCTCGTGCTGCACAAGACCAAGCGCGCCTCCGACCTGACCACGCGTTCGCGCGCCCTGGAGGAGATCGCCGAGGCCCTCGACCTGGACAGCGCGCCCCTGCGGATCGAGTGCTACGACATCTCGCACCTCCAGGGGGACGACGTCGTGGCCTCCATGGTGGTCTTCGAGGACGGCCTTCAGCGCAAGAGCGAGTACCGCCGCTTCCAGATCAAGAGCTTCGAGGGGCAGGACGACGTCCGCTCCATGCACGAGGTGATCACCCGCCGCTTCAAGCGCTACCTCGCCGAGAAGGAGAAGACCGGCGAGTGGGCGGACGGGGAGAACACGTTCACCGAGGACGACGGCCGGCCCAAGCGGTTCGCGTACCCGCCGCAGCTGGTCGTCGTCGACGGCGGGCAGCCTCAGGTCGCGGCCGCCCAGAAGGCCCTGGACGAGCTCGGTATCGACGACATAGCCGTGTGCGGCCTGGCCAAGCGCCTCGAAGAGGTCTGGCTGCCCGGCGATGACGACCCGGTGGTGCTCCCGCGCACCAGCGAAGGGCTCTATCTTCTTCAGCGTGTACGCGACGAAGCGCACCGCTTCGCGATCACCTACCAGCGCACCAAGCGGGCCAGGCGTTTCAGGTCGAGCCCGCTGGACGATGTGCCGGGCCTCGGCGAGACGCGCAAGCAGGCGCTGATCAAGCACTTCGGTTCGGTGAAGAAACTGCGATCCGCGACCATCGAGCAGATCTGTGAGGTCCCCGGCATAGGCCGAAAGACGGCCGAGGTGATCGCTGTGGCCCTCGCCCAGGCGACCCCGGCCGCACCCGCCGTGAACACGGCGACTGGAGAGATCATGGAAGACGAGGAAGAAGCGGCGCCCGAGACGACGGCGGGTTCCACGGAGGAGCCCGTATCCGCGGGCGCCTCGAACGAGCGACGGGGGCAGGAACCATGAACGAGCAGGACGGACAAGACACCGAGCGCACAGCCGGACAGGAAGCCGGGCGCACGGCGGAACACAAGAAACAGCCGAAGACGACGAGCGAAGATCAGTCGCCGCCCGAAGCAGGCCGGCAAGACGGAGCAGAAGTGAGTACGGGCATCGAAACAGCCGGGGTCCCCGATGCGGCCATCCCCGAGCTGGTGATCATCTCCGGTATGTCCGGCGCGGGCCGGTCGACCGCCGCCAAGTGTCTGGAGGACCTCGGCTGGTTCGTCGTCGACAACCTCCCGCCCGCGCTGATCCCCACCATGGTGGAGCTCGGCGCCCGCTCCCAGGGCAATGTCGCCAGGATCGCGGTCGTCGTCGACGTACGGGGCCGCCGTTTCTTCGACAATCTCCGCGAGTCCCTCGCCGATCTGGAGGCCAAGAGCGTCACCCGGCGGATCGTCTTCCTGGAGTCCTCCGACGACGCCCTGGTGCGCCGCTTCGAGTCCGTACGGCGCCCGCACCCCCTCCAGGGCGACGGCCGCATCGTCGACGGCATCGCCGCCGAGCGCGAGCTGCTGCGTGAACTGCGCGGCGACGCCGACCTGGTGATAGACACCTCCAGCCTGAACGTGCACGAGCTGCGCGCCAAGATGGACGCCCAGTTCGCCGGTGAGGAGGAGCCCGAGCTGAGGGCCACCGTGATGTCCTTCGGCTTCAAGTACGGCCTGCCGGTCGACGCCGACCTGGTCGTGGACATGCGGTTCCTGCCCAATCCGCACTGGGTCCCGGAGCTGCGCCAGTACACCGGCCTCAACGAGGAGGTCGCGGCGTACGTCTTCAACCAGCCCGGCGCCAAGGAGTTCCTCGACCGGTACGCCGAGCTGCTCCGCCTCGTCCAGGCCGGCTACCGCCGCGAGGGCAAGCGCTATGTGACCATCGCCGTCGGCTGCACCGGAGGCAAGCACCGCTCCGTCGCGATGTCGGAGAAGCTCGCCGCCCGTCTGGTGTCCGAGGGAGTGGAGACGGTCGTCGTCCACCGGGACATGGGCCGCGAATGACGGGTCGTACGCTGCGACTGAGCAGGCTGCGCCGGGTCGGCACCGAAGGCCAGGGCGGCAGGCCCGCCGAGGCGCGCGGCGGCAAGCCACGCCGCCGCGGCACGCAGCCCAAGGTCGTCGCGCTCGGCGGCGGCATGGGTCTGTCCGCCTCGCTCACCGCCCTGCGCCGCATCACCGGTGACCTCACCGCGGTCGTCACGGTCGCCGACGACGGCGGCTCCAGCGGCCGCCTCCGGGACGAGCTGGGCGTACTCCCGCCCGGCGACCTGCGCAAGGCCCTCGCCGCGCTGTGCGGCGACGACGACTGGGGCCAGACCTGGGCCCGCGTCATCCAGCACCGCTTCCAGTCCCAGGGCGAACTGCACGAGCACGCGGTCGGCAATCTGCTGATCGTCGCCCTCTGGGAGCAGCTCGGCGACCATGTCCAGGCCCTCGACCTGGTCGGCAAACTCCTGGGCGCGCACGGACGCGTGCTGCCCATGTCCGCCGTACCCCTGGAGCTCCAGGCCCACGTCAAGGGCCACGATCCGGAGCGGCCCGAGGGCATCGAAACGGTGCGCGGCCAGGCCACCGTCGCCCTCACGCGCGGCGAGGTGCAGTCGGTGCACCTCGTGCCGCACGATCCGCCCGCCGTCCCCGAGGCCGTGGCAGCGGTCCTCGACGCGGACTGGGTGGTCCTCGGCCCCGGCTCCTGGTTCTCCTCGGTGATCCCGCATCTCCTCGTACCCGAGCTGCTCGACGCCCTCACGGAGACGAAGGCGCGCCGGGTGCTCTCGCTGAACCTCGCCCCGCAGCCGGGAGAAACCGAGGGCTTCTCCCCGCAGCGTCATTTGGAGGTTTTGGGACGACACGCCCCTAAACTCGCCTTGGACGTGGTACTCGCCGACGAGGCCGCCGTGCCTGACCGCGATTTGCTCACCGAAGCCGCCCAGCGGTTCGGGGCCGCGGTCGAGCTGGCGCCGGTGGCCCGCACCGACGGAACTCCGAGGCACGACCCGGAGCTGTTGGCGGCCGCGTACGACCGTATTTTTCGGATGCATGGAAGGATCGGCCCATGGCGATGACGGCAGCGGTGAAGGATGAGATCTCCCGGCTCCCCGTCACCCGGACCTGCTGCAGAAAGGCGGAGGTCTCCTCCCTTCTGCGGTTCGCCGGCGGCCTCCACCTGGTGAGCGGCCGCATCGTGATCGAGGCGGAGCTGGACACGGCGATGGCGGCGCGCCGCCTCAAGCGGGACATCCTGGAGATCTTCGGCCACAGCTCCGAGCTGATCGTGATGGCTCCCGGGGGCCTGCGCCGCGGCTCCCGCTATGTCGTCCGTGTGGTCGCGGGCGGCGACCAGCTGGCCCGTCAGACGGGGCTCGTCGACGGCCGGGGCCGACCGATCCGCGGGCTGCCCCCGCAAGTGGTCTCGGGCGCCACCTGTGACGCCGAGGCGGCCTGGCGCGGGGCGTTCCTGGCGCACGGCTCGCTGACCGAGCCGGGCCGCTCGTCCTCGCTGGAGGTGACCTGCCCGGGACCCGAGGCGGCGCTCGCGCTGGTCGGCGCGGCCCGGCGGCTCCAGATCGCCAGTAAGGCCCGTGAGGCGCGGGGCGTGGACAAGGTGGTCGTCCGTGACGGTGACGCGATCAGCGCCCTGTTGACCCGCCTCGGCGCCCACGAGGCCGTGCTGGCCTGGGAGGAACGCCGGATGCGGCGGGAGGTGCGCGCCACCGCCAACCGTCTCGCCAACTTCGACGACGCCAACCTGCGCCGCTCCGCCCGCGCCGCCGTCGCCGCCGGAGCCCGCGTGCAGCGCGCCCTGGAGATTCTCGGTGACGAGGTCCCCGAACACCTCGCCGCCGCCGGACGCCTGCGCATGGAGCACAAGCAGGCCTCCCTGGAGGAGCTGGGCGCACTCGCCGACCCGCCGCTGACCAAGGACGCTGTCGCCGGCCGTATCCGCCGGCTGCTCGCCATGGCGGACAAGCGGGCCCAGGACCTGGGCATCCCGGGAACGGAGTCCAGCTTCTCCGAGGAACTGGCCGACAACCTCGTCGGCTGACCGCTCCGCCCGTCACACCCCTACGGACCTCGGTGCATGGGCCGGTCCGTACCCCTACTGGTGGGTATGGACCGTGGTGCCGTGTACGGGCCCTCTGGATGTCACTCTGGGGGCCTCAAGGGGGGTAGGGTCGTAGGCGGTCGGGGACATCCCATACAACTCGCCGGCGTCGAAAGCCGGCGTACCAACGAGGAGATCGGTTCGTGACGATCCGCGTAGGCATCAACGGCTTTGGCCGCATCGGTCGTAACTACTTCCGCGCGCTGCTGGAGCAGGGTGCAGACATCGAGATCGTGGCTGTCAACGACCTGGGTGACACCGCGACCACCGCTCACCTGCTGAAATACGACACCATCCTGGGCCGCCTGAAGGCCGAGGTGTCCCACACGGAGAACACCATCACCGTGGACGGCCGCACCATCAAGGTGCTGTCCGAGCGCAACCCCGCCGATATCCCGTGGGGCGAGCTGGGCGTCGACATCGTCATCGAGTCGACCGGCATCTTCACGAAGAAGGCCGACGCCGAGAAGCACATCGCCGGCGGCGCCAAGAAGGTCCTCATCTCGGCTCCGGCCAAGGACGAGGACATCACCATCGTGATGGGCGTCAACCAGGACAAGTACGACGCGGCCAACCACCACGTCATCTCGAACGCCTCCTGCACCACCAACTGTGTGGCCCCGATGGCCAAGGTTCTCGACGAGAACTTCGGCATCGTCAAGGGCCTGATGACGACGGTGCACGCGTACACGAACGACCAGCGCATCCTGGACTTCCCGCACTCGGACCTGCGCCGCGCCCGCGCCGCCGCCGAGAACATCATCCCGACCACCACTGGTGCCGCGAAGGCCACCGCGCTGGTCCTCCCGCAGCTCAAGGGCAAGCTCGACGGCATCGCGATGCGCGTCCCGGTCCCGACCGGCTCGGCCACCGACCTGGTCGTGACGCTGCAGCGCGAGGTCACCAAGGACGAGGTCAACGCCGCGTTCAAGAAGGCCTCCGACGACGGCGACCTCAAGGGCTACCTGACCTACACCGAGGACCCGATCGTCTCCTCGGACATCGTCGGCGACCCGGCCTCCTGCACCTTCGACTCCTCCCTGACCATGGTCCAGGAGGGCAACTCGGTGAAGATCCTCGGCTGGTACGACAACGAGTGGGGCTACTCCAACCGCCTCGTGGACCTCACGGTCTTCGTCGGCGGCCAGCTCTAAGTCCCAGAGCAAGGCACCTCGATGTGAGCACAGGGCTCGGGCAGCGCAAGGCCGCGCTGCCCGGGCCCCCTCTTTTGCGGCTGAACCGCCGCCGCTCTCGCGGACCTGGTTGACCGCCGTCGTGGTTCCTCAATTGATGGCTGATCTATTCGCGGGTAATACATCAGAGCCCCACCCAGGAGTCACTCAATGAAGACGATCGACGAACTTCTCGTCGAAGGAGTCAGTGGCAAGCGTGTCTTCGTGCGCGCCGACCTGAACGTGCCGCTGGCCGACGGCCGTATCACCGACGACGGTCGCATCCGCGCCGTCCTGCCCACCGTCAAGGCCCTCACAGAGGCGGGCGCCAAGGTGGTTGTCGCCTCGCATCTGGGCCGCCCCAAGGGCGCCCCGGACCCGGCGTTCTCGCTGCTGCCCGCCGCCGAGCGGTTCGGTGAACTCCTCGGCGCGCCCGTCGCGTTCGCCCAGGACACCGTCGGCCCCGCCGCCCACGACGCCGTGAACGGCCTGCAGCCCGGCCAGGTCGCGGTCATCGAGAACCTGCGCTTCAACGCCGGTGAGACGTCGAAGGACGACACCGAGCGCGGCGAGTTCGCGGACCAGCTCGCGGCCCTGGCCGATGTCTACGTAGGCGACGGTTTCGGCGCGGTGCACCGCAAGCACGCCTCCGTGTACGACCTTCCGGCACGCCTTCCGCACTACGCGGGCCACCTCATCGCCACCGAAGTCGGTGTCCTGAAGAAGCTCACCGAGGACGTCAAGCGCCCTTATGTCGTCGCGCTCGGCGGCGCCAAGGTCTCCGACAAGCTCGCCGTCATCGACCAGCTCCTGGGCAAGGCCGACCGGCTGCTGATCGGCGGCGGCATGGCGTACACCTTCCTCAAGGCCAAGGGGTACGAGATCGGCAGCTCCCTCCTCCAGGAGGACCAGATCCCGGTCGTCATCGAGTACATCGAGCGCGCCGAGAAGTCTGGTGTCGAGCTGGTCCTGCCCGTCGACGCACTGGTCGGGTCCGAGTTCCCGGACCTGAAGACCAAGGCCCCGGCCAATCCCACCACCGTCGCCGCGGACGCCATCCCGGCCGACCAGATGGGCCTCGACATCGGCCCTGAGTCCCGCAAGCTGTACGCCTCGAAGCTCGCCGACGCCGCCACCGTCTTCTGGAACGGTCCCATGGGCGTCTTCGAGCACCCCGACTACGCCGAGGGCACCAAGTCGGTCGCCCAGGCCCTTCTCGACTCCCCGGCCTTCACGGTCGTCGGCGGCGGCGACTCCGCCGCGGCCGTTCGCATCCTGGGCTTCGACGAGACGGCATTCGGCCACATCTCGACCGGCGGCGGCGCCTCCCTCGAGTACCTCGAGGGCAAGACGCTCCCCGGCCTCGCCGCACTGGAGGACTGACCCCGTATGACCACTCGTACGCCGCTGATGGCGGGCAACTGGAAGATGAACCTCAACCACCTCGAGGCCATCGCCCACGTCCAGAAGCTCGCCTTCGCCCTGGCCGACAAGGACTACGAGGCCGTCGAGGTCGCCGTCCTGGCGCCCTTCACCGACCTGCGCTCCGTACAGACCCTGGTCGACGGCGACAAGCTCAAGATCAAATACGGCGCCCAGGATGTCTCGGCGCACGACTCCGGTGCCTACACCGGCGAGATCTCCGCCCCGATGCTGGCCAAGCTGAAGTGCACCTACGTGACGGTGGGCCACTCCGAGCGCCGGCAGTACCACAAGGAGAGCGACGAGCTCTGCAACGCCAAGGTCAAGACCGCCTTCAAGCACGGCCTCACGCCGATCCTGTGCGTCGGTGAGGAACTGGAGGTCCGCGAGGCGGGCAACCACGTCACGCACACGCTCGCCCAGGTCGAGGGCGCCCTCAAGGACGTACCGGCCGAGCAGGTCGAGTCCATCGTGGTCGCGTACGAGCCGGTCTGGGCCATCGGCACCGGCAAGGTCTGCGGCGCCGACGACGCCCAGGAGGTCTGCGCGGCGATCCGTGGCAAGCTCGCCGAGCTGTACTCGCAGGAGCTGGCCGACCAGGTCCGCATCCAGTACGGCGGCTCCGTGAAGGCCGGGAACGTCGCCGAGATCATGGCGAAGCCCGACATCGACGGCGCCCTGGTCGGCGGCGCCTCGCTGGACGCCGACGAGTTCGTCAAGATCGTCCGGTTCCGTGACCAGTAGGTACCGGTTCCGCGACCAGTAAGTATGCGGTAGCGGCGATACGTCGTACCCTTGCGGGGGTTCAGTGGATATCCGCTGAACCCCCGTCGTCATCCAGATCCGAGGAAGTTGGTCCAGCCGTGGTTATGGGGTTCTCGATCGCCCTGATCGTCTTCAGCCTGCTGATGATGCTGCTGGTGCTGATGCACAAGGGGAAGGGCGGCGGCCTCTCCGACATGTTCGGTGGCGGCATGCAGTCGTCCGTCGGCGGCTCCTCGGTCGCCGAGCGCAACCTCGACCGCATCACCGTCGTGGTCGGTCTGTTGTGGTTCGCGTGCATTGTCGTGCTCGGCATCCTGATGAAGGTCACCAACTGATCAGCGGCTGACGTCGGTACGACAGCGCATCTTTCGCATAAAGCCCCATGTCCGGTACGCGCCCGCGGGCGCGGCCTATCATGGGGCTTGCGTCTTTGGGTGGGGTGTAACTCCAATCACTGGACGCGCGTTGGGCCTTACGTAGACTGAGGCGCTCGCAGCGAAGCGTCACGCCGACTCGCTTCGCGGCACCATTAGGCAGGGAGTTACGACCGTGGCAAGTGGCAACGCGATCCGTGGAAGCCGGGTCGGGGCGGGGCCGATGGGCGAGGCCGAGCGCGGCGAGTCCGCGCCGCGGCTGCGCATCTCCTTCTGGTGCTCCAACGGGCACGAGACGCAGCCGAGCTTCGCCAGCGACGCGCAGGTTCCCGAAACCTGGGACTGCCCGCGCTGCGGCTTTCCGGCCGGACAGGACCGGGACAACCCGCCGGACCCGCCGCGCACCGAACCGTACAAAACGCACCTCGCGTATGTACGGGAGCGGCGCAGCGACGAGGACGGCGAGGCGATTCTCGCCGAGGCGCTCGCCAAACTGCGAGGCGAAATCTAGGACTTGAGAACCGGCCGGGCACCCACAGGTGCGCGGCCGGAGCTGTTTCGTGTGCTTCGTGGCCTTTCGGGCTGCGGGACCTGATACCTGCGCGCAAGTCGGACGTATCTGTTGTTGAGCCGGATGACGGTGGGACGACGGCTCACGTCGAGCCCTGATCAATTAAGTTGGGACCGGCAGCGGGGCAACGTACGCAGCAGGACAGGTACGAAAGAAGGCTGAAGTCCGAGATGAACGCAGATAGCCATATCCGGCTCAACCAGAAGCCCGAGTGGACCGCTCTGGCCAAGCACCGTGAGGAACTCGGCGAGGTGCGGCTGCGTGAGCTGTTCGCCGCGGACCCGGGACGCGGCGCCGGATACACACTTCAGGTCGGCGATCTGCACGTCGACTACTCCAAGCATCTGGTCACCGACGAGACGCTGCGGCTGTTGCGTGAACTGGCCGCCGCGGCCGATGTGTTCGGGCTGCGGGACGCCATGTTCCGCGGCGAGAAGATCAACACGACCGAGGACCGCGCCGTGCTGCACACCGCGCTGCGCGCGACGCACGACGCGGTCATCGAGGTCGACGGCGAGAACGTCGTGCCGGGTGTGCACGCGGTGCTCGACAAGATGGCCGGCTTTGCCGACCGCGTCCGCTCGGGCGAGTGGACGGGGCACACCGGCAAACGCATCCGCACTGTCGTCAACATCGGCATCGGCGGCTCGGATCTGGGTCCGGCGATGGCGTACGAAGCGCTGCGGGCCTTCACCGATCGCGAGCTGACGGTCCGCTTCGTGTCGAACGTGGACGGGGCCGATCTGCACGAGGCGGTACGGGACCTGGACCCGGCCGAGACGCTGTTCATCATCGCCTCGAAGACCTTCACCACCATCGAGACGATCACCAACGCGACCTCGGCGCGCAACTGGCTGCTGACCGAGCTGAAGGCGGACCAGGATGCGGTCGCAAAGCACTTCGTGGCTTTGTCGACGAACGCCGAGAAGGTGTCGGACTTCGGCATCGACACGGCCAACATGTTCGAGTTCTGGGACTGGGTCGGCGGCCGGTACTCGTACGACTCGGCGATCGGCCTTTCGCTGATGATCGCGATCGGTCCGGACCGGTTCCGCGAGATGCTGGACGGTTTCCGGCTGGTCGACGAGCACTTCCGTACCGCGCCCGCCGAGTCCAACGTGCCGCTGCTGCTCGGCCTGTTGGGCATCTGGTACGGCAACTTCCATGACGCGCAGTCGCACGCGGTGCTGCCGTACTCGCACTACCTGTCCAAGTTCACGGCGTACCTGCAGCAGCTGGACATGGAGTCCAACGGCAAGTCCGTGGGCCGGGACGGCGAGCCCGTTCAGTGGCAGACCGGGCCCGTCGTGTGGGGTACGCCGGGGACCAACGGGCAGCACGCGTACTACCAGCTCATCCACCAGGGTACGAAGTTGATCCCGGCCGACTTCATCGGGTTCGCCGAGCCGGTCGCGGATCTGCTGCCGGGTCTTGTGGGTCAGCACGATCTGCTGATGGCCAACTTCTTTGCGCAGACGCAGGCGCTGGCCTTCGGGAAGACGCCGGACGAGGTGCGCGCGGAGGGGGCGGCCGAGGAACTGGTGCCGCACAAGACGTTCCAGGGCAACCATCCGACGACCACGATCCTCGCCCGCGAGCTCACTCCGTCGGTGCTCGGCCAGCTGATCGCGCTCTACGAGCACAAGGTGTTCGTGCAGGGTGCCGTGTGGAACATCGACTCCTTCGACCAGTGGGGCGTCGAGCTCGGCAAGGTGCTCGCCAAGCGCGTCGAGCCCGCGCTGACCGAGGGTGCCGAGGTGCCGGGCCTTGACGAGTCGACGAGGGCGCTGGTCGCCAAGTACCGGGAGCTGCGCGGGCGTTGAGCCCAGGCGGCTCAGGCAGGGGCCTCGGGTCGCGGCACCGTTAATCGGATGCGCGACCCCCGCTCGGCGGGTGACACTGCTCCGGCGCTGTCACCCGCCGGGAGGACGTCATGGACCAGTTGCTCGCCGCACTCGCGGATCCCGAACGCCAGAAGCTGTACGCCCGCATCGTGCTGGACCAACTGCCCCCGCGCGAGCAGGACTCCGCCCTGATGCGCAAGCACTTGGGGCGCCTGGTCGCCGCGGGGCTCGTCGAGCGGACGGCGGACGGGTCCCTGCGGGCCGATCCCGCCGTGTTTCGCCGTGCCCGGCCCGTGGAGGAGGAGGCGCACCCCGGTGTTCCCCGTCGCCTCGTGGGGTTCTTCGCGCAAGGGCGGCTGACCGCGATTCCGGTGCGCCCTGCCGTACGCCGTGAGCTGCTCACCCATCTCACCGGCACCCTCTTCGAGACCGAGCGCAGCTACTCCGAGCGTGAGGTCAACGAGGCGTTCCGCACCGTGCACGACGACACGTCAGCGCTGCGCCGCTACTGCGTGGAGAACGGGTTGCTCGTACGTGAGCGGGACGGCAGCGTCTATCGCGTTGCGGCTGCCTGAGCGCTCCGCGGGGTGCCTCCGGCGGTTGAGCGGTTGGGTTCGTTGTCGGGTGCGGGTGTGTGGGTGGCTGGTCGCGCCGTTCCCCGCGCCCCTGGGTGGGTGGTGGGTGCGGGGTCGTGGGCCGGTGCGTCAGCCCGTCGCAGGGCGGGCGTACGACCCGGTGTTGGTACACGGTGCGGGTTCTCCGAGACCGGAGCTAAGCGACGGGCATACGACGCACCGGCCCACGACCCCTCCCGCCGGTGAGAGGCTGCGGGTCGTCGGGGGTGCGGGCTTCTAAGCCGTGGGCAGTCGTAGCCCCGCCGGATGTCATCCGGCGGGGTCTTCGACGTGTGCGGAACGGGTGTTCAGGGCGACGCCGGCGGATACAGCGAGCGGGGCAGCTGGGATGCCGCTGCCGCGTCCAGCAGCCACAGGGTGCGGGAGCGGCCGTACGCGCCCGCTGCCGGGGCCTGGATCTCGCCCGCGCCCGAGAGGGCGATGGCCGCGGCCTTCGCCTTGTCCTCGCCCGCGGCCAGCAGCCACACCTCGCGGGCCGCCCGGATCGCGGGCAGGGTCAGCGAGATACGGGTCGGCGGGGGCTTGGGCGCGCCGTGTACGCCGACCACCATGCGCTCGGTTTCCCGTACGGCGGGCAGCTCAGGGAAGAGTGACGCCACATGCGTGTCCGGGCCGACGCCCAGCATCAGGACGTCGAAGGTGGGGACGGGGCCGTGGTTCTCGGGGCCCGAGGCCTTGGCCAGTTCGGCGGCGTACGCCTCCGCCGCCGCGTCGGCGTCCTTGCCGTACGGGCCGTCCGACGCGGGCATGGCGTGCACGCGGTGCGGATCCAGCGGTACCGAGTCCAGGAGCGCCTCGCGGGCTTGGGTGACATTGCGCTCCGGGTCGCCCTCGGGCAGGAACCGCTCGTCACCCCACCACAGGTCCAGGCGGCCCCAGTCGATGGCATCCCGCGCGGGGGCCGAACTCAGCGCCGCGAGGAGGCCGTTGCCGTTGCGCCCGCCCGTGAGCACCACCGAGGCGTAGCCCCGGGAGGCCTGCGCGTCCACGATCTTCGTGATGAGCCGGGCCGCGGCGGCCTGGGCCATCAGTTCCTTGTCGTGGTGGACGACGAGCTGCGGCGCGGTGCTCACTTGGACGCCACCCTCTTGGCCAGGTCGGCGGGGGTGGCCGGAGCCTTGTCGGCCTCCTTCGCCGACTCCTTGGCGGACGCCTCGGGCGACGACTCCGCAGCGGAAGCCCCGGCATCGGAACCTCCAGCTTCGGAAGCCCTCGCCGCAGAATCTGCAGAACTCGCGGAATCCGCGGTCTCGGAAGCGTCAGCCTCGGAAGCACTGGCTCCGGAGACCCCGGCCCGGAAGGCCGCAGCTCGGGAACCCGCCGCCGTAACAGCCGCGCCCCCGGAGCCCTCAGCCCATCCGCCCGCGGAACCCCCCGCGAGCGAACCGGACTTGAAGCCCCCGCTGCCCAGCCGCTCCACTCCGAACCGCAGCGCCGACGCATACGTGTCGTCCGGGTCCAGTCGCCGCAGTTCCTCCGCTATCAGCTCGGCCGTGTCGCGGCGGTTCAGCGCCACCGCCCGGTCGGGCTGGCCCTGGATGGACAGCGTCGCCAGGGAACCGTCGGCGCGGTCCAGGACGATCGGTCCGGAGCTGGTGGCCATCCGGACGGAGGTGAGACCGGGTCCGGAGGACAGCGAGCGCTTGACCGGGACGTCGAGCCGGTCCGCGAGCCACATGGCGAGCAGCTCGCAGCTCGGGTTGAACTCCTCGCCCTCCACCTCGACCGAGGTGACCTCGCAGGTGACCTGGTCCAGGGCCGCGGCCAGCATCGAACGCCAGGGCGTGATGCGGGTCCACGACAGGTCCGTGTCGCCGGGGGTGTAGGCGTCGGCGCGGGCGCCGAGTTCCCGTACGGGCTGCTCGGCGGCGTAGGTGTCGGTGACGCGGCGCTGCGCCAGGGCGCCCAGCGGGTCCTTGGCCGGGTCGAGCGGCGCGTTCACCGGCCACCAGACGACGACCGGCGCGTCCGGCAGCAGCAGGGGAAGGACCACCGACTGAGCGTGGTCGACCACCTCGCCGTACAGCCGCAGCACCACCGTCTCACCGGTGCCCGCGTCCGCGCCGACCCGTACCTCGGCGTCGAGCCGGGATGTGGTGCGGTCGCGGGGCGAGCGGGAGATGCGCTTGATGACCACGAGGGTGCGCGAGGGGTGCTCGCGGGACGCGTCGGAGGCGGCCTTCAGCGCGTCGTAGGCGTTCTCCTCGTCGGTGACGATGACGAGGGTGAGCACCATGCCGACGGCGGGGGTGCCGATGTCCCGGCGGCCCTGCACCAGCGCCTTGTTGATCTTGCTGGCCGTGGTGTCCGTGAGGTCGATTTTCATGGCCGGCGCCAGCTCCGTCCATCTCGTTCGAGCATTTCGTCCGCCTCGGCCGGGCCCCAGGTGCCCGACGGGTACTGCGCGGGCTTGCCGTGCTTGTCCCAGTACTCCTCGATCGGGTCGAGGATCTTCCAGGACAGCTCGACCTCCTCGGTGCGCGGGAAGAGGTTGGCGTCGCCGAGCAGGACGTCGAGGATCAGCCGTTCGTACGCCTCCGGGCTGGACTCCGTGAAGGACTCGCCGTACGCGAAGTCCATCGACACGTCCCGTACCTCCATGGAGGTGCCGGGCACCTTGGAGCCGAAGCGGACCGTGACGCCCTCGTCCGGCTGGACGCGGATGACCAGCGCGTTCTGTCCCAGCTCCTCCGTCGCCGTGTGGTCGAAGGGGGAGTGCGGGGCGCGCTGGAAGACGACCGCGATCTCGGTGACGCGGCGGCCCAGGCGCTTGCCCGTGCGCAGATAGAAGGGGACGCCCGCCCAACGCCGGTTGTCCACCTCCAGCTTGACGGCCGCGTAGGTGTCGGTCTTCGACTTGGCGTCGATGCCGTCCTCTTCGAGGTAGCCGATGACTTTCTGGCCGCCCTGCCAGCCGGCCGCGTACTGCGCGAACACCGTGTCGCGGCCGAGGTCCTTGGGCAGCTTCACGGCGCCCAGCACCTTGGTCTTCTCGGCGGCCAGCGCGTCGGCGTCGAAGGAGGCGGGCTCCTCCATCGCGGTCAGCGCGAGCAGCTGGAGCAGATGGTTCTGGATGACGTCGCGGGCGGCGCCGATTCCGTCGTAGTAGCCGGCACGGCCACCGATGCCGATGTCCTCGGCCATCGTGATCTGTACGTGGTCGACGAACGAACGGGTCCAGATCGGCTCGAACATCTGGTTGGCGAAGCGCAGCGCCAGAATGTTCTGGACGGTCTCCTTGCCCAGGTAGTGGTCGATACGGAAGACCTGGTCCGGGGCGAAGACCTCCTCGACGGTCGCGTTGAGCTCCTCGGCGGACCTGAGGTCGTGGCCGAAGGGCTTCTCGATGACCGCGCGCCGCCAGGAACCGCTCGACTGGTCGGCCAGACCGTGCTTCTTCAGCTGCTGGATGACCACGGGGAAGGCGGACGGCGGTACGGAGAGGTAGAACGCGAAGTTGCCGCCCGTGCCCTGCGCCTTGTCCAGCTCCCCGATCGTCTCGCGCAGCCGCTCGAACGCGTCGTCGTCGTCGAAGGTGCCCTGGACGAACCGCATCCCCTGGATGAGCTGCTGCCAGACCTCCTCGCGGAAGGGGGTGCGGGCGTGCTCCTTGACGGCGTCGTGGACCTCCTGGGCGAAGTCCTCGTTCGCCCACTCGCGGCGGGCGAAGCCGACGAGTGAGAAACCCGGCGGCAGCAGGCCGCGGTTGGCGAGGTCGTAGACAGCGGGCATCAGCTTCTTACGGGACAAATCGCCCGTGACGCCGAAGATGACGAGGCCCGACGGCCCCGCGATACGCGGGAGCCGTCGGTCTGCGGCGTCACGAAGCGGATTCGCTCCGGTGCCGGGAGAAGGAGTCAAGATCTCAGCCTTCCGAGGGGGCGAGGCGCTTGAGCTCCGCCTCGGTCGACTTGAGCAGGTCGTTCCAGGACGCCTCGAACTTCTCGACGCCCTCGTCCTCCAGGAGCTGGACCACCTCGTCGTACGAGATCCCGAGCTTCTCGACCGCGTCGAGTTCGGCACGGGCCTGCTCGTACGTACCGGCAATGGTGTTGCCGGTGATCTGTCCGTGGTCCTCGGCGGCGAAGAGGGTCGCCTCCGGCATGGTGTTCACCGTGTTCGGCGCGACCAGGTCGTCGACGTACAGGGTGTCCTTGTAGGCCGGGTCCTTGACGCCGGTCGAGGCCCACAGCGGACGCTGCTTGTTGGCCTGCGCCTTGTCCAGCTCCTGCCAGCGAGCCGAGGAGAAGACCTCCTCGTACGCCTGGTAGGCGAGCCGGGCGTTGGCGACGCCCGCCTTGCCGCGGGCGGCCTTGGCCTCGTCGGTGCCCAGGGCGTCGATCCGCTTGTCGATCTCGGTGTCCACACGGGACACGAAGAAGGACGCCACGGAGTGGATCTTGGACAGGTCCAGGCCCTTGGCCTTGGCCTTCTCCAGTCCGCTCACGTACGCGTCCATGACCTCGCGGTAGCGCTCCAGCGAGAAGATCAGCGTGACGTTCACGCTGATGCCGTTGCCGATCGTCTCGGTGATCGCCGGGAGGCCCGCCCGGGTGGCCGGGATCTTGATGAGCGTGTTCGGGCGATCCACCAGCCAGGCGAGCTGCTTGGCCTCGGCGACCGTCGACCGCGTGTTGTGCGCGAGGCGCGGGTCGACCTCGATCGAGACCCGGCCGTCCTGACCGCCGGTGGCGTCGAAGACCGGGCGCAGGATGTCGGCGGCGTCGCGGACGTCCGCCGTCGTGATCATGCGGATGGCCTCTTCGACGGTGACCTCACGGGCGGCGAGGTCGGCGACCTGCTGCTCGTAACCGTCACCGCTCGAGATGGCCTTCTGGAAGATCGACGGATTGGTCGTGACGCCCACTACGTGCTGCTGGTCGATCAGTTCGGCGAGGTTGCCGGACGTGATCCGCTTGCGCGACAGGTCGTCCAGCCAGATCGCGACGCCTTCTTCGGAGAGGCGCTTCAGTGCGTCTGTCATGGAAAATGCATCTCCTACGTGTCGTATGTCAGCGTCAGCGCTGGGCTGCGGCGATCGATTCCCGGGCGGCGGATGCGACGTTCTCGGCAGTGAAGCCGAACTCGCGGAAGAGGACCTTGCCGTCGGCCGAAGCACCGAAGTGCTCCAGGGAAACGATGCGTCCGGCGTCCCCCACGTACTTGTGCCAGGTCAGACCGATCCCGGCCTCGACCGCGACACGCGCCTTGACGGACGGCGGCAGGACGCTGTCCCGGTACCCCTGGTCCTGCTCCTCGAACCACTCCACGGACGGCATGGACACCACCCGCGTCGGCACCCCGGCGGCCTGCAACTGCTCGCGCGCCTCGACTGCGACATGCACCTCGGAACCGGTCGCGATGAGGACCACCTGCGGCTCGCCGCCCTCGGCGTCGAAGAGGACGTAACCGCCCTTCGCCGCATCCTCGTTGGGCTCGTACGTCGGTACGCCCTGACGGGTCAGCGCGAGGCCGTGCGGGGCGCCCCTGCCGAACTCCTTGGTGTAGCGCTTGAGGATCTCGCGCCAGGCGATCGCCGTCTCGTTGGCGTCGGCGGGGCGGACCACGTTCAGACCCGGGATCGCGCGCAGCGCGGCCAGGTGCTCGACCGGCTGGTGCGTCGGACCGTCCTCGCCCAGACCGATCGAGTCGTGCGTCCATACGTACGTCACCGGCAGGTGCATCAGGGCCGACAGGCGCACCGCGTTGCGCATGTAGTCGGAGAACACCAGGAACGTACCGCCGTAGATACGGGTGTTGCCGTGCAGCGCGATGCCGTTCATCTCCGCGGCCATGGCGTGCTCACGGATGCCGAAGTGGATCGTGCGGCCGTACGGGTCGGCCTCCGGCAGCGGGTTGCCCTGCGGCAGGAACGAACTCGTCTTGTCGATCGTGGTGTTGTTCGAGCCCGCCAGGTCGGCGGAGCCGCCCCACAGTTCGGGGATGACCGCGCCGAGCGCCTGGAGCACCTTGCCGGAGGCGGCACGCGTGGCGACGCCCTTGCCCGGCTCGAAGACGGGCAGGTGCGACTCCCAGCCCTCGGGCAGCTCGCCCGCGTTGACGCGGTCGAACTCGGCGGCCCGCTGCGGGTTGGCGGTACGCCAGGCGGCGAGTGACTTCTCCCACTCGGCGCGGGCCTCACGGCCGCGGTCGCCCAGCGCGCGGGTGTGCGTGATGACCTCGTCGGCGACCTCGAAGGACTGCTCCGGGTCGAAGCCGAGGACGCGCTTGGTGGCCGCGACCTCGTCGTCGCCGAGCGCCGAGCCGTGCGCGGCCTCGGTGTTCTGCGCGTTCGGGGCCGGCCAGGCGATGATCGAGCGCATCGCGATGAAGGACGGCTTGTCGGTGACGGCCTTGGCCTTCTCGATCGCCTCGTACAGCGCGGCCGGGTCGAGGTCGCCGTTCTCCTTCGGCTGCACGCGCTGTACATGCCAGCCGTACGCCTCGTACCTCTTGGCGGTGTCCTCGGAGACGGCCGCCTCGGTGTCGCCCTCGATCGAGATGTGGTTGTCGTCCCACAGCAGGACCAGGTTGCCCAGCCTCTGGTGGCCCGCCAGCGACGACGCCTCGGCGGAGATGCCCTCCTGGAGGCAGCCGTCACCGGCGATCGCGTAGATGTAGTGGTCGAAGGGGGAGGTGCCGGGAGCGGCCTCCGGGTCGAACAGACCGCGCTCGTAGCGGGCGGCCATCGCCATGCCCACCGCGTTGGCGACGCCCTGGCCGAGCGGGCCCGTCGTCGTCTCCACACCGGCCGTGTGCCCGTACTCGGGGTGGCCCGGGGTCTTCGACCCCCACGTCCTGAACGCCTTCAGGTCGTCCAGCTCCAGGCCGAATCCGGCGAGGTACAGCTGGGTGTAGAGGGTCAGGGAGGAATGTCCTGCGGAGAGGACGAAACGGTCCCGTCCTGTCCAGTCCGGGTCTGCCGGGTCATGCCGCATCACCTTCTGGAAGAGGGTGTACGCGGCAGGCGCCAGGCTCATCGCCGTACCCGGATGGCCGTTGCCGACCTTCTGTACGGCATCGGCGGCCAGGATGCGGGCCGTGTCGACAGCTCGCTGGTCCAGTTCGGTCCACTCGAGGTCTGTGGTGGTCGGCTTGGTGCTCACCCTGAGTCAGGGCTCCTCTCCACATGTTCCACATGTCGAATGCCGGTGCACACGCGCGCCCACCGGCCGTTGTCGAGCCTACCCCCGTAAGAACGCGTATTTTTTCGAGTCATTCCACAGCTCCGGGAGTGTCCCGTCACGTATCTCCTGACCGGCGCGTTCCGCATTCGGGCGGTGAATGAACGTGAATACGCAACCGGTGATCCGGCTGCTCAATCGAGCGGTGCTGAGCCCCTCGCGGGGCCCTGTCCAACACGATCCGACCCCCGCGAAGAGCGGGGTCTGGGCAACGTCTACAGTGGCGTGGTACGCGCGAGCCTTTACCCGGAGTTCACACTCGGGGCTCGCTGGAATGTCTCTGTAGGGGTGTACGTGACGGCCGTTGAATCCCGTCCTGCGGGTGTGCTCGGGACGAGTCAGAGCACGAAACACCGGCCGTTCGGGGCCCGGGTCAAGGCGTTCATCGCTCTCACCAAGCCACGGATCATCGAGCTGCTGCTGATCACCACCGTGCCGGTGATGTTCCTCGCCCAGCAGGGCGTGCCCGACCTCAAGCTGGTCCTTCTCACCTGCGTCGGCGGCTACCTCTCCGCGGGCGGCGCCAACGCGCTGAACATGTACATCGACCGTGACATCGACGCGCTCATGGAGCGCACCTCGCAGCGTCCACTGGTCACCGGCATGGTCAGCCCTCGCGAGTGCCTGGTCTTCGGCATCACGCTCGCCGTCGTCTCGACCCTGCTGTTCGGCCTGACCGTCAACTGGCTGTCCGCCTGGCTCTCGCTCGGAGCCCTCCTCTTCTATGTCGTCGTCTACACGATGATCCTCAAGAGGCGTACGTCGCAGAACATCGTCTGGGGCGGCATCGCCGGCTGCCTGCCCGTTCTCATCGGCTGGTCCTCCGTCACCAACTCCATGTCCTGGGCCCCGGTCATCCTCTTCCTCGTCATGTTCTTCTGGACGCCGCCGCACTACTGGCCGCTGTCGATGAGGGTGCGCGACGACTACGCGCGCGTGGGCGTGCCGATGCTGCCGGTCATCGCCTCCAACAGGGTCGTCGCACGGCAGATCGTCCTCTACAGCTGGGCGATGGTCGCCGTCTCCCTGCTGCTGACGCCGCTCGGCTACACCGGCTGGTTCTACACGGCCGTCGCCCTGGTGACCGGCGGCTTCTGGCTCTGGGAGGCGCACGGGCTGCAGGCCCGCGCCAAGGACGGGGCCGTGGGCGCGAAGCTCAAGGAGATGCGCCTCTTCCACTGGTCGATCACGTACGTCTCGCTGCTGTTCGTGGCGGTGGCTGTGGATCCCTTCCTGCGGTAGGCGGTAGCCGCTTTCGTCCGTCGACGGGCGGGGTACGTGGTCAAGGCCACGCACCCCGCCCGTCGCCGTTTGATCTACCCGTCGGTAGCATCCTGACCATGGCAGACACCGCAGACACCGCAGACACCCAGCAGGTCGACGAGGCCGAGGCCGAGGGCCGTAAGCAGGCCGCCAGGGCGGAGCGTCATGTGGCGCGCCTCGCCAAGCAGATCGCCTCCTTCGCCAAGGCACACGGCGGCGCCGAGGGCCAGATCGCGTACCTGGGGCAGCGCGGCGCCCGCATCGTCCTCGTCGGCGAGGACGGCGAATGGGGCGATCTGGTGGCCCCGAGTCACGCGATGGCCGAGCAGGCGGTCCAGAAATCAGGCATCACCGTCCACGAGTCCTTCGACGGCGACTTCGCGGCGAAGGTGAAGACGGGGCGGTACGAGTGGACGCGGATGGCGGGGATCCAGCTGGGCGGTCCCAGTAACGCCTGACGGCGACCAACCGGCAGTTTTCGTACTTCCCGCGTCCTTAACCAGCACCCGACACCCGGCTCCTCCGTTAGGACCTGTAAAGGCAGGGCCCACTGGCTGGGGAGTCCCGATGATCGAAACGCTGTCGCTGGTGGACCAGTACTGCCATGGCGTGCTGCGGACAGAGCTGGGCCTGGGCACCTTCGAGGCGCACCTCGCCCGGGGTGAGGGCCGGCCCGCGGCGGGCACGACCTTCTTCGACACCCAGACCGGTTTCGCCGTACGCCGCTGGTGCCCGCCCCTCCTCGGTCTGGAACCGCACTGTCCGCCCGCCCGCTATCTCGCGCGACGCCGTGAGCTGGGCGTACTGGAGTCGGGGCGCAGGCTGCTGCGGGGCAGCGGGATCACGACCTATCTGGTCGACACCGGACTGCCCGGCGACCTGACAGGACCCGGCGAGATGGCCTCGGCCGGTGGCGCCGACGCCCACGAGATCGTCCGCCTGGAACTGCTCGCCGAGCAGGTCGCCGACACCTCCGGAACCGTCGAGTCGTTCCTCGCCAACCTCGCTGAGTCCGTGCACGCGGCGGCCGCGAACGCCGTGGCGTTCACATCGGTGGCCGGCGCACGGCACGGTCTGGCGCTCGCGCCCGAACCGCCGGGCCCGGGCGAGGTCCGGGGCGCCGCGGGCCGCTGGCTCACCGGACGCCGCGTCGGCGGCACCCTGTCCGACCCGGTACTGCTACGGCACCTCCTGTGGATCGCCGTCGCCTCGGGCCGCCCGCTCCAACTGCACGCGGGACTCGGCGAAGGGGGCCTGCGCATCGACCGCACCGACCCCGCCCTGCTCACCGACTTCGCCCGCGCCACGGCCGGCCTCGGCACCGACCTGGTCCTGCTGCACGGCTACCCGTACCATCGGCACGCGGCGCATCTGACCGGGGCCTTCCCGCATGTGTACGCCGACCTGGGCACCGCCCTCGTCCGTACGGGCGCCCGCGCCTCCGCCGTGCTCTCCGAGATCCTCGAACTCGCGCCCTTCGGCAAGCTCCTCTTCTCCTCCGGCGCCCACGGCCTGCCCGAACTCCATGTGGTCGGGGCCCGCCTCTTCCGCGAGTCGCTGGCCCGGGTGCTCGGCACATGGGTCGCCGAAGACGCCTGGTCGTTGGCCGACGCGCAGCGGGTGGCGGGGCTCATCGCGGCGGGGAACGCGCGGCGGGTGTACGGACTGGAGTGAGCCACCCACAACGTGCGCAGACTGTGGGCATGACACGCAGCGACGCGACCGACCGGCTCCTCGACCGCTTCCTCACCGAACTGCGCGACCTGGCCCCCGTCGCCGTATGGGCACACGGCTCACTCGGCGGCGGCGACTACCAGGAGGGCCGCAGCGACCTGGACCTGATCGCGGTCCTGGACGACCCGATCACAGCGAGAACGGTATGGCAGGTGGCGCGGCTGCACGCCCGCCTGCGCAACGAGGCGCTCGTGGACAAGTTGCACTGCGCCTATCTGACGCCCGGCACCGCGGCAGGCGCGGAGCGACGGCACCTCATCTGGCGACACGAGCACCTGGGCAAGTTCCCCGTCACGCCGGTGACACGGCGCGAGCTGCACACCTTCGGGCTGGTCCTGCACGGCGAGCCGCCCACGGGCCTGCTGCCGCCCGTGCCGGACCATGAGCTCGCCGAGTTCGTGGTGCGCGACCAGCGGGACTTCTTGCGGCGGGAGGTCGACCGGGCGAGCAACTGGACGCAGGACATCTGGGTGGACTACGGGCTCGTCACGCACGCCCGCGCCGCGGTCACCCTGAAGGACGGGCGGCTGATCACCAAGCGGGAGGCACTGGAGCTGCTGCCCGCACTCGGCGCGCCCGTCGAGGTGGTCGAGGACATCAGACGGCGGCGGTACGAGGGCGCTGGTGCGGAGCCGGGCGAGGAGTGGACCGCACGCAGAGCCGAGCTGACCAGGGCCTACCTCGGGCCGGCAATCGACAGCCTCGTACGGGCCTACGCGTGACGCACGCGCGCGTGGAGCACGTTTTCGTGCCTACGCGCGCGTGGCGACCCGCTGCGTCGACTGCCCCGGCCCCGGGACCTCCACGGCCTCGTGCCGCTCCCGCAGCGACAGCAGCACCCTCAGCGTCGCGATCCACACCAGGCAGGAGCCGAGCATGTGGAGGCCGACCAGAACCTCCGGAAGGTCGGTGAAGTACTGGATGTATCCGATGGCACCCTGGCCGAGGAGCACCAGGAAGAGGTCACGGGTGCGGTGGAGGGGCCCTTTGGGGGCGTCGACGGCTCGCAGGACGAACCACAGGGCGAAGGTCAGCGTCACCACGACCCAGGCCAGGACGGCATGCAGCCTGGTGATGTTCTCCCAGTCCAGCGGGATGCGCTCGACCTCGCTCGAGTCGCCGGCATGCGGGCCCGCACCCGTGACCACCGTGCCCACCGCGATGAGCAGGGCGGTGACGGCGACCAGGGCCCATACGAGTTGCTGCACCGACTTGCCGACCAGCGGACGCGGCTCGGAGTCGCCCTCCCGGGTGCGCTGCCACATGACGGTGGCGACGGCGATCAGTGCGGTGGACAGCAGGAAGTGGGCGGCGACCGTGTACGGATTGAGGCCCACCAGGACGACGATGCCGCCGAGCACCGCGTTGCCCATGACGACCCAGAACTGAGCCCAGCCGAGCCGCGTGAGGCTGCGCCGCCGCGGCTTCTGCGAGCGTGCGGCGATGATCGCCCATCCGACCGCCGCGCTCAGGACGTACGTCAGCATCCGGTTGCCGAACTCGATGACGCCGTGGATGCCCATCTCGCTCGTGTTCGTGATCGAGTCGTCGGTGCACTTGGGCCAGGTCGGGCAGCCGAGCCCCGAGCCGGTCAGCCGTACGGCACCGCCGGTGACCACGATGACCACCGCCATGACGAGCGCGGCGAGGGCCGCTCGCTGGACCGTCCGGGGCTTCGGGGTCCAGCGTTCGGCGATGAAGGCGAGCGGGTTGCGCACGGCCTCGACGGCGTCGGCGCGGGTCAGATTCGGCACGGGCACTATGGTAGGCGGCCGCTTGTGCACGCCTTCACGAGGGGGGAGGCGTGCACTCCGCCCTACTCCCAGCGGAAGAAACGGGCGGCGGCCGTGAGGCCCACGACTCCCCAGGCGGCCAGGATTCCAAGGTCCCCCCACGGCATCCCGGCGCCGTGCTGGAGCACGTCCCTCAGCCCGTCCGAGAGGGCCGAGATCGGCAGCAGGCCGAGCAGGGACTGGGCCGTGTCCGGGAACTTGTCGAGCGGGACGACGACCCCGCCGCCCACGAGCAGCAGCAGGAAGACCAGGTTCGCGGCGGCCAGCGTCGCCTCCGCCTTCAGCGTGCCCGCCATCAACAGACCGAGGCCCGAGAAGGCGGCCGTGCCGAGGACGAGCAGGAGCAGGACGGCGAGGGGGTTGCCGTGCGGCGACCAGCCGAGGGCGAAGGCGATCACCGTCACCAGGAGCACCTGGAGGATCTCGGTGACGAGTACGGAGAGCGTCTTGGCCGCCATCAGCCCCCAGCGGGGGAGCGGTGAGGTGGCGAGCCGCTTCAGTACGCCGTACCGCCGCTCGAAGCCCGTCGCGATGGCCTGCCCCGTGAACGCCGTCGACATCACCGCGAGCGCGAGGATGCCGGGGGCCAGGAAGTCGACCGCCTCGCCCTCGCCAGTGTCGACGACGTCGACCGAGCTGAACAGCACGAGCAGCAGCGTCGGGATGACGACAGTGAGCAGCAACTGCTCGCCGTTGCGCAGCAGCATCTTCGTCTCGAGCACCGCCTGCGCCGCGATCATGCGGGACAGCGGGGCCGCCCCCGGCTTCGGGGTGTACGTACCGGCGGTGGTCACGAACGCAGCTCCTTGCCGGTGAGCTCCAAGAAAACGTCCTCCAGGGTGTGCCGTTCCACCGAGATCTTCTCCGGCATCACCCCGTGCTGGGCGCACCAGGACGTGACCGTCGCGAGCAGTTGCGGGTCGATCTTGCCACCCACTCGGTATGCGCCCGGCGTCAGCTCGGCGGCCGTGCAGTCCGGTGGGAGGGCCTTGAGGAGGGAACCTATGTCGAGGCCGGGACGGCCGCTGAAGCGCAGCGTGTTCTCGGCGCCGCCGCGGCACAGCTCCTCGGGGGAGCCCTGGGCGATGACCCGGCCGGCGTCGATGATCGCCACGTCGTCGGCGAGCTGCTCGGCCTCGTCCATGTAGTGCGTGGTCAGGATGACCGAGACGCCGTCCGTACGCAGATCGCGTACGAGGTCCCAAGTGGCCCGGCGCGCCTGCGGATCGAGGCCGGCGGTCGGCTCGTCCAGGAAGACCAGTTCGGGCCGGCCGACGACGGCCAGCGCGAGCGCGAGCCGCTGCTGCTGGCCGCCGGACAGCCGCCGGTAGGTCGTACGGCCGCAACTGCCCAGACCCAGGCGCTCGATGAGCGCGTCCACGTCCAGCGGGTGCGCGTGCAGCTTGGCCATGTGGTGGAGCATCTCGTCGGCTCGGGCGCCGGAGTAGACGCCGCCGGACTGGAGCATCACGCCTATCCGGGGACGCAGGGCCGCGGCCTCGCGCACCGGGTCGAGTCCCAGTACGCGTACCGTCCCCGAGTCCGGCTTCCGGTACCCCTCGCAGGTCTCGACCGTGGTCGTCTTGCCCGCCCCGTTGGGACCGAGTACGGCGGTGATCCCCGCCCCGGCCACCAGGTCGAGGCCGTCCACCGCGGTCTTGGTGCGGTACCGCTTCACCAGGGCCTGGACCTGGACGACGGGGTCGCTTCGCATGGCTTTGAGTCTAGGTATGCGCCCACTGCCCGGAACGGGCGGGTTGGCGAACCCCCTGGGAACACCTGTGATCCCCTCCTCCGGACCCTTCGGCTCCGGGGACACGGCACCCAGACACCGTCCACTTTGGACTGTTCGGGTGAATCGGCCGTAATCATCGGATAGCGATCTTTTGACGGTGCTTCAGTTGTCATGGTCCGCCCAGGGCGGGAGGTGGACGTCTTCTCCCTCCCGCAGAAAGGCAGTTGACACATGATCAGAAGCACCTTGTGCTCCCGGATGAGAGCCGCCGCCGGCCTCCTCGCCTTCGGGATGCTGTGCGCAGCCCTCGTCGTACTCCCCGGCTCGTCGCCCGCGAGCGCTCAACCCGTCGTCGGCCCGGCGCTGTTCGACGACTTCAACTACACCGGCTACACCGACCCGCGGATCGTCCAGCGCGGCTGGACCTTGCGGTCCGGCCAGGGCGGGCCCGGTGTGCCCGGCGCCACGTGGCGGCCGCAGAACTTCACGTTCGGCACCGAGTCCGGCAACTCGATCATGACGATGCGGTCGGGCACCAGCGGGACGGCGAGCAGCACCCAGCACACCGAGATCTACCAGCAGCGCAAGTTCCACTACGGCACCTACGCCGCGCGGGTCCGCTTCAGCGATGTGCCGGTCTCCGGACCGGACGGCGACCGCATGGTGCAGACGTTCTTCACCATCTCGCCGCTGAACTTCCCGCTGGACCCGGCCTACAGCGAACTCGACTTCGAGTACCTGCCGAACGGCGGCTGGGGCAGGCCCAGCAGCGCGCTGCTCGCCTCCTCCTGGGAGACGTACTCGGAGACTCCGCCTCTGGAGGTGCACCAGACCACCGAGGAGCGGGCCAGTTTCGCCGGGTGGCACGACCTGGTCATCACGGTCGACAGTGAGGCCGTCACCTACTACATCGACGGCCGGCTCTTCGCCCGGCACATCGAGCCGTATCTGCCCGAGTCGACGATGAGCATCCGCTTCAACCACTGGCTGATCAACCTGACGGGGATCAGCAGCCGCAGGACGCGCGCGTACGAGGAGAAGGTCGACTACGTGTACTTCGCCCAGGACCAGATCCTCAGCCCGGCCGAGGTTCAGGCCGCCGTCGCCGACTACCGGACGCGGGGGGTGACCTTCGAGGACACCGTCTGAGGTGTTCGCGTACGGCGGGGCGGGCTCAGGACGAGGAGGCCGCCCCGTTCGCGGCGGCGATCGGCAGCAGGGCGGTGAAGGTGGTGCCGCGTCCCTCCTCCGAGCTCACCTCGATGTCGCCGCCGTGGTTCGCCACGATCGTATGGACGATCGTCAGCCCCAGGCCCGTGCCCGGAATGGCCGCGTCGGTCGCGTTCGAGGCGCGGAAGAACCGCTGGAAGAGCTTCTCCTGCTCGGCGGCGGGGATGCCGATGCCGGTGTCGCTGACGCTCAGGACCGCCTCGTTGTCCCGGGCGTCGACGCGTACGGTGACCTTCCCGCCCTGCGGGGTGAACTTCACGGCGTTGGACAGCAGGTTCATCAGGACCCGGTCGAGCTGGTCGCTGTCCGCGTCCAGCACCAGGGGCCGGGCGGGGCAGTGCGTCTCGACGGTGACGGAGGCGGCCTCGGCGGCCGGCCGGATGGCATCGGCCGCCGACGCCACCAGTCGGCACAGGTCGACCGGTTCCTTCTTGGAGCCGAACGCCCCCGACTCGATGCGCGACAGGGTCAGCAGGTCCTCGATGAGCGCCCGCAGCCGGTTGGCGTTTCGGTCGACGACGTCCAGCATGCGCTCCTGCGGCGTGGTGAGCGGCCCGGTCTCCTCGTCCTTCAGCAACTCGATGTACCCCACGATGCTGGTCAGCGGGGTGCGCAGCTCGTGGGAGACGGTGGAAAGGAAGTCGCTCTTGGCCTTGTCCAGGGCGCGTAGCTTCTCCACCAGGTGCGTCTCTTGTTTGTAGAGCAGCGCGGTGTGCAGCGCGCGGCCGGCACCGGCGGCCATGGATTCGGCGGTTTCGATCTCCACCGGGCGCCAGGGGTGGTCCGGCCCGGTCCGCGCGAGGAAGACGGCACCGAGCGGTTCGTCACCGACGCCGACCGGGACGACGAGTACGCCCACCAGGCCCAGTGCGTCGGCCGCAGCTCGGGCGTCCGGCGGCAGGCCGCCCTCGCCGAAGGAGCCGGGCGCCTCGGGAAGCGGTGATCCCTCGGCCAGCACGGCGGGCAGATCGTTGAGGCACCAGGCCGTGCCCCGCCGGTAGTGGTCGCGTACCACTTCGAGGGGGACGGGCGGAATCGGCTGCTCGTGTGTGGGGAGCAACCCTCTTCCCGCACTCCAGGCGCGTGCGACGCGAACGAGAGGGCTGTCCTCCTCGGTGAGGAGAACGAAGACATGGTCGGCGTCCAGGCCCTCACCGATTCCGGCGCACGCCGTGTCGAGGACCTGCTCCAAGTCGAGGTGCTCCCGGATGCGGATACCGACGGACCGTGCGGTCTCCGCCAGTCCGGCGCGCTGTTGCTCGATCGCCCGCAGCCGGTCGCTCTCGTCGGCGAGCGCGTTCACCGACCGCGCCACCGCCCTGATCTCCTGCGGTCCCCTCTCCTCGGCCCGCGCCGAGTGTTCGCCAGAGGCCAGCCGGTGGAGGGCTCCAGCGGTGCTGTGCAGCGGTCGGGTGAGGGCACGGGTGGTGCGTACCGCCGCGTAGACGGCCAGTGCCCCACCTGCCGCCATCAGGGCGCCGATGCCCGTGGCGCTGAGGCCGAGGATCGCGTCGGCCCGTTCCTCCAGACGCTCGATGTCATCGGCGAGCTGGCTCTCCAGCCGGTGGTTGGCGGTCTCGAAGGCCGCGAACGGCCGGGCGGCCTCCGTGGTCAGCCGGACGGCCCGTTGACTGCCGGGCGGCGCTTTCGCCTGCTGGTCGGCGATGCGTACGTAGGCGCGCAGTTGCCGTTCTTGCACCGCGAGGTTCCGCCGGGCCGTGTCGGGGGCATCGCGCCGGGCCGCGGCAAGGGCGGCGAAGGCGTCGTCACGCGTCCGGAGATAGGTGCTCCGCTCCGTCGCGTCGCCCGTGAGCAGATAGGTGCGCACGGCTCGGTGCATATGGGCCGCCTGGTCGTGCACGCCATGGTTTTCGCGTACCACCGGCTCCAGTTGACCGACAACCTCATCGTGCAGCTGGTCCGCCATCCTGGCGGTGGCCAGTGCGCCCGCTCCGACGAGCAGGAGCAGAGCGATCAGGAGTCCGAAGGTCACGGCGAGCCGGCGCGCCACGCGCACGCCTCGCCGTTCAGTGGTGATCCTCAACGCCGATCCCCGCCCTCCCGGACCCCCTCGGGCGGGCCGAATCCGCTGTGCGTCATCGACCCCCACACCTGCGGGGACCGGTGCAGCGCGTCCCAGACGCCGCGTAGCCGCCACCACGCCGTGAACTGGCGGTAGCCGATGTTCTCCACAGCCACGCCGACGACAGCGCCCCACAGGTCCCGCCACCGTGAGAAGCGGTGGTAGGCGTACTCCTCCACCGCGACCGACACCAGGCTGACGACCATCGCGTAGGCGTAGGCGGCGAGCAGGAAGCGCCACAGGAAGTCCGCGTCGACCGCGCCGATCAGCACACCCAGCGGCACGAGCACGAGACCGGAGAGTTCCACCAGTGGGGCCAGCAGCTCGAAGAGCACGTAGAACGGCAGGGCCACCAGGCCGATACGGCCGTAGCGCGGGTTGCCGATCATGCGGCGGTGCTTGAGCAGGATCTCCGTCAGACCGCGCTGCCACCGGCGCCGCTGACACCCCAGGACCCGGAGCCTGGAGGGCGCCTCGCTCCAGGAGATCGGCTCGGTGACGAAGACGATGCGGTAGTCGCGGTGACGGCGGCCCTGCTCGCGCAGGTGCCGGTGGAGACGGACGACGAGTTCGGCGTCCTCGCCGATGCAGTCCGGGTCCATGCCGCCCACCGCGACCACCGCGTCCCGCCGGAACAGGCCGAAGGCGCCGGCGATGATCAGCAGCCCGCCGACCTTCGACCATCCGGTACGGCCGAGGAAGAAGGCGCGCAGATACTCGACGACCTGTGCGCGTCCGAGCAGCTCCGCGGGGACGTGCGCCCTGACCACACGTCCGGCCTCGACGGTGCAGCCGTTGGCGATGCCGACCACACCGCCGGTGGCCACCACCCGCAGCGGGTCGTCGCTGAACGGTTTGGCCACCGCGAGCAGGGCTTGGGAGTCGAGGATGGAGTCGGCGTCCACCATGCACAGCAGCGGGTAGCGCGCCAGGTTGATCCCGACGTTGAGCGCGTCGGCCTTGCCGCCGTTGTCCTTGCGGGCCACCACCAGGGGCACCGAACCACCCCTGGGCAGATGCAGCGAGGTGACTCTGCCTCGCATGGGGATGTCCTCGGGCACGACGTGGTCCACCTCGGCGAGGTCGAAGGCGTCCGCGAGGGCATCCAGTGATCCGTCGGTGGAGCCGTCGTCGACGACGACGACCTCGAACACCGGATAGTGCAGCAGCAGCATCGCCCGTACGGCCTCCGTGATGCCGGCCGCTTCGTTGTACGCGGGCATGATCACTGAGATGGGCGGGGTGAACGGGCTGCCGGCCGCGTCCTCGTAGCCGGCGAACGAGGCCCGGCGCACCCTCCTGACGAGCTCTCCGAGGGCGAAGAGGATCAGCACGAGGTAACCGCTGTTGATGGCGAGGAAGTAGATGATGACGGCGGTGTCGCACAGAGCGACCAGGCCATGCACCGTGCCGAGCAGCCCGTCCCATCTCTCGACGCGCGCCGCGTTCACAGGGCCACCTCCACCAGGACGTCGTGGCGCGCACCGCCGACCGCCGCCTCCGCGAGTGCGGCCCTGGCCTGCGCGGCGGCCGACGCGTCGGGGCGGCCGTCCGCGGCCTCGCGCAGCGCCGCCTGACCCTCCGGGCCCAGCCGCAGCAGCGCCCGCGCCGCGGTGCCCGCCACATGCGGGTTCCGGTCGCCGAGCAGCACCGTCAGCGGGTCCGTCGCGGCGACGGCGCCCAGACTGCCCAGGGCCCCGGCGGCCACGATGCGCAGGGCGGTCGGCCGACCGGGCCTGATGGCCGCCAGCAGTGGTTTCAGACCCTCGGGCATGCCCAGCCTGCCCAGCGCGCGTGCCGCCCGGATCCGTACCTCGATGTCGGCGTCCTCGCGCAGCGCACGGGCCACCTCGGCGGCCCGGGAAATGGCGCCGGTCATCCCGAGCGCCTCGATGGCCACCGCCCTGACCAAAGGTTCCGGGTCCTGGAGCCCCGCTGCGACACCGGGCCATGCCTCGTGTCCGAGGGAGGGCAGCGCCGCGGTGACCACATTGGGCGGCACGGTCCGCGGTCCGCACAGGCTCCTCAGCAGGTGCGGCACGGCCACCGGATCTCCGGTCCGGCCCAGCGCCCGTGTCGCGGTCAGCCGCACCTCCCGGTCGCGGTCGTCGAGCAGACGGCACAGTGCCGGGGCCGCCGGACGGTGGGCGAGCTGCCCGAGAACCTGAGCTGCTCGCCCTCGCCGAACCGCGCTGCGGCTGCCGAGGCCGGCGACGGCCTCGTCGGCAGCCCCCGCAGCTCGTACAGACGGACGAGCGCCGTGCGTGCTCTCCCGGAGACCTTGCCCAGCATCGCCGCCACCGTCGGCTCCAGCGCGGCCCAGGTCCGCTTCTCGATCCGTGCGAGGCGGCCCAGCAGCTCGCTCTGCTCGTCCTCCGCCGCGCACAGCAGTTCCAGCAGCAGGCCACGCACCGGCGCCACGATCCGCTCGCGTCTGCGCCTGCGGTACGTACGGGCGCCGCGGACGGCGGCGGTCAGCAGGCTCAGCATCAGCACCACGGCCAGCAGGAACAGCAGCGCCTGGGTGACGAAGCCGGTGCTGATCAACGATCGACCCGGGTGAGCATCGCGGTGACCCGGCTGGACAGTTCGCGGGGGCTGAAGGGCTTGATGATGTAGTCGTCCGCGCCTGCCGCGAAGCCGAGTTCGACGTCTCCCTCCTGGGACCGGGCGGTGATCAGTATGACGGGGAGCGACGCGGTTGCGGGGGCCGCGCGCACCTCGCGGCAGACGTCCAGTCCCGACATCCCCGGCATCCGTATGTCGAGGAGTACGAGATCCAGCGGCTGCTCACGCATCACTTGCAGCGCGGCCATGCCGTCCTCCACGGCCGTGACCTGGTGGCCGCTCTGGACCAGCTTGAACGCCACGAGGTCCCGAATATCGGCGTCGTCGTCGGCGATCAGGACACGAGCCATTACTCCTCCTGCGATACGGAACTTCGGTAGGAGTCGACGAGCCGCGCCACCGCGGCCTGCCGGAACGGTTTGGCCAGCAGTTCGTCCGTCGCGAGCTCGACCAGGTCCTCCGGGTTGAGTACGGAGGAGACGACGAGGCGGCACCGCTTCGTCCGCTCGTCGGCTCGTAGTCTCCGGATGACTTCCCGCCCGTCGATACCGGGCAGCAGCACGTCGACGATCACCATGTCCGGAGGGTCTGCGAACGCCAGCTCCAGCCCTTCCTCACCCGTGTCCGCGATGGTCACGCGACAGCCCAGGGCACCGAGATGCCGCTGCAGCAGAGCACTGACGTCCCGGTCGTCCTCGATCACCAGGACGTGCACGAGTCCGTTCTGAGGGCCCATCGCCATTCCGATCAAGTGGGGCATTTACTTCTAAAATATGCTCAACTTGGATCTCTCGCCACAAGGGGCCCATGGCCCCCAGTGATGCGCCGGGCGTCGGCTGATCGATCAAAGATCATCTCCGCAGGTCGGCTTAGGTTTGCCTAAGTGATGCACGGCACCATCCACCGCTCGGACGCGGCTTGTCAGTCTCTGAGGAATTACGCAACAATGGTGTTGTGAAAAACGTAGGCCAGGTCCCGCAGGAGGAACTCGCGACCGGGGAGCGCTCCACGCGCAACCGGGTCGTGCGCTCCATCCTGGACCACGGCCCGTCGACCGTGGCCGACCTGGCCGGCCGTCTCGGCCTCACCCAGGCGGCCGTACGCCGGCACCTGGACGCCCTGGTCGCCGACGACGTCGTGGAGGCGCGCGAGAAGCGGGTCTACGGCGCTCGTACGCGCGGGCGGCCCGCCAAGGTGTTCGCGCTGACGGACTGCGGCCGGGACGCCTTCGACCAGTCCTACGACAAGCTCGCCGCCGACGCCCTGCGCTGGATCGCGGAGCGCGAGGGCGGGGCCGAGGCGGTCGTCGCCTTCGCCCGCGCCCGTATGGCCGCCCAGGCCGAGGCGTACCGCAAAGCCGTCGAGGCCGTCGCCCCCGACAAGCGCACCGAAGCCCTGGCCAAGGCCCTGAGTGCGGACGGGTACGCTGCTACGGCGCGCAGCGCTCCCCTTCCGCAGAAGGGCGAGCAGCTCTGCCAGCACCACTGCCCGGTCGCCCATGTCGCCGGGCAGTTCCCCCAGCTGTGCGAGGCGGAGACCGAGATCTTTTCCCAGCTGCTCGGGACGCATGTCCAGCGGCTGGCCACCATCGCCCACGGCGACGGCGTCTGCACGACGTTCATCCCCAAGGCGACACACCAGACCACCGATAACGCATCTGTACGCACGGCCGGGAGGAACCCCGCATGACTCTCCCCACGGAGACTGCCCACCCCGAACTCGAGGGTCTGGGTACGTACGAATACGGCTGGGCCGACTCCGACGTAGCCGGTGCCTCTGCCAAGCGCGGCCTCAGCCAGGACGTCGTCCGGGACATCTCCGCGAAGAAGAACGAGCCGGAGTGGATGACCAAGCTCCGTCTCAAGGGCCTGCGCCTGTTCGACAAGAAGCCCATGCCGAGCTGGGGCTCGGACCTGTCGGGCATCGACTTCGACAACATCAAGTACTTCGTACGTTCCACGGAGAAGCAGGCGGAGTCCTGGGAGGACCTGCCCGAGGACATCAAGAACACGTACGACAAGCTCGGCATCCCCGAGGCGGAGAAGCAGCGCCTCGTCGCCGGTGTCGCGGCCCAGTACGAGTCCGAGGTCGTCTACCACCAGATCCGCGAGGACCTGGAGGAGCAGGGCGTCATCTTCCTGGACACCGACACGGCCCTGAAGGAGCACCCGGAGCTCTTCAAGGAGTACTTCGGGACGGTCATCCCGGTCGGTGACAACAAGTTCGCGTCACTGAACACCGCCGTGTGGTCCGGCGGCTCCTTCATCTACGTGCCGAAGGGCGTGCACGTCGAGATTCCGCTCCAGGCCTACTTCCGGATCAACACGGAGAACATGGGCCAGTTCGAGCGGACGCTGATCATCGTCGACGAGGGCGCCTATGTGCACTACGTCGAGGGCTGCACGGCGCCGATCTACAAGTCGGACTCGCTGCACTCCGCCGTGGTCGAGATCATCGTCAAGAAGAACGCCCGTTGCCGCTACACGACCATCCAGAACTGGTCGAACAACGTCTACAACCTGGTCACCAAGCGCGCCGTCGCCTACGAGGGCGCGACCATGGAGTGGATCGACGGCAACATCGGCTCCAAGGTGACGATGAAGTACCCGGCCGTCTACCTGATGGGCGAGCACGCCAAGGGCGAGACCCTGTCCATCGCCTTCGCGGGCGAGGGGCAGCACCAGGACGCCGGCTCCAAGATGGTCCACATGGCGCCGAACACGTCCTCCAACATCGTCTCCAAGTCGGTGGCGCGCGCCGGCGGCCGCACCTCGTACCGCGGCCTGGTCGAGATCGGCGAGGGCGCCCACGGCTCCAAGTCGAACGTGCTGTGTGACGCGCTGCTCGTCGACACCATCTCCCGTTCCGACACGTACCCGTACGTGGACGTCCGTGAGGACGACGTGTCCATGGGCCACGAGGCGACCGTCTCCAAGGTCTCCGAGGACCAGCTCTTCTACCTGATGAGCCGCGGTCTGAGCGAGTTCGAGGCGATGGCGATGATCGTGCGCGGCTTCGTCGAGCCGATCGCCAAGGAACTGCCCATGGAGTACGCGCTTGAGCTCAACCGGCTGATCGAGCTGCAGATGGAGGGCGCGGTCGGCTGACCGGCCTCCAGGAACGACGTCCAGGGGGGCGGCCGATCCGCCCCCCGCCAGCAGCGCGAAGACTCATTACGTAGGAAGAGAGCAGACCGACAGCCATGGCTGAGGCTCAGAACATCCCGGTGGGCTCCACCACCGCCGGCCAGATCGCGGTCGCCGCCGAGTCGACCGTCGCCACGCGCATGAGCGCGCCCCCGTCCTTCGACGTGGCGGACTTCCCGGTCCCGCACGGCCGCGAGGAGGAGTGGCGGTTCACCCCGCTGGAGCGGCTGCGCGGGTTGCACGACGGCACCGCCGTCGCCACCGGCACCGGCGTGAAGGTCGACGTGCAGGCCCCCGAGGGCGTCACCGTCGAGACCGTCGGCCGTGACGACGCCCGGATCGGCAAGGCGGGCACCCCCGTGGACCGCATCGCCGCCCAGGCGTACTCCGCGTTCGAGCAGGCCGGCGTGATCACCGTCCCCAAGGAGACGGTGCTCACCGAGCCGATCCGCGTCGCCGTGCACGGCGAGGGCGGGATCGCCTACGGCCACCAGGTCGTCGAACTCGGCGCCTTCGCCGAGGCCGTCGTCGTCATCGACCACACCGGTGACGCCGTACTCGCCGCCAACGTCGACTACGTCCTGGGTGACGGCGCCAAGCTGACCGTCATCTCCGTCCAGGACTGGGACGACAAGGCCGTGCACGTCGGCCAGCACAACGCGCTGATCGGCCGCGACGCCACCTTCAAGTCGTTCGTGGTCACCTTCGGCGGCGACCTCGTACGCCTCCACCCGCGCGTCGCCTACGCCGGCCCCGGTGGCGAGGCCGAGCTCTTCGGCCTGTACTTCACCGACGCGGGCCAGCACCAGGAGCACCGCCTCCTCGTCGACCACAACACCCCGCACTGCAAGTCGAACGTCGCCTACAAGGGCGCACTCCAGGGCGAGGACGCGCACGCGGTGTGGATCGGTGACGTGCTGATCGAGGCCAAGGCCGAGGGCACGGACACGTACGAGATGAACCGGAACCTCGTGCTGACCGACGGCGCCCGAGTCGACTCCGTACCGAACCTCGAGATCGAGACCGGCGAAATCGTCGGCGCCGGCCACGCCAGCGCCACCGGCCGCTTCGACGACGAGCAGCTCTTCTACCTGATGGCCCGAGGCATCCCCGCCGACGAGGCCCGTCGCCTCGTCGTGCGCGGCTTCTTCGCCGAGCTGGTCCAGCAGATCGGCGTCGACGACATCGAGGAGCGGCTGCTCGTGAAGATCGACGAGGAGCTGGAGGCGTCGGTCTGATGGCCATCGCGTTCGTACGCGCCTGCGGGCTGAGCGAGCTGGAGGAGGACACCCCGAAGCGGGTGGAACTCGACGGCACGCCGGTCTCCGTCGTACAGACGGAGGGCGAGGTGTTCGCGGTGTACGACATCTGCTCGCACGCGAACGTCTCGCTGTCGGAGGGCGAGGTGGACGACTGCCACATCGAGTGCTGGCTGCACGGCTCGCGATTCGACCTGCGCTCCGGGAAACCCGACGCCCTTCCCGCGACGCGCCCCATTCCCGTATACCCCGTAAAGATCGAAGGGGACGACGTGCTCGTCTCCCTCACCCAGGAGTCCTGAGGCACCCATGGCAACGCTTGAAATCCGAGACCTGCACGTCACCGTCGAGGCCGACAACGCCACGAAGGAGATCCTCAAGGGCGTCGACCTCACCGTGAAGCAGGGCGAGACGCACGCCATCATGGGCCCGAACGGCTCCGGCAAGTCGACTCTCGCCTACTCGCTCGCGGGTCACCCCAAGTACACGATCACCGAGGGCACCGTCACCCTCGACGGCGAGGACGTCCTGGAGATGTCCGTCGACGAGCGCGCCCGCGCCGGCCTGTTCCTCGCGATGCAGTACCCGGTCGAGGTCCCCGGCGTCTCGGTCTCCAACTTCCTCCGTACCTCCGCCACCGCCATCCGCGGCGAGGCCCCCAAGCTGCGTACGTGGATCAAGGAGGTGAAGGAGGCCATGCAGAACCTCAACATGGACCCCTCCTTCGCCGAGCGCAACGTGAACGAAGGCTTCTCCGGCGGTGAGAAGAAGCGCCACGAGATCCTTCAGCTGGAGCTGCTCAAGCCGAAGATCGCGATCCTCGACGAGACCGACTCCGGCCTCGACGTCGACGCGCTCCGGGTCGTCTCCGAGGGCGTCAACCGCGTCCGCGAGACCGGCGAGGTGGGCACGCTGCTCATCACGCACTACACGCGCATCCTGCGCTACATCAAGCCCGACCACGTCCACGTCTTCGCGGGCGGCCGCATCGCCGAGTCCGGCGGTCCCGAGCTGGCCGACAAGCTGGAGGCCGAGGGATACGAGGCATACACGAAGGGTGGCGTATCCGCGTGACACAGCTGCCGGGCCTCCTCGACACAGAGGCGATCCGCAAGGACTTCCCCCTCCTGGACCGACAGGTCCACGAGGGCAAGAAGCTGGTGTACCTGGACAACGCGGCGACCTCGCAGAAACCGCGCCAGGTACTGGACGCCCTGAACGAGTACTACGAGCGCCACAACGCCAACGTCCATCGCGGTGTGCATGTGCTCGCCGAGGAGGCCACGGCGCTGTACGAGGGCGCGCGGGACAAGGTCGCCACGTTCATCAACGCGCCCAGCCGCGACGAGGTGATCTTCACCAAGAACGCCTCGGAGTCGCTCAACCTCGTGGCCAACATGCTCGGTTGGGCCGACGAGCCCTACCGCGTGGACCACGAGACCGAGATCGTCATCACGGAGATGGAGCACCACTCCAACATCGTCCCGTGGCAGCTGCTGTCGCAGCGCACAGGCGCGAAGCTGAAGTGGTTCGGCCTGACCGACGACGGCCGCCTCGACCTCTCCAACATCGACGAGATCATCACCGAGAAGACGAAGATCGTCTCCTTCGTGCTGGTCTCCAACATCCTCGGCACCTTCAACCCGGTCGAGGCGATAATCCGCCGGGCGCAGGAAGTCGGCGCCCTCGTCTGCATCGACGCTTCGCAGGCCGCGCCGCACATGCCGCTGGACGTGCAGGCACTCCAGGCCGACTTCGTGGCGTTCACCGGCCACAAGATGTGCGCCCCGACGGGCGTCGGCATCCTGTGGGGACGCCAGGAACTCCTTGAGGACCTGCCCCCGTTCCTCGGCGGCGGCGAGATGATCGAGACGGTGTCGATGCACTCGTCGACTTACGCCCCGGCGCCGCACAAGTTCGAGGCCGGTACGCCGCCGATCGCGCAGGCGGTCGGTCTCGGCGCGGCGATCGACTACCTGACCTCCATCGGCATGGAGAAGATCGCGGCCCACGAGCACGCGCTGACCGAGTACGCGGTCAAGCGCCTGTCGGAGGTCCCCGACCTGCGGATCATCGGCCCCACGACGGCCGAGGAGCGCGGCGCGGCGATCTCCTTCACGCTCGGCGACATCCATCCCCACGACGTGGGCCAGGTCCTCGACGAGCAGGGCATCGCGGTTCGGGTCGGCCACCACTGCGCCCGGCCCGTCTGCCTGAGGTACGGAATTCCTGCGACCACGCGAGCGTCGTTCTATCTGTACTCCACGCCGAGTGAGATCGACGCACTCGTGGAAGGCCTGGACTACGTACGGAACTTCTTCGGCTGAGGGAGCTGGCGCTGACGTGAAGCTGGATTCGATGTACCAGGAAGTCATCCTGGACCACTACAAGCACCCGCACGGGCGCGGTCTGCGGGATGGCGACGCCGAGGTGCACCACGTCAACCCGACGTGCGGTGACGAGATCACGCTGCGCGTGAAGTACGAGGGCTCGCAGATCGTGGATGTGAGCTACGAAGGCCAGGGCTGCTCGATCAGCCAGGCCTCCGCCTCCGTACTGAACGAACTGCTCGTCGGCAAGCAGCTCGCCGAGGCGCAGAAGATCCAGGAGACCTTCCTGGAGCTGATGCAGTCCAAGGGCCGCATCGAACCGGACGACGCGATGGAGGAGGTTCTGGAGGACGCGGTGGCGTTCGCCGGGGTCTCCAAGTACCCCGCCCGTGTGAAGTGCGCGCTGCTGAGCTGGATGGCCTGGAAGGATGCGACGGCCCAGGCCCTGGGCGAGGCCGACGCCGAAAGGAAGACGGCATGAGCGAGACCATTGAGATGAAACCGGCCTCGGAGGAAGAGGTCCGCGAGGCGCTGTACGACGTGGTCGACCCCGAGTTGGGCATCGACGTCGTCAACCTCGGCCTGATCTACGGCATCCACATCGACGACGCGAACATCGCGACGCTCGACATGACCCTGACGTCGGCGGCTTGTCCGCTGACGGACGTCATCGAGGACCAGGCCAAGTCCGCCACGGACGGCCTCGTCAGCGAGCTGAGGATCAACTGGGTCTGGATGCCGCCGTGGGGACCCGACAAGATCACGGACGATGGGCGTGAGCAGCTTCGGGCGCTCGGGTTCAACGTCTGAGACCTCTGAGTTCAGCCTGTACGTGTGTGGGGCCCCGGCAGTTGCCGGGGCCCCACACACGTATGCGGTCACGCCTGTCGGCTCAGCTCAGGCCCTCGACCAGCCGGAACGCCGAGTCGGCCCGGTAGAGGTTGCTGTGCTCGTACCGCTCCAGCCGGAGCTGGAAGTTGCGGTGCCGCAGGAAGCTGCCGGGGTAGTTGACCGCCTCCAGCATCACGGCACCGGAGTACGAGGACGGGCGCGGGCAGAACGTGGCGTCCTTCTTGAAGAGCTCCGAGCCGTCGTGGCGGTCCGTACGGAGGCGGAAGTCGCGGTGGCGTACGTAGCTGCCGTCGCCGGTGGAGAAGGACACACAGCCGGAGTCGGCGAGGCCGGGCACGAGCTTGAAGGTGGAGTCCCGCCGGGCCTCGTCGGAGTTCACCTGGTCGAGGCGGCCGGTGCCGTCGCTGAAGTGCCAGTAGCGGTCCGGGTAGTTGACCGCCCGGACCGACTTCCGTGAGGAGGCCGGCGGCTTGGCGGGCGCCTTGCTGGAGGCGGGAGGCTTCTTCGACGGCTCGGGGATGGGCTCGGAGCCCCGCTGCTGGGCCTCGGGGGAGCCGGAGCCGTCCTTGTCGTCCTTGTCCTTCGAGGCGGCGTCCTCGGAGTCCTGCTGCGGTGAGGAAAGGCCGCTCTTCCCGCTGGGCTCCGTGGTGGGGGCCTCAGGGGTGAAGCCGGGGACGACCGGTTGTGCGGCGGAGGTGGTCTGCGGGTCCTGCGCCCCCTTGTCCTCGGTCTGGTCGAGTATGGCGATCGCGGTCACCGTGGAGGCCAGCACCGCCACGGCCAGTACGCCGGCCAGATAGAGGCGGCGCGTCCCGGGTATGCGGCCCCCGTCGAGGTCTTCGCCGGTCTCCCATACCTTCGGGGGCTGTTCGGCGGGGAGTTGCGGGTCCGCTGTGTTGGCAGCGGCACGTGGGGGACGGCCCAGTGCGCCCTTCGGCTCAGGCGCGGGCTGGTCCGGACCGGGTCCGGGCTTGCTGTCTGGCATGCGCTGTTCCTCCAGCGTCGTCGCCCCGAGGCGGACGCGGATTGGTCATGTGCCCTCGCCATGAGAGGAAGCACGAGAGGAAGCGGAGGTCGCGACACGGAAGGTACGGCTGTGGCCGGGTGACTCCGGTGCGCGACGCTGAAACAGTAGTGGACCCGGCGCCTTCTGAGCAGACGTTTCAGAGAGCGGTTTCAAGACCGGAGGGAACAATTTCGTAACCTGAAGCAAATTGCGCTCACTTTGGCCCGACCTGCACCGTCTCGTGCGCTCCCCGCAAGGAGAACGCGGGGAGCGCACGGGATGTGACGCGGCGTCAGCGAGCGAACTCGGCCAGGTCGGCCGCGATCCGCTCCCGGCTTCCGCCGTTCTGCACCGGTGCCGCCGTGAGCACGTCCAGGTGTTGGTAGCCCGGCAGGACCACGGGGTTCTCGTCCTGGGGAATGTGGTCCGCCAGGATGCCGTCGCCCGCGATGAACGTGACCCTGGGGTTCGCGGTGAGGCCCTCCTTGTGCACCAACTTGCCCGCGAGCTGTGGATCGTCGATCAGCTGGATGTCCGTGACCAGCCTGGTCGGGAAGTGGTCCTCCGTGAAGTCCAGCGGCTGTTCGGCCAGGCTGCGGGCCAACTCCCCGATATCCGTGACCTCCTTGGCGGCGGTGGTGAACGGGGTGCCATTGGCCGAGCGATACACCGGGTCGTCCGCCGCGCCCACCCGGTCGTAGTTCCGCCAGGTGTAGAGAGGGCCGCCCGGCTCGTCCGGGATCGCCTTCAACTCCGTACCGAACAGGGCTGGTTGGGCAGCGGCGTCGTTCGAGGCCGGAAAGTTCTTGTCCACGATCCTGCCGCCACCACCGCTGCCGCTGCCCGCACTGTCGAAGAAGCCCACGCTCGTCTGGATGAAGGCGAGCGGCGCCGAGTGGTCGTCCATGAAGGTGCCCAGTACCGCCTCGTTGGTGAGCCGGAAGTCGCGGATGGTGGGGCTGCCCTTGAGGAAGACCTCCGAGTTCTTGGAGAACAGCATGCGGCCCGTCGTCTCGATGTTGGCGTTCGACGGGACGTCGTCGAGCAGCGCGGACTCGGCGTCGGGCGCGTTACGGGCGGCCAGGCCGGCGAGCGAGAGCAGGTTCATCGTCTCCGGATTGAGCACCGCGGGGAGCGCGAGGAAACGGGGCAGAACTCCGGTGCGCAGCCCGGCCTGTACGGCGGCGTAACCGATGCTCGTGTCCGGAATCAGCCCCGGCAGCAGGGACCCGCCGGGACCGTTCCCGCCGGACGACGTGCCGTTCAGGTCGTCCAGCGAGGTGGAGATCGTGGTGTCCAGGGCGAAGTAGCCCGAGCACTGGTTGAAGCCCGCGTCCGCCTTCGTCGCGGGGTTCCCGTCGAAGTCCCAGGTGGCGAAGACACCGGTGAGGACGCCGCCCAGCGAATGCCCGCCGCACAGCACCTTCTCCTTGCGCAGCTTCTGGTCGGGCAGTTCGGCGGACAGCAGGTCGTACTGGTCGCGTACGGTCTGCTCCAGACCGACGTCGGCGAGCCAGCCCGCCTGACCGCTCGTCAGAAAGCCGTCGAAGGTGCGCCCGTCGACCGGCTTGCCACCGTAGTAGTAGTCAACGGCCTTGGTGCTGCTGCCCGTTGCGATACCGGCGTTGTCCTCAAGGCAGTTGGAGCGCCGGTCCAGCGCCCAGAACTCGATGTGCTCGCCCTTCTCGGCCGCCGCCTTCACCGTGTTCCGGGCCACACTGTCGAAGGCGCCCGCGCCCTCCAGGATGCCCGGCTGGGCGATCAGAATCCGGTCCGCGTCGGCGGACTTCGACGGCCCGTCCGAGGACCGGTAGCGCAGATACGACAGCCAGTCGCAGCGCGCCGGGTGACTGCCGACCGAGGCCGGCAGCGGGATCCGTACGGAGACCTCGGTCTCGGTGACGTCGGTGACCGGCGACGTGGACTTCACGGCGGTCTCCGTACGGGCCGGTGTTCCGTCCGCCGCCGGTGCCACGGTCAGCGCCGCCGCGGCGAGCGCTCCGGCGGCCAGCGCACGTGTCCAGGGCCTGTTGCGAGGTGCGGCTCCTTTGCTCATGACCGCACCGTAACCAGCGGTAACTCACCTGCTCTACAGCGAAATACGAGCAAACGGGGGCGGCCCCTGCGCGGATTCGCACAAGGGCGTCGTCCGATCTGGTGGTTGGCGAGGGCCGGGCGACCGGGGAAAACTGCGTCATATGGCTGTCCGCTGGTATCAAGTCGTCGTAGACGCGCACGATCTGCCGTCACTGGCCCGCTTCTGGTGTCAGGTCCTGGACTGGCGCGTGGTGTTCGAGGCCGAGGAGGAGGTCATCATCGCGGCCGCCCCGGATGCGTTGCCGGGGATCTGCTTCGTACCGGTCGGCGAACGCAAGACGGTCAAGAACCGGCTGCACATCGATCTCACCCCGGACGACCAGGCCGCCGAGGTCGAGCGACTGCTCGCGCTTGGGGCAAGCCGGGTCGACGTCGGCCAGGGCGGGGACGCGACCTGGGTCAATCTGGCCGATCCCGAGGGCAACGAGTTCTGCGTACTGCGGCCGAAGAAGACGCTCCTCGACTGAGCGCGGTCTCTCCGGACCTCATCTTCCTCACCCCCGCTGTGTACGGGCGTACGTATCGATGTGTACGATCGTCCACATGGGATACGCACTGCTCGGCGCCGCCATCGCGGCGGAGGTGGCCGCCACGACCGCCATGAAGTACAGCGAGGGTTTCAGCAAGCTGTGGCCCTCCCTGCTGACCCTGCTCGGATACGTCGTCGCCTTCGTGCTGCTCGCGCAGACACTGAAGACCGTGTCGGTCGGCACGGCCTACGCGATCTGGGCCGGAGCCGGCACGGCGGCCGTCGCGGCGATCGGGATGCTGTTCCTGGGGGAGGGGCTGAACACGGCGAAGCTGACCGGGATCATGCTGATCATCGTCGGGGTCGTGGTGCTGAACCTGGGCGGGGCGCACTGATGGGCCGCCGTGCGGTCACAGGGGTCCGCTGATGGTGCGGCGTTACGACCCCGACAGGCGTCAGCGGATCATCGACGCGGCCATCCGGGTCGTGGGCGCCAAGGGCATCGGCGGGCTGAGCCATCGCTCCGTCGCGGCCGAGGCCGATGTGCCGCTGGGCTCGACCACGTACCACTTCAAGACCCTCGACGAGCTGATGGTCGCCGCGCTGCGGCAGGCGAACGAGGGCTTCGCCAAGCTGGTCGTCGCACGCGGCGCCCTGGATGACCCCGAGAGCGACCTGGCCGCCGAACTCGCCGGCCTGACGGGCGAGTGGCTCGCAGGCGACCGTACGGGAGTGGAACTCGAGTACGAGCTCTACCTCGCCGCCCTCCGCCGCCCCGCCCTGCGCCCCGTAGCCGCCGAATGGTGCCAGGACCTCGCCGAGCGCGTCGCCCATCGCACCGACCCGGTCACCGCCCGCGCCCTGGTCGCACTGCTGGACGGCATCTGCCTCCAGGTGCTGCTGACGGGAGCGGAGTACGACGAGGAGTACGCCCGGGATGTGCTGGCCCGCGTGATCCCCTGAGCTGCGGCTGAGCGGAGCGGTGCGCCCGGCACGTGAGATGCCCGGCGCACCGGTTGGCCCCTCGCGCCCCCGGCCGGTTAGGTTTCCCTCATGACCGACACGACTGCTTCTCGTACCACCGGCGCTGTCGCCGCCGGCCTCGCCACGGTCGCCGCCGACGGCACCGTTCTCGACACCTGGTTCCCCGCGCCCGAGCTCAGTGACGGGCCCGGCCCGTCCGGTACGGAGCGGCTGTCCGCCGAGCGGGCCGTGGAACTGCTCGGGGAGGGCGCCGCGAAGGCCATCGGTCGGGACGCCCGCCGGGGTGTCGAGGTGGTCGCGGTGCGTACGGTCATCGCCTCGCTCGACGAGAAGCCGATCGACGCGCATGACGTGTACCTGCGCCTCCACCTGCTTTCGCACCGTCTGGTGCAGCCGCACGGCCAGAGCCTGGACGGCATGTTCGCGCATCTCGCGAACGTCGCCTGGACCTCGCTCGGCCCGGTCGCCGTCGACGACCTCGAGAAGGTCCGGCTGAACGCCCGTGCCGAGGGCCTCCACCTGGCCGTGACGTCGGTCGACAAGTTCCCGCGCATGACGGACTACGTGGCCCCCAAGGGCGTACGCATCGCCGACGCCGACCGGGTCCGGCTCGGCGCGCACCTCGCCGAGGGCACCACGGTCATGCACGAGGGCTTCGTGAACTTCAACGCGGGCACGCTCGGCACGTCGATGGTCGAGGGCCGTATCTCCGCCGGCGTCGTGGTGGGCAACGGTTCGGACATCGGCGGCGGCGCCTCCACCATGGGCACCCTCTCCGGCGGCGGCAACGTCCGCATCACGATCGGCGAGCGCTGCCTCGTCGGCGCCGAGGCGGGCGTCGGCATCGCGCTCGGCGACGAGTGCGTGGTCGAGGCGGGCCTGTACGTCACCGCCGGCACCCGCGTCACGATGCCCGACGGCCAGATCGTCAAGGCCCGCGAACTCTCCGGCGCCTCGAACATCCTCTTCCGCCGCAACTCGGTCAGCGGCACGGTGGAGGCGCGGCCGAACAACGCGGTGTGGGGCGGCCTGAACGAAATCCTGCACAGCCACAACTGACGTACGTGAAGCGTGCCGAGCGCCCTCCCGCCGACCGCGGGAGGGCGCTCGGCTGTGTGGAGGCGAGAACTTTCTTTGTGGCACAGGCATAGCGGGGGAAGGCCCGGCGCGTCACAAGGAATGCAAAGCGGGGGAGGCCCGCCGGGGAAGAGAAGGTGACGATGGATGCCCAAGGGCAGGAGCGCTTCCGGGAGTTCGTGGAGAACCGGTCGTCGGCGTTGCTGAAGACCGCCGTCCTGCTCAGCGGCGGAGACCGGCACGCCGCCGAGGATCTGCTGCAGAACGCGCTGATCAAGGCCGCGGGCCGGTGGCAGCGGATCGACGAGCCGGAGGCGTACGTACGGCGGATCCTGTACCGGCAGCAGGTGAGCCGGTGGCGGCTGAAGTGGCGAAGACGGGAACTGACCGTCGCCGAGCCGCCCGAGGGAACGGGCGGCGGTGACGCCGCCTCCGCCGCCGAGCTGCGCATCGTCATGCGCGGAGCGCTGGCACGGCTGACCCCGCGGCAGCGGACCGTGCTCGTGCTGCGGTACTTCGAGGATCTGCCGGAGGCCGACGTGGCCCGCGTCCTCGGCTGTTCCGTCGGGACCGTGCGCTCCACCACGCACCGCTCGCTCGCCCGGCTGCGCACCCTCGCACCCGAACTGGCCGCACTCGGCCTCGCCGACGCCGAGCAGCCCCCGTCCCGTGACTACTCCCCCGTGGAGGTACGCCCGTGAACGTCGACGAACTGGTGCGTGACTCCCTGCGGGAGCAGGCCACCGAGCTCATGCCCGTCCCCCCGGGCTTCGCCGACCGAGTGCTGACGGCCCGCCGGCGCCGCCGTACCCGTACGCTCGCGTCCGTCGCCGCGGCCACCGCCGCCGTGGTCGCCATCGCGGTGGCGGTGCCGATGCTGGAGTCCGGCAAGGACGGCGATCGGCTCGCGACCGAGATGAACGAGAGCGACGTCATCGCCCACCCCGACCAGTCGCCCCCGCGCGACATGATCGCGGCAGGAGACGTCGCGCTGGCCGCGTACTACACCCGCAAGAACGTCAAGCAGACGGACGACCGTGCCGTCGGCGTCCGCGAGTACCGGCTGCTCGACCAGAAGACAGGCAAGTACGAGAAGACGACCAAGTGGTCCTTCGTCGACATCGCCCCCGGCATGCGAACCGCCGCCGTCCTGGAGAAGGACCTGCCCACTCAGCGGATCGGCCTGCTCAACCTGCTCACCGGCGAGGTCGAGCGCTGGATTCCGGTGGACCGCGGCGTCGCGGGCGTCAGCTTCTCGCCCGACGGCGGCAAGCTCGTCGCGACGACGTACAAGACGAACCCCGACCTGCGGTTCAAGGTTGACTACGACAGTGACGGCGACGGCAAGAACAACGACTACGACCAGTCGCACGACCAGCCGCGGAACGGCTTCTACGTCATCGACGTGGCCACCGGCAAGGGATCGTGGAGCGAGGTCCCGGCGGGCGACGAAAGCAACGCCCGTCAGGACTTCGCCTTCAGTCACGACGGCAAGCTGGTCTACGCCGGGCTCTCTTCGGAACCCCACATGCAGTACTACGACTTCGAGGGCAACAAGGTCGACAAGCCCGCGAACGAGAAGTACACGCACTGGTTCAACGACGCGGGAGTGTCCCCGAACGGCAAGCTGGCCGCGACCAACGGTGCCGTCCTCGATGCCTACACCGGCGAGCAGATCGCCAAGGTGCGGGGATACGAGCCGCTCGCCTGGGTCGACGACGAGCGGCTCATCGTCTGGTACAGCGAACCGGGCCAGAACGAGCACCACAACCGGCTTGTCGTCGTCACGATCGGCAGCGACAAACTCGTACGCCTGAGTGGAGCTCTCAAGGGGAACGACGGCGCGCCCGGACAATGGACGCCGATCTTCGCCGAACGCTGATCAGGCCAGGTCAGGTGGCCACGAGCCGCTCGTACGCCGCCAGCAGCCCGTCGACCGTCTCGCGGCCGGCGGGCCGCAGCGGTCCGCGAACCGGACCGGCGGGGAGGCCGAGGGCGGTGAGCAGGGCCTTCGCCGTGACCGTGCCGGGCAGGCCGGATGCCATCATCAACTCGATGAGAGGGATGGCACGGCGCTGACGCCGGGCGGCCTCCGTGGTGTCTCCCGAGTCGAACGCGTCCAGGATTCCCCGGAGTTGGCGGGGTGCGGCGTTGGCGACGGTGCTGATGTAGCCGGCGCCGCCGACCGCGTACAGCGGCAGGATGAACTCCTCGCAGCCCGTGTAGTACGCGAGATCCGTGCGGGCCAGTACCTTCTGGGTGCCGAGCAGGTCGTACGCACAGTCCTTGACGGCCACGATCCGCGGATGCGCGGCGAGGCGCAGCATGGTCTCCGGCTCGATGCGGGTGGCGGTGCGGCCCGGGATGTCGTACAGCGCGAGCGGCAGCCCGGAGGCGTCCGCGATCTCCCGGAAGTGGGCCTCGAGGGCTTCCTGGGGCGGCTTGCTGTAGTAGGGCGAGACCACCAACAGGCCGTCCGCGCCCGCCTTTTCGGCCTCCTGGGCCAGCTCGATCGTGTGCCGTGTGTCGGAGGTCCCGACGCCCGCCACCACCGCGGCCCGCCCTCCGACCGCCTCGACCACGGCCCGCACGAGCGCGGCCTTCTCGGCGTCCGTCGTGGTCGGCGACTCCCCGGTCGTCCCCGACAGCACAAGACCCTCGCATCCGTCCGCGACCAGCCGATCGGCCAGCGCCTGCGCCCCGTCCGGATCGAGCAGCCCGTCCTCGGTGAAGGGGGTGATCATCGCGCACAGGGCGCGGCCGAAGGGAGGGGCGGAAGGTGTGGTCATGTCCGTAGTTTCGGCATCCCGATGCTGAAGCTCCACTTAATTCTTCTACGAGATATCCATAAGGAACGCTGTGCGGTGAGCGAACGGGCGCTCTAGGAAGTCGGCGCCGTTTGAGTCACCATGGCGGGGACGGTAGTTGGTGATCGGTCACGGGAGGCGTTATGAGGCTGGGTAAGGCGCTCGCCACCGGAGTCGCGGAGGAGCAGCCGCGCGTGGACGAGGACGAGCTTCAACTCGCGGAGGAGATCGAGGAGTTGGAGCCCGCCGCCGAAGAGGTTCCGGTCGCGCGATGAGGTGGCGGCTCCCCGAGGAACGTCCGGCGGAGCCGCCCACCGGATTCAAGATCGCCCACCCGATGCTGTCGCAGGACGGCAGCCGGGCCGGGTTCACCGGTGTGTCGCTGGGCGGCGCGCTGCCGTACGGGGTGCTCGACGAGGCCCACTGCGTGTACGGGCTGCGGCACCGGGCACCCCATCGCCGCTGCGACTGCGGCTTCCACTGCGTGCACGACCGCACGGCGGCGGAGGCGATGCTGTGCACCGCCGAGCACCGGACCGCCGTGCTCCTCGAGGTGGCGGTCCTCGGCGCGTACATCCGCTTCGAGCTCGGGTTCCGTTACGCCCGGCAACGGGTCCGTACCGCCACGGTCGGCCCCTGTGGCTGCGGCTCCGTGGCCGTGGCGCTGGCCGACGCCGGATGGGGCAGGCCCGGCTGGCGGGCGCTGGCGGCGAGCTGCGCCGGATGCGTACGCGGCCGTCCCTCCGTATCCCTGGCGACCTTCGCGCGGCTCGGCGGAGAGGGGCTGCGGGTCCGGGCCGGGGGAGGTGTCGCACCGTCCGGCGCCGACCTGCCCGAAGGGCTCGGCGTGTCCGAGCTGACCGCCGAGGCCGCGCTGCTGCAGGCCCGGCTCGACTGGTTCCAGACCCAGCTGGCACGACTCGGCCAACCCGGGGCCGACCAGGGGTAGCGGCGGCTCGGCGGGGTACTCGGGCGTCCCGAGACGAGAGGAGGCGGGGCGTCGTGACCGAGACCATGCAGCGGCGGCCGGAGGAACACCACTCGGTGGGTGACCTCATCGGACAGGCCACCGAACAGCTCTCCGAGCTCGTACGGCAGGAAGTACGGCTCGCGAAAGAGGAGTTGGCGCAGAAGGGCAAGCGCGCGGGACGCGGCGGCGGGCTCCTCGGCGCGGCGGGCGCGGTCGGATATGTCGGCGTGATGGCGCTGGCCGGCACGGGCGTCGCCGCGCTGTCCCTGGTGCTGTCCGTGTGGGCGTCGGCGCTCATCGTCACGGCCGTGCTCTTCGTGATCGCAGCCGTCCTGGGCGTCACCGGCCGCGCGCAACTGCGCCGTGCCACGCCGCCCATGCCTGCGGAGACCCTCGAAAGCGTCCGGGCCGACGTCGACACAATCAAGGAAAGGGCGCATCGATGAACCAGCGGAAGGGCACGGACGCCGAGGGAGCCGGCAAGGCGGCCCGTGGCGCCAAGGGGCCGGAGGAATTGCGAGAGCAGATCACGCAGACCCGCGAGCAACTCGGCGAAACCGTCGAGGAGTTGGCCGCCAAGGCCGATGTGCGGGCTCGCGCCCGGGCGCGGCGCGCCGAGCTCAAGGGCAAGGCGTCCGAGGCCGGACATGCCGTACAGGACAAGGCGGCGCAGGCCGGGCACGTGGCTCAGGAGAAGGCCGCGCACGCCCGGCATGTGGCTCAGGAGAAGGCAGCCCATGCCCGGCATGTGGCCCAGGAGAAGGCGGCCGACGCCGGACACCGGGCGCAGGAGAAGGTCGGGCACACCGGGCACACCGTGCAGAGCAAGGCGACCCACGCAGGGCACGTCGTGCAGGAGAACGTGCCGCAGCCCGTCCGTAACGCCGCGACCACCGTCGTTCAGACCGGCCGACGGCATCCCAAGCCGGTACTGATCGCCGGAGCCGCTGCCGTGATCGCGGTGGGGATCCTGCGGCGGCGGTCCACCAGCGGGTCCAGTCACCGCGGCTACCGAGGCCGACCCGGTCATCGCGGTCGCCGCTGAACAGGATCACAGTCTCCGCTCTTGACCTGAACTTTGGTTGAGGTCAGAGGGTGGGTGGTGCTCGCACCGAGTACCGAATCACTGGAGGCTGTGATGACGCGCCGTACCGACGCGCACCCCGACCTGACCCGCCCTGAGGTGAAAGCCCCGTTCTTCAGCACCTGGCGGGTGGGGACGACCGAACGGCAGAAGGAGACCGTCGAGGCGATCGCCTCGACCTGGGAGAGCAGGCCCTGGCCGATCGAGGGCCTGCTCGGCTATTACGTCTACACCGGGCACGACGGCACGACCCTGCTGCACCACTCGCAGTGGGCCGACGAGCAGGCGTACGAGGCGTTCGCGAGGACACAGCGACAGGAGCGCGTCGACGAGATCGACACCGCAGTGCCCGGGATCGAGCGGGTGGCCCTCGGACGGTACCGGCGCTACCGCAGCGGTACACGGCCCGAGGCCGAGCCGCGCGTGCCGGGCTGCATCGTGATCGTCGATGTCGAGTTCGAGGGGTCGGACCCCGACCGGCAGCGCGCCTGGGTGGACGCCGTGTTCGAGGCCCTGGAGAGCGAACCGAACCAGCACCCCGGCGGGATCTCCGCCCACTTCCACCTGAGCACCGACGGCACGAGGGTCCTCAACTACGCGGAGTGGGAGAGCGCGCAGGCCCATATCGACGCCCTGGCCGCTCCCGGTGACGGCGTCGGATCGTCCACGTCGCAGTGGGAGCGCGTGCAGACGTTCCCCGGCCTGAAGAATTCGACGGTCAGCAGGTACTCGTACGCCCTCGGCCTCGTCCCCGAGTGACTCATCGCGCACCGCACCGGGCATACCCGCACCGCATCGGGCGTAGCCGGCCCACACCGTCTCACCGAAAGCTTGAACCGTCTGGACAAAAAAGTTTTCGGTCCCGATGCCGCTGAGGTTCCTCGCGGCGACGGCCGCGCTCTACGGGCACTCGGCCATCGCTCACACCTCCAGCACCAGCCGCTCTCCTTCCGGTGCACGCGAGACGCAGGGCAGCATGGCGCCGGCCGCACGTTCGGTGGCGGTGAGCCGACGGTCACGATGATCGACATGGCCATGGGTCACCCGTACCCGGCAGGTGCCGCAAAACCCCTGGCGGCAGGAGAACGGCAGGTCCGGCAGGGCCTCGTGGAGAACATCCAGGGCGGAGCGGTCGTACGGCACTGGCAGAACCCGTCCGGTGTCGCCCAGCTGAAGTTCGAAGGGACGGCCGTCCGTGATCGGGGCCGGGGCGAAACGCTCGAAGTGCAGGGCTGACGCGCGGCTGCCACCGAACGCGCGCCGAACGCCGTCGATCATGGGCGAGGGCCCGCAGCAGTACACCGCACCCGCCGCCGGGCTCAAGCTCAACAGATCGGCTGCTTCGGGCACGCCGGACTCGTCGTCAGGACGGATGGAGACCCGGCCAGGGGCTGCGGCTGCCAGTTCGGCCAGCTCTGCCGCGAAGGGCATCGAGCCGCGGCTGCGGCCGGTGTGCACGAGCCTCCAGTCCAGCCCGCGTCGGGCGGCTTCCCGAGCCATCGGCAGGATCGGGGTGATTCCGATGCCGCCCGCGATGAGCAGGACGAAAGCTTCGGCGGCGAAGGGGAAGGCGTTCCGGGGCCGCCCGGTGATGGCGACCCGCACACCGTCTCCGAGGGCGTCGTGCACTTCGGCCGAACCGCCTCCGCCGTCGGCGATGCGGCGCACCGCGATGCGGTACCGGTACCGGTCGGCAGGGTCGCCGCACAGCGAGTACTGCCGCTTGCGGCCGGAGGGCAGGCGCAGTTCGATGTGGGCGCCGGGCTGCCAGGGCGGGAGTGTTTCCCCGTCGGGTGCTGCCAGCCGCAGGGAGACGACATCCTCGGCCTCTTGGTGTTTGGCGTCGACCACCAGTTCCCGGATCACGGGCGTCTCGGTGGCCGGCGGGCGCCTGGGAGGAGTGCTGCGCCGCGCGAGGCCCGTGACCGCCTTGTCGCTGAAAGCCGCCAGCTTCCGCATGAAGGAGTCGCTGCGCGGTTTGCCGTACAGGTCCGGCGGCCGAGTGACGGGTGTGCCGATGTCCATGGGATGCCTCACTGGTTGCTGGGTCATCGGGCCGCCGCTCGGGCAGCAGGGGACGCCGCCAGATATGCGACCGCCAGCTGGGTCGAGCCCTCCTGGGTCGGGTGGTAGCCGGGGCGGAAGTAGCGCAGCACCGAGCGGGCGAACGCGCCCGGCCGGGGCAACAGGTCCTTGCGGGCCGCGGCCAGGTAGTCGCGGAAGCGGACCTTGACCCGATCGTCGAGTTCGGGGTCGGCGCTCATCAGGAAGCGGACTCCGCGGATCCACAGCCGGGTCAGCACCGGAGCGGTGACGAGCATGCCGACCACTCGGCGCCGGTACCGGGGATCGAGGTGCACCAGCAGGTCGAACGCGACCGAGCGGTGTTCGACCTCCTCCGCGCCGTGCCAGCGGAACAGATCCAGCATCGCGGGGTCCGCGCCGGCCTGGTCCAGGTGCCCGTTGCTGAGAATCCAGTGACCCATGTACGCGGTGAAGTGCTCGAAGGCTGCTATGAGGGCGAGCCGTTGGAGGAGGTGCGCGTGTGCGGCGGCCGGCGTCAGCCCCGGCCGGTCTCCGAGCACCCTTCGGAAGATCCATTCGGACTGCAGAGTGTACGGAGCCGGGTCAAGACCCTTGGTGAGCAGGTGTTCCAGGACCTCTTGGTGCGCCTCGGCGTGCATCGCTTCCTGGCCGATGAAGCCGCGTACGTCCTCGCGCAGCCGGTCATCGGTGATCAGTGGCAGTGCCTGCTCGAAGGTGCGCACGAACCAGCGTTCCAGCTCGGGGAGCATGAGGTGGAGCACATCGAAGGTGTGGGTCGCGAAGGGCTCACCCGGCAGCCAGTGCAGCGGGGTGGTGCCCCAGTCGAAGGTGACGTCCCGGGGTTGCAGCACCAGGTCGTGGTGGTCGATGGGCTCGGACGGACGCTCCGGGTGGGCATGTGCGGCTCGGAACATGACAGGTTCCTCCTCCGTCGGCGATCGGTGTGTGCGAAGGGGCGGTCAGGCAGTCGTCCAGTACTGCTGGTCTGTTGGTCTGTCAGATCGGGTGCGCGGTGTGGTCCGGACTGCGGCGGGAGCCGTCTTCGACGCGGTGGGCGAATTCCGCGATCCGGGACGCGATCTCCTCGGGGTGGCTGAGCTGTACCCAGTGCCCGGCGTCGATCGGGCGCCGTTGTATCTGGCGCGTCCAGTGCTCCACTCCGTACGACAGCACCGGGGTGACGCAGAAGTCCCGGGTGGGGACGACGAGTTGGATCGGGACGGTGGTCGGCCGGTCCCGGGGACGCAGCAGGCGGGGCAGCATGTTGGCGCGGTACAGCGCGGTGCCCGTCACGGCGTCGCGGGCCAGCGTCGGCGCGGGGTAGGGGGTGTGCCGGGGCACGCCTTGGGAGCCGGTGAGGAAGGCGCGCCAGCGGTGTCCCAGTGCTCTCCAGGTCAGGGCGGGCAGGAGCGGGAAATGGAAGTAGGCGATGTACCAGGACCGTACGGCCTGCCGCAGCAGCTTCGGCAGATCCGGATGCCGCGGCCGAAGGCGGGCCCGGATCAAGTGGCCGACGTGGTCCAGGCAGGGTCCGGAGATGGAGGTGAACGAGGCGATCCGCCCGGCCAGGCGGGTGCCGGTGACCGACTCCCAGGAGTGGATCGATCCCCAGTCGTGTCCGACCAGGTGCACCGGGCGGTCGGGGCTCACGGCGTCGAGAACCGCCTCCAGGTCGGCTTCCAGGCGGGACATCCGGTAGGCGCGCAGACCCCTGGGCCGGTGGGAGGCACCGGCTCCCCGCACGTCGAAGGCGGTGACGTGGAAGCGGTCGGCCAGGCGCTCGGCGACCGGGCGCCACACGGCGCTGGTGTCCGGATAGCCGTGGACCAGCACCACCGGAGGAGCCGTGGACGCTCCCCATTGGTAGGCGGCCAACTCCACGCCGTCCGCGGCGATCCGGCGGGCGGCCGGGCCGGTCATCGGCCACCACCGGCAGGGGTCAGTTCGCCGTAGTTCAGACCGCCGTGGACGAAGCTGGGCAGCACCGGCCACTGCCGCTTGAAGGGGGCCAGCTCGGAGGAGGGGAGGATTTGCAGCCAGCGCGGATCGCGCCGGCTGGGGTCGGCGAGGGTCTTCTCCTTGACCATGGAGTCGTACTGGTCGAGGGAGTCCTCCAGGGTGTTGGCGTTGGGCACCACCTCACGGCCGTAGAACGCGGCGTGGCGGCGCACCCCGGGGATGCGGGAGAGCTCGGGCTGCCAGTTATCGGCTGAGATGCCGTTCTCGGAGGAGACCCACACGCCGTCAGGGGTGTTCAGCACCAGGGAGTGGTTGCCGTCCGTATGCCCGGGGGTCCACAGCAGGCTGACGCCGACACCGAGTTCGACATCGCCGTCGAAGGCGGTGATGCGCTCGGCCGGTACCCCGTCCATGCCTCCGTCGACGTACCAGGCCCACTGCATCGGATGCATCGATTCGAAGGTGCCCAGCTCCTTGCGGTGCACCAACAACCGGGCGCGCGGGAACAGCGCTTCGCGGGGCGCCCGTTCGCCGGGAACGGTGCTGGTACTTCCCATGATCATGCGCACGTCCTGGACGTGCAGGTGGTCGAAGCTGACGAAGTCCACGTCCTCGGGTCGCAGACCGCAGGAGGGCAGGACGGTGTTCGGGTCCTGGTAGTAGCGGGCGAAGACGTGCTCGGTGAGAAAGTCCCCCGCCAGCCGCTTGAGCTGGGCGTAGAACGGCGCTTGAGCCGTGCCGGCGGCGACGGTCGGCTCCCACACCAGTGTTTTCAGCTCACCGTCGAAGCCGTCGAACTGCACGACGAGCATCCGGTTGACAATGCTCACGAACGGGTTGACGGCGAGCGCGGCGCCGTGGAAGCCGAACCGGGTCGGGTACGGGGCGGCGGCGATGTCGAAACTGCGGACGGCGTGGATGCGGCCCTGCTGGACGAACCGCTCACGGTAGGTGGCCGCGGCGCGACGCACGGCGCGCAGCCGGTCACCGCGGGGCCATACGTCGTGGACATCTTCGAATTCGGGGATGGGACGCGGAGCTGCGGCGTCCTGGGCCTTCTTCGTGCTGGGCGTCGCCGGCTTGGGCGTGGTGGTCACGGGCTCATCCTTCGGGATGGCGGGCGGTCCGGGTGCGCTGCTCGTAGGCCGCGCGGACCGACCGGTCGGACAGGGCGGCGAGCTGGTCGGGGACAAGGAGGTGATGCAGGGCGTCGCGGGCACGGCCCGGCAGCAGCGCGGCCAACCGGGTCAGGGCGGCCACCTGGCGTGGAACGAAGACCTCGAACCGCGGGCGCAGTACGACGTCGAGCACCGCGTCGGCCACCTGATCCGTCGTCAGGCGTCGGGTGGGGCCGGTCGCGGTGCCCACGGCCAGCTCGGTGTCCACGACGCCGGGCATCACCAAGGACACATGCACGCCGGTGCCGCGCAGTTCGGTTCTGACGGCTGTGCTGTAGCCGTGGACGGCGTGCTTCGTCGCCGCGTAGGTCGCCTCGCCGGCCGGGGCGACCTTGCTGGCGGCGGAGGCGATGTTCACCACGTGGCCGCGACCGCGTTTCCGCATCCCCGGGATCACGAGTTTCATCCCACGCAGTACGCCGTGGACGTTGACGTCGAACTGGCGCAGGGCGGCTTCCTCCGGTTCCTCCTCGAAGGGGCCCACCCACATGATTCCGGCGTTGTTGATCAGTACGTCGATCGGCCCCAGCCGGGTCTCGACGGTGCGCAGGAAGTCCTCGAAGGAAGGTGTGTCGGTGACGTCGAGAGACAGCCCGAGCGGTCGGCCACCGGGATGCGCGCCGATGGCACCAGCCGTCTCCATGGCGAGCTCCGCGTCGAGATCGCCGATCGCCACGGCGGCTCCGGCTGCGGCGAGCCGGGCTGCGACGGTACGCCCGATTCCGCGGCCCGCCCCGGTGACCGCGATCACTCGGCCGGTCAGCGGTTGTGTGCGGGGGAGCCTGTCGCGGTCACGGTCGCGGTCTCTTCGGCTGAACTTGTCCGGGTACCTGGGCGGTGCTGCCACGGTCGAGCCCCTTCCTTGCCCTGAGCATGAGCGGAACGCCGAGCGGCAAGCGGTCCCCAGGCCCACGCGTGTCTGACACGATGCCATGTCAGATGAACTGACAAGCTAGAGTGTCAGTTCAGAGCACACCGGTGTCAACACCTCTGCGAAGGGGAGACATGACGGGCACACAGACCGCCGGGCGGCGCTACGGCGGACGCGATGCGGCGCAACGACAGCAGGAGCGCCGCATCCGCCTCATCCAGGCGGGCCTCGACCTGTTCGGCACGGCCGGATACGCCTCGGTCTCCGTCAAGCAGGTGTGCTCGCATGCCGGACTGACCGAGCGCTACTTCTACGAGTCGTTCCGCGACCGCGAAGACCTTCTCGCCGGGGTCTACAACGAGCTGATCGCTACGATCACAGCCGAAACCGCGCAGGCCGCAGCCGCTGCCGCACCCGATGTCGACGCCCAACTGCGCGCCGGACTCGAGGTGTTCATCCGCACACTGGCCGGCGACGCCCGCAAGGCCCGTCTGGTGCTCATCGAGGTCGTGGGCGCCAGCCCCCGCCTCGAAGTGCGCCGCCGCGAGGTCCTGCACGAATTCGCCGCACTGATCGCCGCCGTCGTCGCACCGCCCCCTGACCCGGAAGCCTCCTCCAACCGGCTCACCATGACCGCGATGAGCCTGGTCGGCGGAGTCAACGAACTCCTCGTGGACTGGACGCTCGGCCACCAGAACGCCACCGTCGAAGAACTGATCGACCTGTGCCACACCCTGTTCATCGCGGCCTACCGAACCATCAGCGATCAGCCCTGATCACGCAGGCCCGGATTCCTTCAGGAGCTGTCTGCACCGGACGGCAGCCCACGGCCCCTGTTCAACGGACCGGAGCCTTTGGCGGCCCTGTTTCGATCAGGCAGGCCGGCGAGACCGCCTGGCAGGGCTGGCTGAACAGCGTCTTCGCCTGAGCCGGTACGGGCGTATGCGCGAGGTGGAAAGGGAACGAGCCCGGCCCCCCGGACGACGGGGCCGGGCTCGTCCGCGCACAGGGACTACGGCCTGAACCGGAGCACCTGCGGGTCGTGGTCGCTGATCTGGTCGGAGAACTCCGCGTTGATGTGCACGCTGTCGTAGCTGAAGTCGCAGTACTTACGGATCGACGGGCTGATCAGGATCTGGTCGAGGACCTGGCTGTTGCCCTGGAAGTCGTAGCTGTAACGCTCGCTCTTCGGCAGGGACTTGATGGCCGAGTAGAGGACGCCGTCGTCCTCCAGGAGCTTCGTCGTCTGAGAGAACTCGAAGTCGTTGATGTCGCCGAGCGTGACGACGGACGCGTTCTTCTGCGCCGCGAGGATGTCCTTGACGAAGGCGTTCACCGACGTCGCCTGGAGGTGGCGCTGGGTCTCCGAGGAGCGGACCGGCGGCTGGTACTGGGAGTGCAGCGCCTGGTCGCCGCCCTTCGACGCGAAGTGGTTCGCGATCACGAAGACCGTCTTGCCGCGGAAGACGAACTCGCCCGCGAGCGGCTTGCGGCTGTTCTTCCACGCCTCGCCCGCCGGGTCGATACGGCCCGGGGACGCCGTGAGAGCCGCCTTGCCGTACGTCTTCGTGACGCCCACGGCGGTCGTCGCGTCGCCGCCCGCACGGTCGGTGAAGGAGACGCGCTCCGGGTTGAAGAGGAACACCTGGCGTATGTTGCCGCCCGGCTCGCCGCCGTCCGCGAGGTTGACCGGGTCGATGGCCCGCCACTCGTAGGCCGGGCCGCCCGCCGCGGTGATCGCGTCGGTCAGCTTGCGCATCGTCTCGTCGGCGGCGACCGTGCCGTCGTTCTTCGCGCCGTTGTTGTCCTGGATCTCCTCCAGGGACACGATGTCGGGCGACTGCAGGTTCTTCACGATCGCGGCCGCGTGGTCGGCGAACGAGTCGTCCGTCGGGTCGAGGTTCTCGACGTTGTACGTCGCCACCGCCAGCTCGCTCCGCGACTGCTTACGGGTCGTCTCGCGCTCCAGTCCGCCCTCGGCGACCGTGCCCAGGGTGCGGGCGGTCAGCGTGTAGCCGCCGAACTGGGTGTAGTCGAGCGGGCCCTCGGTGGCGCCCTTCAGGGTGTCGCCGACGTTCGCGGTCGGGAACGGCTGCGTGGCGGTCGGGATCAGCGACTGGATCTGCAGCCGGCCGGTGTTCTGCGAGTCGTACGAGCCGTAGACGGTGCCGCCGCGACGGCTGGGGTTCTCGTACGGCTTCACCGTCACCCACAGCTCGGAGAACGGGTCGGTGGCGGTGACCACGCGCGACGAGCCGATCTTGACGTTCATGCCCTCCAGGGACTCGTACAGGTCGAGGGCGTACTTCCTCGGCTGCAGGGTGAGCCCGTTGACCGAGCCGTTCGCGTCCTTGTCGCCCGCGGGCGCGTACGTGTCCGGTACGGAACGGCTGCTGATGGTCGTGGCCGCCGGGAGTGCGTTGCCGCTCGATTCCACGGTCACCGTCGGCTTGGTGATCTCCGTGACCGACTGGTTGCCCGAGGACGTACCGCCCGGCACGAACTCCGTGACGGTGCCCGAGACCTTCACCGAGTCCCCGACGGCGACCTTCGGCGTGGAGCTGGTGAAGACGAAGATTCCTTCGCTGGTGGCCGGGTTCTTGTCCGCGGCAGGGTCCTGGATCCAGAAGCCACGGGACGAACCGTAGGTCCGTACGCCGGTCACGATGCCGGTCACGTCCGTGACCTGCTGGCCCGCGAGCGGGGATGTCCGGGTGCTGCCCTGGATGTCGTGGACGGCCACGGCTTCCGCCTGGGCGGAGCCGGTGAACACCACGGCGGAGACGGTGGAACAGATGGCGGCGACGGTGAGCGCGGCTATGCGCGCGGAAGACTTGCTGGGCAACGGAATCCCTCCGGGGACGTGCGTGAGCGCCGGGACGAGGGTGGTGCAAGGGGCTGGTGGATCTGGTGGAGCCTGCGGAGCAGTAGGGCTCTACGCGCGTCAATCTCGTGTGTGGCCAGGTTACTTGTCAAGGTTTCAGCCATGTACGGGTTCTGACAGGTTCATGAACTAGGCCGCATGGGTTGAAATCCGTCTAGGCTGAGACTGCGGTCAGGGGCGGCCGGAGACACGACGTCCGGACGGCCGCCCGACCCCCCTGCATGTGTGCACGTCTGTACGTCCGAGGAGAGAACCAGCCGATGTCAGACAGCTCCACCCTGCCGCCGGTGCGGCTGACGTCCGAAGCGGAGCTCGCGCGGGACGCGCTCGCCACACCGCTGCTCTCCCGTGCCGTACGCCTCGCCCGCTGGGCCGGTCCGGACACCCGGGTCGGAGCCGGTGGCGAACTCGTCGAGGAGCAACTGCCGGGCGCCGCCGCGGAACTCGGCCTCGAAGGGGAGGACGCCGCCGCCTTCGCGAGCGAGGCCTGGCGGGTGGCCGTGGACACCGGGCTCGTCGAGATCGTGGACGAGGAGGAGGGGACGGTCGCCAAGGGCGCCGAACTGGCACTCGTCACCTCGGGTGCGCCGGCCGACGTGCTGGGCCTGTGGCTCGGCGCCCTGGACACGGTGCTCGCCGACGCGAGCGTGCCCGACCTCGACGACCTCATGACCGCCATGGACGCGGACGGCGAGATCGACTTCGCCGCCCTGGACTGGGACCCGGACGCGGAGGCCGACTTCCTCGACGGCGTGCTCGGCAACCTCTACCTGCTGACCGTCAGCGAGGAAGGACCCGGCGACAGCCCGGTGCCGCTGCCCGCGCTCGCCGCCTCGATGGTCGTACCGGACGACATGGCGGAACCCACGAACGACGTCCTGGAGCAGGTGTCGGACGCGATGATGCGGCTCGACGACCAGTTCCGGCTCCTGGAACCGGCCGGTCTCGTCGACTTCCAGCCCGTCGACGAGACGCTGATGACCGACCCCGACGAGGAGCCCGCCACGCCGTCCGACGAGACGGACATCTCGCGGTACGGAATGGTGCGCCTCACCCCGCTCGGCCTCTACGGCATCCGGACCCGGCTCCGGGAGGGCGGGCTCTCCGCCCCGGCGGTCGGTGACCTCGCCGACAAGGGCGCGGACGCCCTGCTCGACGGCACCTCCACCTTCCCGCCCGCAGCAGCACAGGCCGAGACCGAGCAGTGGCTCGCCCGGCGCGAACCCCTCGCCGCCGCACGGGAGTTGCTCGCCGCCGCCCGCGGCTCCGACCCGGGCGCACCGCTGCGGCGGCTGCTCTGCCAGCAGGCCCTGTCGCTCGTCGGTACGGAGGCCTCGGGGGCCCTGCGCGAAGTGCTCGACGACCCCGAGCTGGGCGGGCTCGCCCGGGTGTGGCTCACCGAGCGAGGCGTCCCGGACGTGCCCGCACCCTCCGAGGACCTGGTCTTCTGGCTGACCGTCGACACGATCGCCGCGCAGCTGGCGGCGGAGGGCAACTCCGAGGAACTCCAGGCCCTGGTGCAGGGACTCGCGGCCCAGCACAGCAACTTCTTCGACGCCGCCTGGCGCGTCGACCACCCGGCCACGCCGGACGTCCTGGAGGCCATGGGACGGCTCCACCCGGACAAGAAGGTCGCCAAGGAGGCCCGTAAGGCGGCGTTCAAGGCGCGGTCGCAGCAAGGGGGTTGAGCGGCTGTCAGGGGGTGGGTTCAGGGGACTCATGAGCCCCCTGTGACTGCCTCTGCTCGGTCTCGTCCCGCGCCCCGGCCTGAGTCTCGCTCTGCGCCTCGGCCTGGGTCTCGACCGCTTCGGCCTGTGTCTCGTCCTGCGCCTCGCCGTCGCCCATCGGAAGCACGCGTACGGGTACGCCCTCGAGCTCGTCCGGAATCACGTCCTCGGGCCGGAGGCTGTCGCCGGCCACCTCGTGGGTGACGAAGACGACGATCACGTCCTCGCCCGAGCTCTCGTCCTGTCCGATGCCGACCCCGGTCACATGAGCCAGCCTCATCAGCCGGTCCTCGTGAAGGCGGCGCGCCTTACGTGCGTCCACTGCGGCTCGCCTCCCACGGGGCGTGCGGATGGTTGCTGTCTATTTTACGGAGATTCTTCCGATCATTCGTTCGCAAACCAGGATTCCTGGGCCGTATGGGTGGCGCCTTGGCCCGCGATTGTCGGTCCGCGTTCAACCGGCGTTCAGTCACAAGCGGAACGGTGTGGCAGAGGTCGGTAACCGGCCACCCTCCACGGTCCCACTCCACCGTCACAGGAGAACAGACAGCATGTCGCTCACTCGTAGGGACTTCGCCAGACGGTCCGCGATCACCGGCGCCGGTGTCGCCCTGGTCGGCAGCGTCGGCGCCTTCGCCACCGCGCCCGGCGCCCTCGCGGCCCAGGACACCGAGACCATGGGGGACGACGCGGAAGCGGGAGACGCCGCGGAACGCCCGGGCGGCGGCGTCGGCTACGGCCCGCTCCTCCCCGACCCCGAGGGCATCCTCGCGCTGCCCGCCGGATTCTCGTACCGCGTCCTCACCTACAGCGGCAAGACAAAGCTGGAGTCCGGCGAGACCACGCCGTCCAACCACGACGGCACGGCCGCCTTCCCGGGCCCCCGCGGCACGACCCTCCTCGTCAACAACCACGAGCTCAAGGGCCCGCGCGCCAACTGGGACCACCCGGTGCCCCTCACCAAGGGCCTCGTCTACGACCCGGCCGCGTCCGGCGGCTGCACGGTCGTCGAGGTGCGCCCCGGCGGCCAGGTCGCCGAGTGGGTCGGTATCGCCGGCACCTCCACCAACTGTGCGGGCGGCAGCACCCCTTGGGGCACATGGCTCACCTGCGAGGAGAACTCCGACCGGGCCGGCCAGAACGGCATGACCAAGGACCACGGCTACGTCTTCGAGGTCGATCCCATCGACCGCCGCGCCAACCGCGACCCCAAGCCCCTGAAGTTCTTCGGCCGTTACGACCACGAGGCCGTCGTCATCGACCCCAAGCGAGGCCACGCCTACCTCACCGAGGACGACGACGAGCCCAACGGCCTCTTCTTCCGCTGGGTCCCGCCGAAGGGATTCACCTACGGCCGCGGCAAGTTCCGCACCCTCGCCGACGACGCCGGCGTCCTGCAGGCCCCCAAGTGCTATGACTCCGGCGGCCGTTACGTGGACGACCTGTCCCGCGCCACGAAGATCGGCACCGTGTACGGCGTCGACTGGGTCGACGTACCCGACCGCGACGCCAAGACGGTCGCGGTGCGCAAGCAGTTCGACGAGGGCGAGGTCACCCGCGCCCGCAAGCTCGAAGGCATGTGGTGGGGCGACGGCGGCGCATACATCGTCTCCTCGTACGCCCGTGACGAGAGCCCCGTCCAGCACGACGGCCAGGTCTGGTTCTACGACCCCAAGCGCCGCACGCTGACCCTCAAGGTCCTCCTCGGCGTGAACCCCGACCCCTCCAAGGACGGAGCCTTCGACGGCCCCGACAACATCACCGTCTCCCCTTACGGCGGCATCGTCCTCGCCGAGGACGGCGAGGGCGTCTCGCACCTCTTCGGCGCGACGGACAGCGGCCGCACGTACCCCATCGCCCGCAACGACCTGAACGTCGGCACCGAAGAAGAGCCGGAATACAGCGAGTTCGCCGGCGTCACCTTCTCCCCTGACGGCAAGACCCTGTACGCCAACATCCAGGACCCGGGGATTCTGCTCGCGATCACCGGACCCTGGAAGCGCCAGAAGCGCGTCTGATTAATTCATTGGCCCGGCCCGCGGTACGCCTCCTACAGTGATGCATGTCCAGGTGCGAAGGCAGGACCTACTTCCACTGATAATGGGGCGGCCGCGGGTTCGAGTCCCGCCACCGGTACAACGCGCCGGTGTAGCTCAGGGGTTAGAGCACCTACGTCGGTTCCGCCGGCCTTGAACTCTGGACACCACAATTTCATGCATGTCACGCACCTCCCGGTGCGCAGGCTGCGGCTACTTCTCTTCCAAAGAATCCACGCCGCCGCCGACTTGATCTCGGGAGGCGCAGCAAATGGTGTGTGCCCGGTGCGCAGGCAACGGTTACTTCTGGGATCAGAGGGTTGCGGGTTCGAGTCCCGTCATCCGGCTTCGGTCGGTATAGCTCAATCGGCAGAGCATCTGACTGTTCCGTCGCCGACTCCTGACCTCGGGCACATTCCATTTGTTGCGCCTCCCCCCTGGAAAATCAATGAATTCGGGGGAATTCACCATGGCGCGTTTCAACACCAAGTCCACCAAGGCACAGCCCACTTCTCGCGTGACGTCGACCGGGCGCGTTCTGCGTACCCACCAGGGCGGCCGGGGCCAGGAGCGTGACGCACGCTCCGAGCTCTTTCTCCTCTCGATCGCCAACTTCGTTGCGCAGCAGACCTTTTACGAGAGCGGCGAGGCCCGCGACGACCGGTTCGCCCAGCTCGTACGCCGGCTCGCCGTCGAGGACCCGGAGTGGACCGCGGGCCTGCTCGGCTGGCTGCGCGGTGAGGGCAACCTCCGTACGGCCTCGATCGTCGGCGCCGCCGAGTACGTGAAGGCGCGTCTCGACGCCGGTGCCACGGACGGCCCGTCCAACCGACAGGTCATCGACTCCGTGCTGCGCCGCCCCGACGAGCCCGGCGAGCTGCTCGCGTACTGGACTTCGCGGTACGGCCGAGCCATCCCGAAGCCGGTGAAGCGTGGCGTCGCCGATGCCGTACGCCGCCTCTACAGCGCCAAGTCGCTCCTGAAGTACGACACGGCGTCCAAGGGCTACCGGTTCGGTGACATCCTGAACCTGGTGCACGCCGCGCCGGACCCTCAGAAGCCGTGGCAGGGCGACCTGTTCCAGTACGCCCTCGACCGCCGGCACAACCCGGACACGGCAGTGGTGCCCAAGTCGCTGCCCGTGCTGGCGGCCCACCGTGACCTGATGGCACTGCGGCCCGCCAAGCGGCGCAGGGTCGTGACCGGTTCGGGCGGCGCGCAGCGTCTCGCGGACGCGGGCATCACCTGGGAGGCGCTGGCCGGCTGGCTCCAGGGCCCGATGGACAAGGCGGCCTGGGAGGCCGTGATCCCGTCCATGGGCGCGATGGCACTGGTCCGCAACCTGCGGAACTTCGACGAGGCGGGCGTCTCGGACGAGGTGGCAGCTCGGGTCGCCGCGAAGATCAGCGACCCGGCGGAGGTGGCGCGCTCGCGGCAGTTCCCGTTCCGCTACCTCGCCGCGTACCAGTACGCGCCGTCGCTGCGTTGGTCGTACCCGCTGGAGCAGGCACTCGGCCACTCGCTGGCCAACGTGCCCGCACTGCCGGGTCGCACGCTGGTGCTCGTCGACCGCTCGGGCTCGATGTTCTACTCGCGCCTTTCCGACCGCTCGGAGCTCAACCGGGCGGACGCCGCGGCGATCTTCGGCACGGCGCTCGCGCTGCGGGCGGCGGACGCGGATCTCGTCGAGTTCGGTACGAGCAGCAATCGGGTGCGGTTCCGCAAGGGCGAGTCCGTACTGAAGGTGCTCGACCGCTTCGGCGACCTCGGCGGCACCAACACCACCGAGGCGGTGCGCAAGCACTACAAGAAGCACGACCGCGTACTGATCGTCACGGACGAGCAGGCCATGTACAGCAACTACGGGGACCCGACCGAGCAGGTACCGGCGAACGTGCCGGTCTACACCTGGAACCTTGCCGGATACCAGGCGGGCCATGGCCCGTCCGGTAAGGGGAACAGGCACACGTTCGGCGGCCTGTCGGACGCGGCTTTCCGGATGGTTCCGCTGCTGGAGGGGGCGCGGGACGCCGATTGGCCTTGGGTGGCCTGAGGAGCGGTAAGGCGTGTGGCCCGCACTTCGGTGCGGGCCACACGCTTGTGTGGGTTGGCATGGGCAGGGTGATTTCCAGTCAACTTCTGACCCAAGCTGCCTTCTCGGCCCCCGATGTCTTCACAACAGGCACACAGTTACTACCTAGTATCGGCACGGATTTGTGCCTGCCTGATCGCGTGCTGTCGTGGGCGTTTTCGCGCCATGCCACTCCTGACTCCGAAGTCAACTCCTGTTCCGGACCGCTGGCCTTGTGGCTATGGTGATCGCCGCGCGCCGCTGGTGGACCATGACCGCTCCGCCGTGGCGCACTCACACCAACCGGCGGCCGGGGGAACAGCGTCGCCACGGGGAGGGACACCACCCACTGCTTCGGTCTCCGTACCGGGGCGGCGGGCTGAGCTTCACTCATCGCCTCTATCTCCTCGGACGGGCACCCCCGCCTGCCTTCCTTCGCGATGAATGGATGCTCTGTTGCGCCCTGGAACGGGGTTCGTCATACCCAGAACACGAAGATCCGGATTCCTCACATCCGTCATCACGGGTGTCCTGGCCCTGGCCGTGGTGTTCGGCCTGGCCGTCCGTCCGGATCTGCTCGACCGACTCGCCGGAGCGGGGGCCGCTGCGGCGGGCGACTCCTACGACTGGCACGAGGACACTGCCGCCGAGCAGTTGCGGCAGGACCAGTGCCTGATGGCCGACGTCCTGCGCCTGGGCGGCCCGTCCATGGCCACGACCGCGCAGGACGGCCTCAACCAGACCCCGGACAAGCTCCACACTCTGGCCGACCGGCAGCACTGGCAGAACACTCCGCTCGCCCAGGCGTACCAGAAGGACCGGGACGCGGCAGGCAAGGAACTCAACGCCCTTCACGCTCTCCGCAACGGATGGCAGAAGCCCCTCGACGGTCTGACGACCCCGGCCGGCTTCACCGACGCTTCCTTTCAACGGCCTCCGGGCTCGTCGGGCGACGGCAAGGACGACTTCTACGGCCAGACGGGTCTGAGCCAGTGGACCGCCGACCGGTTCTGGAAGAACGACAGCGACTTCTACGAGGACTCCACCCCCAAGGCGGACGCGAGGACCCTGAAGGCCGTTGATGACTTGGGCACTCCCCTCTACGGGACGGACCCGGACACGGATCTTCCCCCGGTCGAATGGAACCGTGCGCTCGCCGAGCGGTCGGCGTTCAAGTGGCTGCACGGGTCCCCGGGAGAGAACGCGGGTGCGGACAACGCCCGCATTTTCCTCACTTCCGGGGGATTCCCCCGCACCGCCCCGCAGCCGGACACGGCGGAGTACCGCATCGCGGTCGAGGAGTTGAAGTCCCGGTTCGCGTCGTGTGCATGGCGTGACCCGATCGACCCGAGCAAGGTGCTGGGCGACATCTCCACCACCGCCGCCACCGAGTGGTAGCGGGAGATCACCTCTCAGGCCGCGCAGCGCAACCAGATCCTGAACGCGAACAAGGACGCCACCAAGTCCCTGGCCACCGGCGCCAAGGCGCTCGGGGACCTGTTGGGCCACTCATGGACCGCCGACCACCTCGCCCGCTGGCAGGACTACTGGTCCTCGGGTGGGTCGGCGACGCGCCTGCGGTGATCGAGGTACACGCGGCGCGGGGCAAGTGCCTCGACGTCCAGAGCAGCGGAACGGCCAGCGGTACACCGGTCCAGCTGTTCACCTGCAACGGCACGGCAGCGCAGAAGTGGCAGGTCTACGGCGACGACAAGGGCCTGCACCTGCAGAACGTCAACTCTCTGAAGTGCATCGACGTGTCCAACAACGACCCGACGAACGGCACGAAGATCCAGATCTGGACGTGCAACAGCTCTCCGGCGCAGACGTGGGAGTACAACCTGCGCGCGACGACGAGCCTGAAGAACGTCGGCACGGGCAAGTGCCTGGACCTGAACGAGCTCACCAACGGCCAGAACTCGTGGCTGTGGGCGTGCAACGGCACCGGCCCGCAGCAGTTCGACATCAAGCCGTCCGGCAACAAGGGCACCGTTCCGCCGAAGGCGCAGTTCGACAAGGCCAAGACGGGCATCGCAGGCGCGCAGGCAGCGGCGAAGAAGCAACTCACCACCCTCAAGGCGCAGGCCGCCGCAGCGAAGAAGTCCGCCACGGACACGAGCACCGCCGAGCAGGCCGCCTACACCATCGCGGACAACAACGGCGCTCCTCGGGGCCGTGGTCTGCTGGTCGGCCAGCAGAAGGCGCAGGTCACCCAGGGCGCGTCGGCCGCCCTTGAGGCGATGGTGAAGGCCGGCGAAACCGCTGAGGCCGCCACCCGCGCCTCCGGCGGCGACAGCCAGACCATCGCGCAGCGAGCATTGGCTCAGGCCGCGCAGGTCAAGGCGGAGTTCCGCAAGAAAGCAGCGCACACGGCCGAGTTGCAGGCGAAGGCCGCTGCCGACGCCGCGAAGGTGCACCGCGACAACGCGAAGAAGGACAAGGAGACCGCCGAGGCCAAGCTCGCCGAGACGCTGAAGGCCGAAGGTGATGCGAAGGCGGCTGCCGCCGACGCGCACGCCAAGCGACTCGCGGCGGAAGCCGAGGAGAAGACGGCGAAGGCGGAGAAGGCGACCGCCGCGGCCAAGCAGGCCGAGGCAGCCAAGCACAGACAGAACGCCGAGACCGAAGCGACGAAGGCGAAGGACGCCAAGGCCAAGGCCGAAACCGCTGAGAGCACCGCGGTCGAGAAGAAGAACGATGCGGTCAAGGCCCGCGACAACGCGAAGGCCAAGCGGGACGACGCCTGGGACGCGGAGCAGAAGGCCGACGCCGCCCGGGCCAAGGCGGATGCGAAGGGTGCCTACGCCGATTCCTTGGAGGCCGGCGAGGCAGCAGACGCAGCCCGCACCGCTGCCAATCAGGCGGACAAGCACGCGGACGATGCCGAGACCGCCGCTACGAAGGCCCGTTCCGAGGCCGACGCCGCGACGAAGGCGGCAGCGGACGCGGACGCCGCAGCCACCCGCGCCGAGGCGGCGGCGAAGCGAGCCCGTGCCCACGCCGACGGCGCCCAGGCCGCGAAACTGAAGGCCGACGCCGCGGTGAAGACCGCGACCAGCGCCGCGGCGGACGCCATCGCGGCCGCGAAGCACGCCGCTGCTGAGGCGAAGACGGCCGTCAAGCTGGCCGACGAAGCGGAGCAGAAAGCCAAAACCGCCAAGGGACATGCGGGCGAGGCGAAGAAGGAGGTCGCCAAGGCTCTGGCGGCATCGGCGAAGGCCGCGGGCTTCGCCCATGTCACCGCACAGGCCGCCGTGGACGCCGGCAACGCCGCCGCACAGGTCGCCAAACCGGCGAACGACGCGATCCAGCTCGGCTCCCCGTACGTCACCACGGACTCGGCCGCGAGCCTGGTGGTGCTGACGGGGCAGGCGTCGAAGACGATCGCCGACCAGCAGAAGGCCGTTGCCGACGCCCACGCCAAGAACGCACAGGAAGAAGCCGCCGCCGCAAAGGCCCTCGCCCAGGCGACGCAGGGCGAAGCCAAGGCCGCCTACCAGCACGCCGCCAACGCCGCCGCGCACGCGTCGAACGCACGCACCTACGCGAAGGAGGCCCTCGGCTTCGCGGCCGACGCAGCCACGGCCGCGTCCAAGGCCAGCGCCTCACTGGCCCGAACGGTCGAATACGACCGCCAGGCCACGGAAGACGCAGCCGCCGCGGACAAGGCCGCAGGCCGCGCCGAAGGCCATGCCAAGGACGCCCGCGACTCGGCCGACCAGGCAGCACTCGACGCCTCCGCCGCCCGCACGGCCGCCTCGGAGGCCGAACAGGCCGCCAAGGACGCCCGGGCAGCGGCCGACCGCGCCGACGTCGCCGCGACCGAAGCCGAACAGGCGGCCAAGGACGCGGAGAAGTACGCCAAGGAGGCGCAGGAAGCAGCCGAGCGCGCCGAAGCGAAGGAGAACGCGCAACAGATCACCACGGGGACCGTTGTCGACGAGGCCGGTGTCGCCATCGGCAACATGTTCTACGTCGTCGACCAGATCGAGAAGATCGGCGATCCGGAGGTGATCAAGAAGGACAACTGCAACCCGATCATCCACACCGGCGACTGCAAGATCACCGCGAAGATCCGGTTCAAAGCGGTCCTCGACCTGTACATGTGCACCGCTGAGGACCTGGATCCTTCGCAGTACAGGTGCCCCGCCGGTGCGACGGTGTACCTCGGCGAACACCCGACGAAGGAACTGTCCACCGAGGTCACCGACACCATCTCGATGGTGGAGTTCAACCAGGGCATCGACCCGGTGGACATCCTCTTCGGACACTGGATCAAGTGCGTCCAGAAGATCGCCCCCGGTGGTGCGGACGGCAGCTGGGGCGGATGTGCCTGGGCGGCTGTGGACGTCGCGACCCTGTTCGCGGGCAAGATCCTCAGGCCCATCGCCGACGCCGTAAAGGCACTGGACGCCTCCATCAAGACCGGCATCGGCTTCGCCGACGCGTGGAAGGCCCTGCGCTCTCTCGGGCTGAGTGAGGCGGCGGTTGCTGGAATCGCCACCAAGGTGATCAGGGAACTGGGCGACTCGTGCAAGAAGACGGCCCGCACCGCCTCCTTCGCAGCGCGCGCCACCAGCGCCGAGCCTGGTTGCTGGGTCGAACTCGGAGGCCCCGGCAGGTGGTATGCCGAAAACGAGGGGATGGACGCCTCTGCCGCCGCCTATCAGCGGGTGGTCACCAACGGAGTTCCGGAGGGCTTTGTGTACAAAGTACCCGCACCGGCCGAGAAGAGTGGTTTCGTCAAGTTCGACGGTTACCAGAACGGAACGCTCATCGACGCCAAGTTCCTCCACTACCCGGACAACTTCGTCGACGCGGCCACCGGCAAGCTCAGGTTTCCCACGAGGGAAACCAGCACGATGCAGAAGCAGGTCAAGGCGGCCGATGGCGTCCCCGTCGTCTGGTACGTGGACAACGAGAGGACCGCGACCGCTCTGCGTCACTGGGCGGTTGACAACAAGGTCGACGGAATCGACATCGTGTTCAAGCCCGCCCCGATCGTAGGGTGAACTACCGCAAGCCATTGAAGGGAGTGCCGTGAGTTACGGCCTAGGGATCTACAGATTCGTGGACGGTGAACTCAGTCCGCCGGACATGGACCTGGTGCGAGCCGTTCTGGCTCCTTACGATGCCGCGCCTGAGAAGGCGACAGCGGACGACACGGATTTTTGGATCCGGGCGGCGGATGGCGGCGAGGCCGACCTGTCCGTCTTCGACAACATCATCGGGGTCGACCGCCCGGCTCTGGGCGAGATCCGTGGCGTCATCGCCGAGCTCGCGGACCGGCTCGGCGCGGGGATTCTCACGCCGCGCGGCACGATCCTGTGTCGTGAGGACAGCCGAGGCCACCTTCCCGAGGGCCTGGAGAAAGACGCTGTGTTCGTCTCCGAGATCACCCGGGAGGCACTCGAAGCCGTCGAAGCCGGAACCACGCGGCCAGCCGAGAGTCCCTGACAGGGCATGTCCGTGGCCCGCACTCCCTCTCCACCTCGGAGAGGCAGAGGGCGGGAGCGGATCGCAAACCACGCATGCCTCTCCGGCTCGACTATCGGCCCGCACCCTGATGCCACGGGTGTGCGGGCCGATGTCGTTCGTCGTCGTTGGATCAACTGACAAACGGCGGCGACACCTTCGGTTCGCTCGCCCTTGAAGAATGCTGGCAAGCCCTGAGTGTGTAGCGGTAATCCAGTTAGAGGGGGCGCACACCCGATGTGCGCCCCGCGGTGTCCGCCGCACCGGAACAGCAGACCAACTGCACAGAGACGAGGGTGAGTTGCCTGAACGCGGCTTCGACTACCGCAAAGCGCCCGAGGACGTCATTACTGGTGAATGGATGCGTGGGACGCGTGCATGGACGAGGCGTTTTAAAGGTGGATGTGCCAGTCGGTCGGCGGGCCCTGCGGCCGGACCTGTGTGTTGGTCCCGCGCGTGAGCACTTCTCCCCGTCATGTTCACTCATTGTTCGTTTGAGCATCTGGAGGACATTCTCCGCCAGTGTGTTCACGGTTTTTGCGCGAGGGGTCATGGGCCCGCGATTCGCATACGTCGTGTGGTGTGCGCGTCTGTGCGGGGCTGTCCCGACGATCGCCTCACCTGGCGGAAAGACCACCTCCGCCTACGGCCTCATGGACGCGCGCATTCTGGGGAAGTCTTGAGTTACGACGTATTCGTGTGCCGATTTATGAACGGTCAATCGGAGCCTCTGGACCGGACTGTGATGAACGAGGTCCTCGATCCCTTGTGATGGCACGGGACCCGGAACATGGTTTCCTCCAGCTCACGGCAGGCGACGGAGGGCAGGCGGACGTCTACACCGACACCAACATCATGATCAGCCATTTCGGTGTGGGCGAGATCATGGATGTCATCGCGGAACTACTGAACTGAGCGGCAACCGTGTGGGGGTTGCGCCTCCGAATTGGCCGCCGCCCTCAAGGAGGGTACGCCAGTCACCTGGTCGGTCCCCTATTACACGGGCATCGAAAGTGCGGCAAAGCAACTTCTGGCCAAGTACGTCAAGCAGGCTGGCGGCGGGCGCTCGGCGTCTTCCCTGGCAGTTCAACAGCAGGAAGGGACGTGAGAGACGCATGAACGAGCATGGATTCGATCTGCCGTCAAAAGCCCAGCCGGATGTCATCGCCCGGCGAAACGCACTGGCTGATGAAGCCTGCCAGGCTCTGGCCCAGGCCGGGATTCCCGTCTACCGAGTCGGCCTCGGAGGCGAGTCCGAAGGCAGGCCTGGAGCGGAGGTTCATGTGGACCCTCTGGCCGACGGCGGGGTGCTGGTGGAATGGAGCACGGGGGCAGAGCTGACAACTGCCGCTCTGAACATTCCGCCGGGCGAACTTGATCCTTCGAATCTGCCCTACGCGATTCGCCATTACGAAACCGTCCATACCTGTATGCGGGCCGCCCTTCTGGGAATCCTCGCCTCGGCGCGGTTCCACGTCGAAGAAGCAGATGGGCACACCTACGGGACTGCGGTTCACGTATGGGGCTTCCAGCCCTGATCCCACCCGTCAGGCCTCGTCGGCGCCGAGCCGTACAGCGTCGACGGGGCCTGCGCACCTACTAGGAATGCGAGATGGAAGCCGTCGGACAACGCCTTGAGCCGGATCAGGCGGTGATCGAGTGCCGGGTCGCCGAGCCGCGTTCACCGATCAGCGGCCAGCACTGCCGCGAGGCCCTCTTGCAGATCTTTGACGAAATACTCGGGAACCTCCAGCGACGGGAAATGTCCCCCGATTTCGGGCGCCCTCCATCGGACGATCTGCCGGTACCGCTCCTGTGCCCAGGGGCGCGGACACTTCTCGATGTCGCGGGGATACATAGTGATTGCTGACGGGACGTCGACCCGAAGTTCGGGGTCCAGTGAGTTGTGGCTTTCGTAGTAAATGCGGGCCGACGATGCGCCGGTCCGCGTCAGCCAATACAGGGTGACGTCGTCAAGAACGCGGTCCATGGAAATCGTCTCGAACGGGCTGTCTTCGGTGTCTGACCACTCGGCGAACTTGTCAAGGATCCAGGCAAGAAGCCCGACCGGTGAGTCGACGAGCGAGTAGCCGATGGTCTGCGGTCGGGTCGCCTGCTGCTTCGCGTACGCCGCGCGGTGGCGCCAGAAATCGCGGGTTTCCTCGGCCCACTTGCGCTCGACCGCCGTCAGCCCGTCCGTTGTCAACCCGGGCGGTCCCTCCGCGAACGTTGTGTGGATGCCGAGAACGTGCGCCGGGAACCTGCCGCCGAGAACCGTGGTGATATTGCCTCCCCAGTCACCGCCGTGGGCTGCGAACTTGCCGTAGCCGAGCCTTTCCATCAGTTCCACCCATGCGGCCGCGATCTTTTCGGTTCCCCACCCGGTGGTGGCCGGCTTGTCGCTGTAACCAAAGCCTGGTAGCGACGGGACCACGACGTGGAACGCAGGCGTGTCTGCATCTTTCGGATCTGCCAGCTCGTCCACTACATCGATGAACCGAGCAATGCTGTCTGGCCAGCCGTGCGTCAAGACCAGAGGAGTGGCATCCGCGCGTGCGGATCGGCGGTGCAGGAAGTGGATTCCCAGATCATCAATGGTCGTGCGGAACTGGCCGATGCGGTTGAGGCGCTCTTCGAACGACCGCCAGTCGTACCCGGTGCGCCAGTAGTCCACGACCTCGACGAGGTCGGCGAGAGGGACGCCCTGTTCCCATCGGCGAGGGCCGGGCGCGGCGCGATAGACCGTCTCGGCCTCCGGTAGTCGCGCCGCGGCCAGCCGCGCGCGCAGATCGTCGAGGTCAGCGCCAGTTGCGGGGGCTTCAAATGCTTGCACGTCGCTGGTTGGACGGGGCATGAGACCTCCTGGCCATCGTGGAACCGGCTACGACCCATCGCGAACCGGCTAAGACGGTTCTAGCAGTTCTCCGGGCCACGCTGCAACCGGCTAAGGTGGTTCCATGCGTGCTGCGTTCCCTGACTTCCGCCTCGGCAATGTGCTGGCGACCAGCTTCACGGGGACTCTGTCGGAGCGTCATGGCGACGCCGTGGAGCGCATTCCCACGCCGCAGCGACTCGTCGACTGGCTGGCAGTGAACGGCCTCGCCGTGGACTCCTGCACCACCGCCCAGCTCGAACTCGCTCGGGAGCTGAGGGAGTCGATTCACGCCGCCGCAACAGCGGCCGCGATCCAGGGCGCTCTCCCTGCGTCCGCTGTCCAAGTCATCAATGACTGCAGCGCTCAGGGCCGGGCCGCGGCGATCCTGACGCCCGACGGTAAGCGGCAATGGCGGCTCAGCTCGGCTTCCTGCGTGGAAGATGCCCTCGGCGTGATCGCCGCCGACGCGATCAGCATCATCGCAGGCGAACGAGACGGAAAATTGGCCTTGTGCGCATCACCAACCTGCCAAGCCGCCTTCTTCGACACCAGCCAAAGTCGCACCCGCAAATGGTGCGACATGAACACGTGCGGGAATCGTCAGAAGAAAGCGCGCTTCAATGCCAACCAGCGCAAAAACCCCAGATCAGCGGAGTGATCGTTACCTCGGTACATCCAAGTGGGCCCCACGCCTGCGACACATCTGTCGCGTTGGGTGCACCCCAACGGCACCACTAAGAGCCATCCGTCGCCTTCGACGTGGCACCAAGAGTTCATGGCTGTGCATCGCTGCGGAGCGTGAACCAGACGGTCTTGCCGATGCCGCCGGTACGAGGTTCCGCGCCCCAGTCGTCCGCCAGTGTCGCCACCAGGGGCAGGCCGCGGCCGGACTCGTCGTCCGGGGCCGCCTCGCGGAGCGTCGGGAGGGTGTCGTTCGCGTCCGTTACGGACACGCAGAGGTGGCCGGCGGCCAGGACGCAGCGGGTTCGGATTTCGCGGCCGGGGGAGACCTTCGCGTGGCGGTACGCGTTTGTCATCAGCTCGCTGAGCAGGAGTACGGCTGTTTCCGTCAGCTCGTTCGGGAGCTTCCAGGCGGTGGCCTGTTCGCGGAGGAGGGTGCGGGCCCGGCCGACGCTGCGGGCGTGGCGGGGTAGGTGCCATTCGACGTCTTGGGTGTCCTCGAGGGCTTCGGCGTCGTCGCGGTCCTGGGGCATGTGTGTGCTGTTCCTTGCGTGTGGTTCTCCGTCATTCGCTGTGATCAGGCTGGTGGTTGGTGCGTAGTCTCGGGGAGTGTCGGTGTGGGTACACAGCGTGGCTGTACACGGTGTGGTGGATGGGAGGCGGGTGGGTGCGTGGCTTCCGGGGAGTCGCAGCAGGCGCAGCAGAACTGGCGGTACTGCGGTGGGCAGATCAAGTTGTGGCGGGAGGAGGCGGGGGTCAGTCGGCAGGAGTTGGCGGGGGAGGCCGGGTACGACTACGAGTACGTCAAGTCGATGGAGTGCGGGAGGCGTCGGCCGACACTGAGGTTGTTGCAGGTTGCGGATCAACTGTGTGGGGCGCGGGGGAAGTTGGTGGCCGCGCACGAGTTTCTGAAGCCTGAGCCGTTTCCTCAGCGGACGCAGCAGTACGTGCTGGTGGAGGCCGAGGCGATCACGGTGCAGTGGTACGAGACGATGCTGATCCCGGGGCTGCTGCAGACCGAGGAGTACGCACGGGAGTTGATCGGCAACGACTGTCCGCCGCTGGACGAGGAGACCATTGAGGAAAGGGTGGCGGCCCGGCTGAAACGGCAGGAGAAGCTGACCGGCAAGCCGCTGGCGCACTTCACCTTCGTGATGCATGAGGCAGCGTTGCGGGCGGTGGTCGGCGACCAGGCTGTGATGCGGAGGCAGCTTGAGTATCTGCTGAAGGTGGGCGAACTACGCAATGTGACACTGCAGGTCTTGCCGTTCGCGCTTGCCCCAACGGTTGCGCTCAGTGGCGCGCTCATTCTTGTGGAGACCGTCGAGCATGACGTGTACGCCCACGTGGAAGCGCAAGAAACAGGGGCGCTCTACGCCGACGGCGACAAGATCAGCGCACTCGCGCAACGCTATGGCATGATCCGCTCGCAGGCGCTTAACGTTGAGGAGTCTGCCCGGTTCATGAGGAAGTTGGCGGAGGAGCTATGAGCGCCGAGCTGTCGTGGTTCAAGTCCAGCTACAGCGATTCTTCAGGCGGCGCCTGCCTCGAAGTCGCCTACACCTGGCGCAAGTCCAGCTATAGCGACTCTCAGGGCGGCGAATGCCTCGAAGTAGCCGCGTGCCCCCACACCATCCACATCCGAGACTCGAAGTTCGGCCCCGGAAGCCCCCGCTTCACCGTCCCCGCCGACGCCTGGACCCCCTTCGTCACGTACGCCTCCCGCGAGGCCTGAGCCCCCTAAACCTCGAGCCCCAAGGCTGTGGCCCGCACCTCAGTGCGGGCCACAGCCTTGTGCGCGGCGGAGATTGACATCTAACATTTCAGTTGTGGACGCCATAGGGCCCGTACCCCGCACCCTGCTCAGGGACCGGGCATACGAAGCGATCAGGGACGCCATCGTGGCCGGGGACATCGAACCGGGCGCGGCGGTGCGCGACGCCGATCTCGCCGAGCGGCTCGGGCTGTCACGGGCGCCCGTGCGTGAGGCCTTCTCGCGGCTCGTCGACGAGGGGCTGCTGGAGAGCAAGCCGCAGAGCTACACGCGGGTGACCCCTGTCGTGGCCTCCGATGTACGGGACGCGGCGGCCGTCGTCGGGGCCATGCACGAACTGGCCGCGCGGGTCGCCGTGCCCCGGCTGTTCGCCGCGGACGTCGAGATGATGCGTTCGGCCAACGAGCGGTTCGCGGCCGCTGTTCACGCGGGCGACGTGGACACCGCCCTGCGTGCCGACGACGAACTGCACGACGTGCTCGTACGCGTCAGTGGCAACCGCGCGGCCGCCGCCACCATCGCCCGCTACACCCCGCTCATCCGCCGACTGGAGCGACGGCGCTTCGGTGAGGGCGGCAACTGCCGTTCGGCCGGGCTGCACGAGCAGCTCATCGAGGCCTGCGCGGCCGGTGACGTGGACGAGGCGGTCCGTGTCACCGCGGAGATCTGGCGAGGGCTCGAAGGCCTCGCCGACGGCGACTGATCCTGGGAGGATCCATGTCCCTTTCCTCGTACGACCGTTACCCCCTCCTCTTCGGGCCCTCGCCCGTGCACCCGCTGGAACGGCTGACCAAGCACCTCGGCGGGGCCTCGCTCTGGGCCAAGCGTGAGGACTGCAACTCCGGTATCGCGTACGGAGGGAACAAGACGCGCAAGCTGGAGTACCTCGTCGCCGACGCGCTCGCCCAGGGATGCGACACCCTCGTCTCCATCGGTGGCGTGCAGTCCAACCACACCCGGCAGGTCGCGGCCGTCGCCGCCCGCGCAGGGCTCAAGTGCGTTCTCGTGCAGGAGAGTTGGGTGGAGTGGCCCGACTCCGTGTACGACAAGGTCGGCAACATCCTGATCAGTCGGCTCGCGGGCGCCGACGTACGGCTCGTCCGGGCCGGGTTCGGGATCGGGTTCAAGGAGAGCTGGGAGCTGGCGCTCAGGGAGGTCGAGGAGAGGGGCGGGAAGCCGTACGCCATTCCCGCCGGCGCCTCCGACCATCCGCTCGGCGGTCTCGGGTTCGCCGGGTGGGCGTATGAAGTCGCCGAGCAGGAGCGAGAGTTGGGGGTCTTCTTCGACACCGTGGTGGTGTGCTCCGTGACCGGGTCGACGCAGGCGGGCATGGTCGCCGGGTTCGCGGCCCTGGAGGAGGCGGGCGGGCGGCCCCGGCGTGTCATCGGCATCGACGCGTCGGCCGCGCCCGCCCGCACCCGTGAGCAGATCGCGCGAATCGCTCACGGCACCGGCCAACTCATCGGTGTGAAGAGGGAGTTGGATGAGTCGGACGTCGAGCTGGACGAGCGCTACCACGCGGGCACGTACGGCATCGCCGACGAGGCCACACTGGATGCGATGCGGCTCGCCGCGCGGACCGAGGGGATGGTGACGGATCCGGTGTACGAGGGGAAGTCGATGGCCGGGCTCGTCGATCTCGTGTCGCGGGGAGAGATCGGGCGGGAGGCGACGGTTCTGTACGCGCACCTCGGCGGACAGCCCGCGCTGAACGCGTACAGCGCGCTGTTCTAAGGCCTTCTGCGGGTCAAGCCGCCTTACCGAAGACAAGCACCTCCGTGGTGGCGACGCCCATGGGCGCCAGGAAGCTGGCCTTCAGGCTGCAGCCGAGAGTCGCGAAGAGGTCCACGCATGTCTGGCGGGGCATGGCGGCGGGGAAGGAGTCGTGTCCCGCGCCGCCCTTCGTGGCCCAGGTGCGTACTGCGGCCGGGTCCAGGCAGGTCTCTGTCATTACGTCGAAGACGATCCGACCACCGGGTCGCGTGACGCGTGCCATCTCGAAGAAGTAGCGGGAGGCGCCGAGGAAGGTCACCGTGTTGAAGACCTTATGGGCCTGAACGAGGTCGATGCTGCCGTCGGGTGTTGGGGCGAGACTGCTTCCAGCGGTCGGTTGGGCGACCACGCTGAATGTGTCCACCAGGTAGTTGGCCCAGGGTGCTGCCGTCTCGTAGATCTCGTAGCGGTCTGGTGAACACTCCTTGAGCGTCTTCTCCAGGTACCGTCCGGACCCGGGACCGATCTCCAGCACCGTGTTCGGGTTGGCAGCGAAGACGCCGAGAGCGCGTAGTTCATCGATGGTGGACTGGGTGGCGCCAGGCGTCCCGTTCATGACCTCGTCGATGTAGTCACCGACCGGCAGACCGGCCGCCCGTGCAGCCCGCATCGTCGCCTCGAACGGGATGAAGTCGTCAACGCCACCCAGGTTGTTGGTGCTGCGCACGATGTCGAATCCAGCACGTCCCAGGAGCCGCTTGACCCCCGACTTCAATACTGACGTTCCGCTGCTTACTGCCCTCACCAGGCATACCCCCCAGATCGTCTCCAACTCGGTGTCAGCATAGGATCTCGGACGCAGGCGCGCAGTGGGACGGCGAATTCGCTACGCGGCTGTCGAGGGCCGGTACGTGGCGCCGGGGTCTCACGCCCGATATGTGCCTTCTCAGTAAGGCTGCTTACGGAAGCCTTCTATGAGGTCGATTCAGGTTTCGTGTGGAGGATTTCGCGGGCCTGTTCTGCGGCGTCGGACGGCTCGGCGACGTCGTCTTCGCGGACGGCTACCGCTCGGTCAAGCTCGACGAGGCCGCGAGCGCCCGCTTCACCGTCCTCGACGGCGACGTCTCGGTCGGCCGCCTGGGCGGCTCCGCGGAGATCAGCACCCAAAAGGGCGACATCACGATCGCCGAGGCCCTCTCCGGCGCCCTCGTGCTGCGCACCCAGATGGGCGACGTGTCGGTCGGCGCCGCGGCCGGGGTTTCCGCCTCCCTGGACGCCGGCGCCGGCTACGGCCGCATCAACAACGCCCTCAAGAGCGACGGCACCGTCGAACTCGATATCCGCGCCACCACCACCCACGGCGACATCACCGCCCGCAGCTTCTGAATCCGCCTGCGGCCTCCATCTGACGTACGGCGGGGCGCCCTCTAGGAAGAGGGCGCCCCGGGATGCCTACGGACGGACGTTTACAGCGACTGCGCCGCGGGCTTGACCATGCCGCGCACCGTACGGGACTTGACGAAGTCGCCCATGGCCGTCATGTCCCACTCGCCGGAGAACTGCTTGATCAGCTTGGCCATCATGACACCTGTTTGGGCCTCGGCGTTGGTGAGGTCGAAGCGGACCAGTTCCTCGCCGGTGGCGGCGTCCAGGAGGCGGCAGTAGGCCTTGGCGACCTCGGTGAACTTCTGGCCCGAGAAGGAGTTCACCGTGAAGACCAGGCCGGTGACCTCCTGGGGGAGGCGCCCGAGGTCGACCGTGATGACCTCGTCGTCTCCGCCGCCCTCACCCGTGAGGTTGTCGCCGGAGTGCTTGATCGCGCCGTTCACGATGGAGAGTTTGCCGAAGTAGCAGCTGTCGATGTGGTTGCGCTGCGGGCCGTACGCGATGACCGACGCGTCCAGGTCGATGTCCTTGCCGCGGTACGCCGGCTCCCAGCCGAGGCCCATCTTGACCTGCGAGAGGAGCGGGGCGCCGCCCTTGACCAGGGAGACGGTCTGGTTCTTCTGGAGGCTTACGCGGCCCTTGTCGAGGTTGATCTTCCCGGCGCCCGGGGCGGGGGCGGGCGGAGCCGCCGGGGGTGCGGCCGGGGCCGGAGGTGTCGCGAGGGTCGGGGCCGGCGGGGCGACCGGGGGCTGCATGGCGGGGGCGGGCGGGGCTACGGGCGTCTGGGCTGGGGCCGGTGTCGGAGCCGGTTCCTCCACCGAGACGCCGAAGTCCGTGGCGATGCCCGCCAGGCCGTTCGCGTACCCCTGGCCGACCGCGCGGGCCTTCCAGGCGCCGTTGCGGAGATAGACCTCCACGATCACCAGTGCCGTCTCCGTACCCAACTGCGGGGGTGTGAACGTCGCCAGTACGGAGTTGTCGTCCGCGTTGCGGATCGTCGCCGTGGGTTCGATGCCCTGGAAGGTCTGACCCGCCGCGTCCGGGCTCGCCGTGACGACGATCTTTTCGATGCCCGGGGGCACGGCGGCCGTGTCGACCACGATCGCGTCCGGGGCCGCGCCGCCGCCCGAGCGGTACGTCACACCGGGGCCCGTGGCCTGGTTGTAGAAGATGAAGTCGTCGTCGGAGCGCACCTTGCCGTCGGCGGTGAGCAGCAGGCCCGATACGTCGAGCCGCACCGGGGCGGTGACGTCCACCGTCACGCGGGCGACGGGGAGAGGGATGTTCGAGCCGGGGGTCATAGCTGTCATGTGGGGGGTAACGAGCGGGCCCGCTTTACCGTTCCCTTACCTGCCGCCCAATTGGGTCAGCGGCGGTTGCGGGGGTGGTTGCGGGCCGTTCGCTCGTTGCCGTGCTTGTAGTTGCCGGTCCAGCGGGCCATGACGAGTTGTGGGTCGCCGGATTCCACTTCCGTGAGGAACTCGTCGGCGCGAGGGCCGCGGAGGGTGGTCGCGGGGCGGCCGTTGTGCGTGATCGTCACGCTTCCATCGCCCTGATGCTCGTACGAGAATCCCTGTGGTCGTGGCATGACCGGGATGTTAGGCGCCCGGTCATGCCCGACGACAGCGGATTACGGCGTCACGACGATCTTGCGGCCCACCCCCGACGCGAACTGCTCCAGCGCCTGCGGGTAGCGGTCCAGGGCGATGCGGTCGCTGATGAAGACGTCCGGATCCAGGACACCCGTCGCGAACAGCTCCGCCGCCCGCTCGAAGCTGTGCAGCACCGCCATGGAGCCGGTGATCGTGATCTCTTGGTTGTAGATGCGGTACGGGTCGATCGTCACGCGGGTCGCGTAGTCGGCGACGCCGAACTGGAGGAACGTACCGGCCTTGGCCACCCGGTCCAGGCCGTCCTGGATCGCCGCCGCGTTGCCGGTGGCGTCGATGACCAGGTCCCAGCCCTGGGGGCGGTCCAGCTCGTCGGGGTTCGCGGCCGATGCCGAGACGCCGAGCTGCTCGGCCGTCGCCAGCCGCTGCGGATTGAGGTCCACCATGTCCACGCTCGCCGCCCCCGTCCGCTTGGCGAGCTCCAGCATCATCAGGCCCATCGTTCCGGAGCCGTAGATCAGGACATGGGCGCCGAGGCGGGACTGCAGGACGTCGTAGCCGCGTACCGCGCAGGACAGGGGTTCGACGAGGGCCGCGTCCTGGGTGCGTACGTGTTCGGGGAGCTTGACGCAGTTGGCCACGGGGGCGACCGCGTACTGGGCCGCGCCGCCCGCCGTGGTCACGCCTATCGCCGCCCAGCGCTCGCAGAGGTTGTTGTGGCCCGTACGGCAGTACCGGCACTCGTAGCAGTACAGGGACGGGTCCACCGCCACCCGGTCGCCCACCGACAGTTCCGTGACCTGGGTGCCCACCCCGACGACCTCGCCCGCGAACTCGTGCCCCGGCACGATCGGCAGCTTGGGCGCGAACTCGCCCTGCAGGATGTGCAGATCGGTGCCGCACAGACCGCACGCGGCGACCTCGACGACGACCTCGCGGGGCCCTGGCGTCGGGTCCGGGACCTCGGCGACGACGGCGCGGCCCACGGACTCGATGACGGCGGCCTTCATTTCACGGCTCCCAAGGACAGGCCCTGGACCAGTTTGTCCTGGGCGGCGAACCCCGCGGCGAGCACCGGCAGGGAGATGACGAGCGAAGCGGCGCACACCTTCGCCAGGAACAGGCCCTGGCTGGTGATGAAGCCGGTGAGGAAGACGGGGGCTGTTTCGGCTACGACGCCGGTCAGCACCCTCGCGAACAGCAGCTCGTTCCAGCTGAAGATGAAGCAGATCAGGGCCGTGGCCGCGATGCCCGGGAGAGCGATGGGGGCCACCACGCGGGTCAGGATCGTGGGCAGCCTCGCGCCGTCGATCTGTGCCGCTTCGATGATCGCGACCGGGACCTCGGCGAGGAAGGACTGCATCATCCACACCGCGATCGGCAGGTTCATCGACGTGTAGAGGATGACCAGGAGCCAGATGTTGTCTAGCAGGCCGGTGTTCCTCGCGAAGAGGTAGATCGGCAGGAGGCCCGCCACCACCGGCAGCATCTTCGTGGAGAGGAAGAAGAACAGGACGTCCGTCCACTTCTTCACCGGGCGGATGGAGAGCGCGTACGCCGCCGGGAGGGCCAGCACGAGGACGAAGAGCGTCGAAGCCAGCGACGCCACCGTCGAGTTGATGAGCGAGGGCCAGGGGCTCGCGCCGCCGCCCGCGCCGAAGAACTCGCGGTAGCCGTCGAGGGTGAGGGCTGCGGCGAAGGACGGGGGATTGGTGGCGGCGTCCTCCTCGGAGTGGAAGGACGTCAGGGCCATCCACGCGATGGGCAGGAAGAACAGCAGACCGAGCAGCCAGGCAAGCACACCCAGGCCGGCTCCCCGGGTACGGCGGGGACGCAGTCGGATCGCGGTGGCACTCATGCGCGGGACACCTCCTCACGGAACAGGGACGAGACCACGCGCAGTGCGAAGGTCGCGATGATGATCGAGCCGATGACGACGAGGACGCCGGCCGCGGAGGCGAGGCCGTTCTCGTGGGCCTGGTAGAAGCTCTGGTAGACGGTGTAGGGGAGGTTGGCGGTGCCCAGGCCGCCGGACGTGATGGTGAAGACCGCGTCGAAGTTCTGGACGATGTAGATCGAGCCCAGGAGGGCGCCGAGTTCGAGGTAGCGGCGCAGGTGGGGGAGCGTCAGGTAGCGGAAGACCTGCCAGTCGCTCGCGCCGTCCACCTTCGCCGCCTCGATCTGTGCGTGGTCGCGGCTCTGCAGGCCCGCCAGCAGGATCAGCATCATGAAGGGCGTCCACTGCCAGATCAGTGAGGCCTCGATGGCGAGCAGCGGGTTGTCGGAGATCCAGTCCGGCTGAGGGCCGCCCACGTAGTGCAGCAGGCCGTTGAACAGGCCGTACTCCGGGTTGTAGAGCACGTGCTTCCACAGGAGGGCCGCGGCCACCGGGACCACCAGGAACGGCGCGATCAGGAGCGTACGGACGATGCCGCGGCCCCGGAACCTGCGGTCCAGGAGCAGCGCCAGGGCGAGGCCGATGACGAGGCTGGCCAGGACCACGGCCGCGGTCAGCAGGATCGTGGTGAAGACCGACTGCCGCAGATCCGCGTCGGTCAGGACCTCGGAGTAGTTGGCGAAGCCGGCGAATTCGCGGGCGTCCGGGTAGAGCGAGTTCCAGTCGAAGAAGGAGATCACCAGCGTGGCCACGAACGGGAGTTGGGTCACGGCGATCATGAAGATCAGGGCGGGCAGGAGCGGGGCCCTGGTCGCCCAGGCGCGCAGTCGGCCCGAGGGGGGCTTCGCCGTGCGTACGGGTGTGGCGGCTACCGGAGCTGTCGTCGTGGCGGTCATCGTCCCTCGTACTCCTCGGAGATCTCCTCGGCGAGTGCTTGCGCTTTGTCCAGGGCCGACTCGACCGACTGGCGTCCGGCGATGGCCGCGCTGATCTCCTGCGAGACCTTGGTGCCGAGGTCGGTGAACTCGGGGATGCCGACGAACTGGATGCCGGGGGCCGGTCGCGGCTGCACTCCGGGGTCGTTGGGCCGGGCGCCCTCGATGGCTTCCTTCGTCGTCTCCTGGAAGGCGGCGGCCTCCTTGACGTATGCGGCGTTCGTGTACGTCGACGCCCGCTTGCCCGCCGGGACGTTGGACCAGCCGATCTCGTCGCCGACCAGCTGCTCGTACTCCTTGCTGGACGCCCAGGAGACGAACTTCCAGGCGTTGTCCGGGTTCCGGGACGCGTCCTGGATTCCCCAGGCCCAGGTGTAGAGCCAGCCGGAGGACTCGGTCTTCTCGACGGGGGCGGGTACGTAGCCGATCTTGCCCTTGACGGGGGAGTTGGCGGACTCCAGGGAGCCGGCGGCGGATGTGGCGTCGTACCACATGGAGACCTTGCCCTGGGTCATGTTGTTGAGGCACTCGGCGAAGCCGGACTGGGCGGCGCCGGCCTCACCGTGCTTGCGGACGAGGTCCACGTAGAACTTCGTCGCCTTCTCGAACTCGGGGGAGTTCAGCTGTGCCTTCCAGTTCTTGTCGAACCAGGTGCCGCCGAAGGTGTTCACGACCGTGGTGAGCGGCGCCATGATCTCGCCCCAGCCCGGCAGTCCGCGCAGGCAGATGCCCTTCATGCCCGACTCGGCCCCGTCGGCCTTGGCGGCGAGGTCGGCCACCTGCGTCCAGGTCGGGCGCTCTGGCATCGTGAGGCCCTCCTTGGCGAAGACGTCCTTGCGGTACATCAGGAAGGACGACTCGCCGTAGAAGGGCTGTCCGTAGAGCTTGCCGTCGTCGGCTGTGAGGGATTGCCGCATCGGCTTGAGGACGTCCTTCTCGTCGTACGCGCTGTCCTTGGCGACGTACGAGTTCATCTCGTGCAGCCAGCCGTTCTTGGCGTAGATCGGTATCTCGTAGTTGCTGAGGGTGGCGACGTCGTACTGGCCGGCCTGGTTGGCGAAGTCCTGGCTGATCTTGTCGCGGACGTCGTTCTCCGGCAGCACGGTGAAGTTCACCTTGATGCCGGTCTCCTTGGTGAAGTGGGCGGCGGTGAGCTTCTGCAGCTCCACCATCTGCGGGTTGTTGACCATGAGGACGTTGATGGAGTTGCCGCCGGAACCGGCTCCGCCCGCTCCGGTCCAGCAGCCGGAGAGCAGCGGGGCGAGCAGCGTCCCTGCGGCGGTCGCGGCGAGTAGTGCGCGCGGCCTCCGTCGGCTCTGGGTTCGCATGGATCGCTCCTGGATATTTGGTGCAAATGGGATGGCTCTGGGGAGTGTGATGCTGCGTAGGGGGTCGATTTGGTTTTCTTGCTGAGTCGGTTGGGTTTTCGGACTCTGGGTCAGACTCGGATGACCTGCGGGCCCTGCAGTGAGTAGCGGTGCGCCTCGGACGTGGGGAGGAGGGTGCTGGTGACGATCGCCTCCAGGACGCTGATCTCCGCGAAACGGCAGAAGCTGACCGCGCCGAACTTGGTGTGCACGCCGGCGAACACGGTCCGGCGGGCGGCCCGGATCGCCTGTGACTTGACCTCGCTGACGGCCGGGTCGGGGGTGGTGAGGCCGTGTTCGCGGGAGATGCCGTTGGCGCCGATGAACGCCAGGTCGATGACGAAACCGGCGAGCATCTTCGTGGTCCAGTGGTCGACGGTCGCCAGCGTGCCGTGCCGGACCCGGCCGCCGAGCAGCAGGACCGAGATGTTCTCGGACTCGGCGAGGGAGCCCGCGGCCGGCAGGGACGCGGTGACCACGGTCAGTGGCCGGTCCCGGGGCAGTGACTCGGCGATGAGCTGTGGGGTGAAGCCCTCGTCGACGAAGACCGTCTCGGCGTCCCCGAGCAGCTCGGCCGCGGCGGTCGCGATCCGCCGTTTCTCGGGTACGTGGCTGGTGGCGCGGAAGGCGAGGGTCGTCTCGAATCCGGCGCTCTCCACGGGATAGGCGCCGCCGTGCGTGCGGCGGACCAGGCCATGGTCCTCCAGGGCGCGCAGGTCACGCCGTACGGTCTCCTTGGCGACGCCCAGCTCTGCGGCGAGCGCGTTCACATCGACCGAACCCGTGCGGCGGGCGGCCAGGACTATCTCTCGCTGACGTTCTTCCGCGGTCATGGCCGACACCTGCTTCCCCTGCTCGCTGCCCGTTCGGGCCCTGTCGACCCATGGGGGAAGTTCTACAGCGAGCCTGCGGCGCTGACCAGGTCTGTTCCACGCCCGATGCTGCCCGTGTCTGACCGTTTTCCCTGACCGGTGCCCGCTCCGGACCTGGGAAGAAGCGGAACGTGCCGTGAGTTCGGGCAGCATCCGTGCCCGAAATACCGAACGGGCGGGCCCGTTCGGTGCCCGCCCGCTCTCTGTGCGCGCTTTTTCGCCGCGCCGTGTGACGTCAGTACGGCCAGATCGGCGGCTTGGTCACGAAGTGGCCGCCCAGGTGGTCGTGGTCCGGGTTCTCCGGGTCCAGCTCGCCCTGCTCGGCGATGAGCTTCTCGGCGTACTGCTCCGAGTCGTCCTGCGGCTCGTAACCCAGTGCCCGGGCGGTCGAGAGGTCCCACCACAGGCGGGTGTTCGCGGACGAGCCGTAGACGACCGTGTGCTTGACGTCCTCGGCGGTCAGGGCCGCGTGGAAGAGGCGGGCGCCGTCGCCGGGGCTCATCCACACCGACAGCATGCGCACGCTGGTGGGCTCCAGGAAGCAGGAGCCGATCCGTACGGAGACGGTCTCCATGCCGTGCTTGTCCCAGTAGAACTGCGCCAGGTCCTCGCCGAACGACTTCGAAAGGCCGTAGAAGGTGTCCGGGCGGTGCGGTGTGTCGATGGGGATGAGGGGATCGTTTCCCTGGGGGCGCGGGGTGAAGCCGACCGCGTGGTTGGAGGAGGCGAAGACGACGCGTCGGATGCCCTCCTCGCGCGCGGCCTCGTAGAGGTTGTACGTGCCCTCGATGTTCGCCTTGAGGATCTTGTCGAAGGTGGACTCCAGGGAGATGCCCGCGAGGTGGATGATCGCGTCGACGCCCCGCACGGCCTCGCGCAGGGCCTCCTTGTCGCCGAGGTCCGCGGTGATCGCGTCCGGCTCGCCCTCGATGGGGCGCAGGTCGAGGAGCCGCAACTCGTATCCGTAGGCGGGCAGCAGTCCCCGCATCAGGGTGCCGAGGCCGCCGGCGGCGCCGGTGAGCAGAACGGTGCGGGGAGCGGGCATCCTCGGGTCTCCTTGAATCAACAGCCGTCATCGTGTACGGCATTCACATCCATGGACAAACTATGGATCGCCGTCGGGCCGCGTCAAGTGTCGCGCGGGGGCGGGAAATCCGCACCGTGATCGCCCGTATGTCGCTCCCGTCTTGCGGCTGTCTTGCCGCTTCGCCCGCTTGACCACCCCCGAAGAGGCGCTCTAGCGTGTACGTGTTCAGAAATATGGACGTGGATCAGAAACGTGGATCGGAAACGTGCACGGTCGGCGTGTGCGTGCATGCCTAGGGAGAGCCCGTGACGTCAGCGCCCCTTGCCGCTCGCCTCAGTGTCCCGAGCGGGCCGCTGTTCTTCCCCGTCACCGCGTACGGCCCTGACGGTGCCGTCGACCTCGACGTGTACCGCGCGCATGTCCGGCGTGGCGTCGAGGCCGGGGCCGCCGCCGTCTTCGCCTGCTGCGGGACCGGGGAGTTCCACGCGCTCACCCCCGAGGAGTTCCAGGACTGCGTACGCGCGGCCGTCGAGGAGACGGCCGGGCGCGTGCCGGTGATCGCGGGCGCCGGGTACGGGACCGCGCTCGCCGTGCGGTACGCGAAGCTCGCCGAGGAGGCCGGGGCGGACGGGCTGCTCGCCATGCCGCCGTATCTCGTCGTCGCCGGGCAGGAGGGGCTGCTGCGGCACTACACGGAGCTGGCCCGCGCCACCTCGCTCGAGGTCATCGTCTACCAGCGCGACAACGCCGTGTTCACGCCCGAAACGGTCGTCTCACTGGCCCGCACCGAGGGGATCATCGGCTTCAAGGACGGGGTCGGCGACCTCGATCTGATGCAGCGCACCGTGAGCGCGGTGCGCTCCGAAGTCCCGGACGACTTCCTCTACTTCAACGGACTGCCGACCGCCGAGCTCACGGGCCTCGCGTACCGCGGCATCGGCATCACGCTGTACTCGTCGGCGGTCTTCTGCTTCGCCCCCGAGCTCGCCCTCGCCTTCCACAAGGCGCTGAACACCGGAGACGACGCCACAGCGAACCGTCTGCTCGACGGCTTCTACCGTCCCCTCGTCGAACTGCGCGCCCAGGGCCGCGGATACGCTGTCTCACTCGTCAAGGCGGGCGTACGGCTGCGGGGTCTCGACGTGGGCGAGGTACGGCCGCCGCTGCACGAGCCGAGCGACGACCACGTCAAGCAGCTCGCCCAGCTGATCGAGCGGGGCGAGGCGCTTCTCCAGGAGGACAAGTGAGCCAGGCGGCAGGGTCTGCGGAGGAGTCTCCGAAGGGATCTCTGAAGGGGCCTGTGAAGGCGTCCACCTTCGTCTACCCGTGGGACGTCAACGGCGACCCCGAGTCCGCCGCGCGCATCGCCGACCTGGGCGTACGGCAGGCGACGCTCGCCTCCGCCTACCACTCCACGCGCGCGCTGACCCCCCGCCACCCCCGCCACCGCATCGTCACCGCCCGGCACGCGGCCGTGCTCTATCCGCCCGGCCCGCGGTGGGAGGGACGCCGGCTGCGGCCGTACGACGCCGGGGACTGGGCCTCCGGGGACGCGTACGGGCAGGCCGCCGCGTCCCTCGCGGAGGCGGGACTCGACGTGCACACCTGGGTGGTGCTCGCGCACAACTCCCGTATGGGGGACGAGTTCCCGGACACCTCCGTGGTCAACGCCTACGGAGACCGCTATCCCTGGGCGCCCTGCATCGCACAGCCCGACACGCGCGCGTACCTGGTCGACCTGGCCGTCGAGGCGGCGGTGCGGCCCGGCGCCTCAGGCACGGAGCTGGAGTCCCTCGGCTGGTACGGCCTCGCGCATCTCCACGCCCACGACAAGACGGCCGGCGTGGCACTCGGAGACGCCGGCCAGTACCTGATGTCGCTGTGCTTCTGCCCCTCCTGCCGCGACGGCTATACGCAACGGGGCCTGGCCCCCGACAAGTTGGCGGCCTCGGTCCGGCGCGCCCTGGAACCCGTATGGCGGGGCGAGGCACCCACCGGAGCCTGGGAAGCGGTGGAGAAACTCCTCGGCGCCGAACTCGCAACGGCCACACGCGTGTGGCGGGACTCCGTCGCCCGCTCCCTCCAGACGGAGGCCGTCGCCGCCGTACGCGCGGCCGCTCCCGACGGGTTCCAGATCCTGCTGCACGCGGACCCGGCCTCGTACCACGTCGGCGCGAACGTCGGCGTGGATCCCGCGCACATCCTGTCGGTGGCCGACGGCGTGGTCGTGCCGTGTGCCGGAGGGCCCGAGTTGTTGACTCCCTTCGCCGAGCAGGCTGTTGAGAGGAGCGTGCTGGCAGCCAATTTCCCCGTCGTGCGCGGCATGGGCGGCAGCCCGGGCACGCTCGCGGAGGACGTGGCACGGGCGGTCGAGCGGGGAGCCACCGAAGTACGGCTGTATCACGCGGGGTTGGCGTCCGACGAGGACCTGTCACTCGTGGCGGAGGCGCTCGCACGGCTCGGCTGACGCCTGAGCAACGGTACGACCGTCACCAGCCGGATCAGCCCGAGCGTCACCAACAGCACCTGGTGATCGACCAGTTCGACCAGGCCCGCGCCCAGCGCGAGTCCCACCGCGTTCGGGGCGAACATCAGCGTGTTGGCGGTCGCGGTCGTACGGCCCAGGAGGTCGTCCGGAGTCTCGCGCTGAACCGCGGTGAGGGCCGCGATCAGCACGCACGGGAGGCCAACGCCCACGGCCGCGGACGAGACGAGGGCCACCGCGTCGTACGGGAGCGCGCGGGCGGCCACGGCCAGGGCGGTGAGCGCGATGCCGTACCCCGCGAACCGGTGTGAGCCCAGGCGGCGGAGGAGCGGACCCGAGGCCAGGCCGACGGCCACCGAACCGGCGCCTTGCACGGCGTACAGAACACCTACGTACGCGGGGGAGTGGCCCAGGCCTTCGGCCACCGCGTAGATCGTCGCGCCGTTGAGGCCCGCGAAGAGCATGGTCGTGCCGCCCGCGAGGACGAGGGGGCGCAGTGTCTCGTGGCGCCAGAGGTAGCGGGCGCCGTCGGCTGTCTGGGTGCGCCAGCCGGCCGGGGCCGGGAGCGGCTTCGGCTCGCGTACCCGCAGGAGTGTGTACAGCCCCGCGGCCAGCACGAAGGTGAGCGCGTCCAGGAGGGCGACGCCGGCGCCCCCGAAGGCCGCGTACAGACCCGCTCCGGCGAGCGGGGCGACCAGCTTCATGCCCTCGTTGGCCGACATCCGCAGGCCGTTGAAGTCGCCGAGGAGCCGCTCGTCGACCGCCGTGGCCACCAGGGCCGACTCCGCCGCGTCGTGGACGACGCCGGTCGCGCCGTACACGAACAGCACCGCGAAGAGGATCCAGAGGGTGCCCGGGGAGTCGACGGCGAGGAGGGACAGGAGGAGCGCGGACAGCCCCAGGTTCGTCCACACCAGCAGCGGTCTGCGGCGGGTGCGGTCGGCGAGCGTGCCCAGGAGGGGGCCGATCAGCGTGGGCGCCCAGAGGGCGAAGACACAGAGAGCGGCCAGCCCGTCCGAACCGGTCAGCTCCTTCACCCAGATCCCGGCCACCAGCCACATCGCCGACGACCCGAACCCGGAGACCACGACTCCGCCCAGGTAGAGGCCGGCGTTGCGGTCCCTCAGGACACGGGTCACTGTCCATGGCGCATGCGATGCCGATTTTGTCATGGCTCGTCATCTTGGGGCTAAGGCCCTGGGCAAGGGATCGGGCGACTGCCTTAATTGGGCGCGATGACAACTGATCAGATGGGAAGGTCTGCTCCCTGGGCGAAAGCGCTGGGAGCGCTCGTGCTTACGTTTCTGGCAGCGCTTCTGGTCTCGTACGGGGTCGGCAGCTACCGCGAAGCGGCGAGGAAGGATGCTGCCTTCCAAGCGACGCGGAATGATGCGCGGCGCTTCGCTGATGCCGTCGTGGCTCAGGACGACACTCGCCCGGTCGACCGGCAGGACGTGGAAGCTGCCCTGGCTTCGGTTGCGGGCATGGGATACGGCCGTCTGTTCGCGGTCGATTCCGCAGAAGGAAGCACACGCGTCACTATTGAGCTCTCCCGCATGTATCAGCGCTCCGTGGTCCTCTTCGGTCCGGCCGAGACCATGGTCGACCGCTGCTTCACCATCACCTTTGGAGACTCAGGCCAAGGCCGACAGGCCCAGATCACCCCTCATGGATCCGATGAGTCCTGTGTGGAAGTGGCGAAACAAGGTCAATGACACGTGTTCGCCGGTCAGGTTTTCTCCAGGTGCCTGAGGCGATCGTTCCCCACGCTGCCAGCCGATTTTTTCCCGGCCTGGGCTGGAGGCCGAGGTCGGGGCAGTTCGCGTACTTCGACGGACTGAGCGAGGTCCTGCCGGAGGCCGTGTCCGTGGAAGTGCTGTACTGCCCCCGGTGGGGCGATGGTTGGGACAGCCCCACGCGGACGTGCAAACACCCAGGACGCACGCCTCACGGCCTCATGCCCCCTCTCCCGCAGAAAGCGTGAACAGTGAGGGGGAGGATGCCCTTCGGGCGCTCAAACGAGCGATGCGTGAACAGGGCGGGGAGAAGGGCTCAAGCCGTGGGACCAGCACCCCCTGGGCCCACCACCGCGCCCGCCTCCGCAACACCACATTTGGGGACACCACCTCGCCGGAAGGAAGGCCCTCTGCCGGCGTTACGAGCCGCAGTGCCGCGTCGGCGACGTTGCTGCGCTCGGTACCTGATCGAGATCCAGCATCATGTCGAGAGACGGCGAACCGTCCGTTCCGGCGAAGGAACCGACTGGCTGGAAGCCGTTCTTCTCGTAATAGCGAATGGCGCGGGGGTTGTTGGCGAGGACGCCGCCCCACAGGATGATCCTCGTTCTGCCGAGCCGCTGTGCGACGTCCGCGATGAGCGGGAGGACCAGCGTCCCCACCCCCCTCCCCTGGTAGTCATCGGCCAGGGTCGGACCGAAACGGCAGTCAGTCGTCTCGGCGAGGCGGATGCCCGCTTCTTTATAGCGCGCGATGTCCGCAGGTGTGAGAGCGAGACTGAGTTCGAGGAGGCCGACGATCCTGCCGGACGGCACTTCCTCCAGCACCAGCCTGAGCTTGTCGTAACGCGCGATCGCGTCACACAACTCCCGCGCAGCCGCGAGGTCATACCCGGCGAACGTACTCAGCCGCCTCGATTCGGGTGACAGGCCCTCAAGGAAACCAGCCAAGCGCTCGGCATCGGTGTGGGTGAGGGGACGGAAGACGACCTCCGTACCGTCACACAGGTCCAGGCGGCACTCCAGGACAAGCGGATCCTCGGCGATCTCTGTCAGCGTGAGCACCCCAGCAACCCCTCACCGCTCGACGAATCGGTACTTCAGGTGGGTGGCGAGGGGTGTGTCGACCACTCTGACCGGCTCGAGGTTCCGCCGTACGGCGCCCAGCCCTTCGAAGAGCCGCAGTCCCGCGCCGAGGAGCGCGGGGACCACGTGCAGTTGCAGCTCGTCGATGAGCCCCTCCCCGAGGTACTGCTGCACCGTGCTCGCCCCGCCCGCGATGTCGACGTTCCTGTCCCCGGCGGCGGCCTTCGCCTGGTCGAGGGCGCTGTGGATGCCGTCGGTGACGAAGGTGAAGGTGGTGCCGCCCTCCTTGACCAGGGTCGGCCGGGGGCGGTGGGTGAGCACGAAGACCGGGGCCCGGAAGGGCGGGTTGTCGCCCCAGAACTCCTCGCCCGTGTCGTACATCATCCGCCCCATGACCACCGCTCCGGTGGCATCGAACCACTCACGCATCAGCTCGGAGTCGCGGTTCTCCTCCCCGCCGGTCATGCCCTGGCGCTCCCGCCAGCTCGCCAGGTTGTGGATCCACTCGAAGAGCGGTTCGGCGCCGTCGCCTCCGGGATTGTCAAGGGTGACGTCGGGGCCGGCGACGTAGCCGTCGAGGGAGATGGCCATATCAGCGGTTACGGTCACGATCGGGTGCTCCTCAAGTCCTGGGATGTGCTGCCTTCACTCTCACGTCGATCGGGAACCGGCCCATTCGACATCCCCCAGCGACACGCGACGCAGCATTTGGAGATCGGTGGCTCCTGCGGGCTCAGGCGCCCACCGTCCCGTCGACACCCTCACGCAGAAAGTCCGCGTGCCCGTTGTGGCGGCCGTACTCCAGGAGCACATGCACCATCACCATCCGCAGCGACACCTCCTCGCCCCACCTCGGCTGATACCCGGCCTGGTCCAGGGACTCGGCCTTCCGCTCGATACGACGCGAGTTCTCCACCTCGGCCTCCCAGGCCCCGAATGCCTCCTCCCTGGTCGACGCGCTCGCGTCGTACGCCGCCTGGAAGTCGATCTTGTCGGACCAGACCATGGGCGCGTCGTTGTCCTCGAACACTCGACGGAACCAGGCGCGCTCCACCTCCGCCATGTGCCGCACCAGCCCGAGCAGTGAAAGCGTGGACGGCGGCATCGACTGCTGCCGCAGCTCCTCGTCGGTCAGTCCTTCGCACTTCATGGCGAGGGTCGCGCGGTGGTAGTCGAGGAAGGCTCGCAGCATGTCGCGTTCGCTTCCAAAACTGGGCGGTCCTATGCGATTGTCGCTGGTCACTGACCGTGCTCCTCATCCGTGCCTGCATGCAGGGCCAGTATCTACTCCGTCGGCTGTCCCCATACGAGGGCCATCAATCAGGCACGCTCCCCGGCAGGGAACGAGAGTTCTTGCATCGAATGCGTGACCTTTACTGGTGATGGTCGTTGGGTGGGGTGACGGATTTCTGCGACACCGGGCCGGGGGTGAAGGGGTGGGGGGACTGCGGGAGGTGGCGGCGCCGTTTGTGGTGCCCGGCCCCTCGGGGGGTTGCGATCCGTACCCGGCTCAAGCATCTGAGCGCCGGGGACGAGAAGGTGCTGCGCCTGGTCGGCGACCTGCTGGGTTCGCTCGCCTCCCGTGATCTGAAGGCGCGGTGCGCGGCCAGGCTGGACCACGACAGTGAGCGGTGGGCCGAGCGCAAGCGCACCCTGACGGAACAGTCCTCCTCGCGCTGGGCCGGGTCGATCACGAAGGCCACCCACGATCAGTGGGTGCTCGCCCGGCGCGGCCAGCTCGCGCACATCCAGAGCCTTCAGGCCGGGATCGAGACGATCACGCACCGGCTGTCCCTGCCCGTGGGCGAGAAAGGCACCAAGCGCGCTCCGGGCGGCTACCGCAGCAAACAGGAATGGTTCGCCAAGTCCCGCCGCCTGCACCTGCTCGAAGACCGGCTTCAGACGGTGCGGGCCGACCGTGAGGCCGGCGTCGTGCACGTGGTGCGCGGCGGGAAGCGGCTGCTCAACACCCGCCACCACCTGGATGCCGCCCAGCTCACCGAGCCGGAATGGCGCAAGCGGTGGCAGGCAGGGCGCCGGTTTCTCGCCGCGGACGGCGAGTCCGGCAAACGGTGCGGCAACGAGACCATCCGCGTCACCGACGACGGCGAGGTGTCCCTCAAGCTCCCGGCGCCGCTGGCGCACCTGGCGAACGCGCCGCACGGCCGATACGTGCTCACCGCCCGCGTGGCGTTCGCGCACCGGGGCGAGCAGTGGGCCGACCGCGTCACCGCCAACCGGGCCGTCGCCTACCGCATCCACGAAGACACAGGCCGGGGCCGCTGGTACCTGACCGCGTCCTGGACGATCCCACCGGTCCAGACCGTGCCGCTCGAGGCTGCCCGCACGAACGGCCTGATCGGCGTCGACACCAACGCCGACCACCTCGCCGCCTGGCGCCTCGACAACCACGGCAACCCCACCGGCAATCCCCGACGCTTCTTCTACGACCTGTCCGGTACCGCCCAGCACCGTGACGCACAGGTCCGGCACGCGCTGATCCGCCTGCTGCACTGGGCCAAGCGCCATGGCCTGGCGATCGCCATCGAGGACCTCGATTTCACCGCCGAGACCAGCAGGGAGAAGTACGGCCGCCGCAAACGCTTCCGCAACCTCATCTCCGGCATGCCCGTGGCCAGACTGCGGGCCCGGCTCGTCAGCATGGCAGCCGAACTCGGCATCACCGTCGTCGCCGTCGACCCGGCCTACACTTCCAAGTGGGGCGCCCGGCACTGGCAAAAGCCCCTCACCAGCAAGACCCGTAAGACCACCCGCCACGACGCTGCTGCCGTGGCGATCGGCAGGCGCGCCCTGGGGCACCCGATCCGGCGACGGACGGCACCGCCCCCTGCTCACCAGAGTGATGAGCAGGGGCATCGGACCGTCCAGGCCCGACCGGGCACCCCAGGGCGTGAGGGAAACCGCCCCCGGACCACGGACACGATCCGCTGGCGCCGGACGCGGCGAGAACGCGGTGGACCAGAACGCCCAACACCGTTCGGGGCGTTCGGCTGGGCATGAGCCCTGGCAACAGGACTCACTCCCGCTCAGTCTCTAGGACCGGTAGATCCGTTATCCCGGCTCGCGGAGGTGCCTGTCACCGTTCCCCGGAATGATCTTTATGCCTGATTTGTATCTTTAGGCTTGCGGTCAACGAGCACAACGCACTGATTTGAACGGGGAGTTGAGAGAGTGGCGCACGCCGTTGCCGCGCTAGCCGTGGAACTCACGGAGATGGCCGCGGCGGATCACCAGTCCGCAGTCCGCGCGAACAGCGACGACCCTGCCGAGCAGTTGGCCTGGCGGCGGCTGACCGCACAGCACGGTGACCGGCTCGGCGAGATCATGGATGAGTACGGCTGGCCGACGGAGGAACTGGTCGGCCAGGAGGCGTCGCGCGCAGCGTGGCTGATCGCCCAGCACGCTGACCGGCAGCTCGAAGTTCAGCGACGCGCCCTCCATCTGATGCAGCAGGCGGTGTCGGCAGGCTCGGCCGGCCCACGCGAGCTGGCCTTTCTGTGCGACCGCACGCTGGTCAATGAGGGCCGCAAGCAGATCTACGGCACTCAGATCGCCGGCGTGAAGGACGGGGCACCGGTTCCCTGGCCCTGTGAAGAGCCTGAGCGCATGGACGAACTCCGTGCGGAAGTCGGTATCGAGCCCTTCGACGAGTACGTTGCCAAGTTCGCGATGGCCTGACGCCCCGTCCCACGATCGCGTCACCCGCGTCCGTATCCCAGCAGGTCAGGCCCTGGGGCATCCCAGATGGCCCCAAACGGGTGAATCTTCGTGGTGCTCGGTATCCGAACCCCGGCACAGTCGGAGCATTGCACCGGGCGGCGTGATCCACCACATGCCGCTCACCTCAGCACACCGAGTACTCCAGAAGGGAAAACCCCATCATGAAGTTCCACAAGAGCGCCGCACTCGGCATCCTCGCCACCGCCGTCCTGGGCAGCGGCCTTGCCGTGGCCCCCACAGCCACGGCGGCCGAGGCCGGGACGGCTCCGGCCTGTGTCAAGCGAGACGTCATCAAGCACGAGAAGTACGTCAAGGTCACGAACAACTGTGGTGAGGCGATGCACCTGAAGGTCGTCATCGACTGGGGCTCCGACTCTCCCTGCCTCACGTACCAGCCCGGTGAGCAGTGGGAGTGGAACTGGGGCCGGGGTTCGTACGGCAAGGTCGTCACCTGCTGATCCGCCGACCGGGCTAGGAGCGAACGCAAGCGGTTCTCAGCCGCTACGGGGGCGTCCGGAGCCGGCAGCGGTGGCTCCGGACGCCTCGTTCCTGCGGCGGCCGCGATGGTGGTCGCTTTGAGGGCTTGTCGTCAGACTGTGATGACGAGCTTGCCCCGGGGATGCCCCGTCTCCAGATGCCGGAGGGCAGCAGCCGCCTCGGCAAGCGGATACGTGCGGTCGATCGCCGGGGTGATCTTGCCCTTCTCGGCGAGGTCCTTGAGGGTCAGGAGGTCCTCGCGGCGGGCGATGGAGATGAGGTTGCGGAGGTTCTGGGCGATGAAGGGGGAGAGCAGGACGGCGCGGAGGTCGCGGCTCATGCCGCCGAAGAAGCCGGTGCCGCCCTCGCCGCCGACGATGACGAGGGTGCCGCGTGGGGTGAGAGCGCGGCGGAGGACGGGCAGGGGGCGGAGGCCCGCGTTGTCGATGATGACGTCGTAGCGGTGAGGGCCGTCGGTGATGTCCTCGTGGGTGTAGTCGATGACGTGGGTGGCGCCCTGGGAGCGGACGAAGTCCGCAGCTGTGGGGCCGCAGACGCCGGTGACCTCGGCGCCGTACATCGTGGCGAGCTGGACGGCGTACGTTCCCACGCCACCGGAGGCGCCGATGACCAGGACCCGTTGGCCGGGCTGTGGGCGGGACTTGCCGCTCAGGGCCTGGAGAGCGGTCATGCCCGAGACGGGGAGGGCGGCGGCCTGTTCGAAGCTGAGGCCCGCGGGCTTGTGGGCGAGCTTCTCGGCCTTGGCGCGCGCGTACTCGGCGAACGAGCCCTCGCAGTTGCCGAAGACCTCGTCGCCCGGCTTGAAGTCGGTCACCTTCGCACCGACCGCCTCGACCCGCCCGGCGCCGTCCCAGCCCTGTACCGGATTCTTGGGCTTACGGAGTCCCAGGGCCGCCCGGGCCACATAGGGCCGGCCCGTCATGAGGTGCCACACCTCGGGGCCGACACCGGCCGCGCGCACCTCGACCAGCACTTCGTCGTCCCCGGGGACGGGGCGGTCGATTTCGCGCAGGCGCAGAAGGTCTGCTGATCCGTACGCATCCTGAACGATCGCCTTCATGGCGTGGCTCCCCCTTCGCGGTCCCGGACACCGAGCGTCCCGGATACCCCGAGCATCGCGGCAGCTCGAAGGCCTGACCAGCTTCCTGAGCATGATCTCAGGAGCGGGTGCGATGACTTTTCGTACGGCCGACGGTCTACATGGCGGGGCTGCAAGACGGACTACGACCCGACGACCCCGTGACCGGTGACCAGAAGAGGAGCCGAGCATGACTGGTACGACATCGACATCGACATCGACGACCTTTGACCTGGGGCCGCAGGCCCTGATCGTGGCGCGTCTCGCGGAGGGCGTGGGCGAGGAGCAGCTGGGCGCTCCGACGCCCTGTCCGGAGTACGCCGTACGCAATCTTCTGGGCCACCTGGTCGGTCTGACCCGGGCCTTCCGGGACGCCGGCCGAAAGGACCTGGGACCGACGACGGACACGGACCCCGGCTCCTCCCTGCCGGACGTCACGCCCGACTGGCGCGCCGAACTCCCCAAGCTCCTCGCCGAACTGGCCGAGGCCTGGCGTGACCCGGCCGCCTGGACCGGCGACACCCGGGCAGGCGGTGTCGACCTCCCCGGCGAGGTCGCGGCCCTGGTCGCCACCAACGAACTCGTCATCCACGGCTGGGACTTGGCCCGAGCCACCGGCCAGCACTACACCCCCGACACGGCAGCCCTCCAGGCGTCCCACAGCCTCCTCGCCCCCGCGGCCGATGACCCTGACGGCTCCGAAATCTTCGGCCCGCCGGTGCCCGTACCGGACGAAGCCCCTCTCCTTGACCGGACGATCGGCCTGAGCGGCCGCGATCCGAACTGGACGGCAAGGGCTTGAACGTCCGAGCTGGACGGCAAGAGCCTGCACGACGGGCCTGAGCCTCCGACCTGCACCGCAAGGGCCTGAACGAAAGGTTCCGCACCCTCCGAACGAAAGGTTCCGCGCCCCCGGGCCGACCCCGCCCCCGATATCTCTTGAGCGTCAACACAAACAACTTCTGTCAGAAGCGTTGACGAAACATCACCGCGCTCCTACCTTCAACGCGTCGTACTTCGTACGTCATATATGAGACGCGATACGCGAGATCAGATACGTGAGATATGTGTATCCGGTCCTGCGATCCGACACGTGAAGTGATCGATGAGATCCGAGAGGCGCGCATGACCTCTGTGCCCACGCCGATCCCGTCCCGCACGCAGTACGTGCTGGAGGGGATCAAACACCGCATCCTCACCGGGCAGTTGACGCCCGGTCAGGCCCTGGTCGAGACGGAGCTGGCCGCGCAGTTCGGGGTGTCCAAGACCCCGGTGCGGGAAGCGCTGAAGACCCTGGCCGGCACGGGGCTCGTCGTGATGAACCAGTACAAGGGCGTCACGGTGCGCATGGTGGACGCGGACATGGCGCGCGAGGTGTACGACGTGCGGCTGCTCCTCGAGCCGGAGGCCCTGCGCCGCTCCGTGCAGCGCGGCGCCTCCCTCGACACGGCGCGCGACGCGCTGGAACGCGCGGACGCCGCCACCGACACCGCCCAACGCTCCCTGGCCAACCGGGAGTTCCACCGCGCCTTGTACGTCCCCTGCGGCAATCCGCTGCTCGGCCGGATGCTCGACGAGGTGCGCGACCAGGCCGCTCTGGTCTCCGCGGTCGCCTGGGCCGCCAACCCCTCCTGGGAGCGGGAGGCCGGCGAGCACCGGGAGATCCTGCGGCTCGCCCTCGACGGCGACTCGGACGGCGCGGCCCGCGCCCTGCACTCGCACATCGCGTCGTTCGTGCACCGGGCCTTCCCCGAGGCCCAGGGAGAGGGTGAGCAGAAGTGAGCAGCGCGACGTTCGAGACGGAGCGGGCGGCGCTGGCCGATGTGGTGGCGATCCCGGTGACTCCGTTCGCCGAGGACGGCACCGTCGACCAGGACAGCCACCGCGCCCTGCTGCGCCGCCTGGTCGAGGGCGGCGTACGCATCCTCACGCCGAACGGCAACACCGGCGAGTTCTACGCACTGAGCCCCCAAGAGCGCCGCCTGGTCACGGAGTTGACCATCGACGAGGCGGGCGAGCGGGCCGTCGTCCTGGTCGGGGTCGGGCACGATGTGCCGACCGCCGTCGCCTCCGCGCGGCACGCCCGTGACTGCGGGGCACAGATGGTGATGGTCCATCAGCCGGTGCATCCGTACGTCGCGCAGGGCGGCTGGGTCGACTACCACCGGGCGATCGCCGAGGCCGTCCCCGAACTGGGCGTCGTCCCGTACATCCGCAACGCGCAGCTCCTCGGCGCCCGGCTGGCCGAACTGGCCGATGACTGCCCGAACGTCATCGGCGTGAAGTACGCCGTGCCGGACGCGGCCCGTTTCGCCGCCTTCGCGCGGGACGCGGGGCTGGAGCGCTTCGTCTGGGTGGCGGGGCTCGCCGAGCCGTACGCGCCCTCGTACTTCTCGGCGGGCGCGACCGGCTTCACCTCGGGGCTTGTGAACGTCGCCCCGTCCGTTTCGCTGAACATGATCGAAGCGCTTCGATCGGGCGACTACGCGGCAGCCATGAAGGTGTGGGAGCAGATCCGCCGGTTCGAGGAACTGCGCGCGGCCAACGGCTCCGCCAACAACGTGACGGTGGTCAAGGAGGCCCTCGCCTCGCTGGGTCTGTGCCGTCGCGAGGTCCGGCCGCCGAGCCGCCTGCTGCCCGAGGCCGAGCGTGCCGAAGTCGCCGCCATCGCGGCGGGGTGGTCCATATGACCGACAGAAGCCCAGACAGAAGCCCAGCAGCAGGCCCGGACGAAACCGCCGACGGTGCAAGGGAATTGCGCAGCCACCAGTGGTACGGGACCGAAGGCCTGCGGTCCTTCAGCCACCGGGCCCGCACCCGCCAGCTCGGTTACCTCCCCGAGGAGCACCTGGGCAAGCCGGTCATCGCGATCCTCAACACGTGGTCCGACATCAACCCCTGCCACGTACACCTCCGGGACCGCGCACAGGCGGTCAAGCGCGGAGTGTGGCAGGCCGGCGGCTTCCCCCTCGAATTCCCGGTCTCCACCCTCTCCGAGACCTTCCAGAAGCCGACCCCGATGCTCTACCGCAACATGCTCGCGATGGAGACCGAGGAGCTGCTGCGGTCGTATCCGGTGGACGGTGCGGTGCTGATGGGCGGCTGCGACAAGTCCACGCCCGCGCTGCTCATGGGCGCCGCGTCCGTCGATCTGCCGGCCGTCTTCGTGCCCGCCGGGCCTATGCTGCCGGGCCACTGGCGCAACGAGGTCCTGGGCTCCGGCACCGACATGTGGAAGTACTGGGACGACAAGCGCGCCGGACTCATCGGCGACTGCGAGATGACCGAACTGGAGAGCGGCCTCGCCCGCTCGCCCGGCCACTGCATGACCATGGGCACGGCGTCGACGCTGACCGCGGCCGCCGAGGCCCTCGGCGTCACCGTGCCGGGCGCGTCCAGCATCCCCGCCGTCGACTCCGGGCACGACCGGATGGCCGCCGCCAGTGGCCTGAGGATCGTCGAACTCGTCCGCAAGAACCGGAAGTTGTCCGACCTCCTCACCCAGGAGGCCTTCGACGACGCCGTGACGACCGTCCTGGGGCTCGGCGGCTCCACGAACGCCGTCATCCACCTGATCGCCATGGCCGGGCGGGCCGGCGTACGGCTCACGCTGGACGACTTCGACCGGATCGCCCGTACGGTGCCGGTGCTGGCGAACGTACGGCCCGGCGGCCGGACGTACCTGATGGAGGACTTCCACTTCGCGGGCGGGCTGCCCGGTTTCCTGTCGCGGATCACCGATCTGCTGCACCTGGACCGGCCGACGGTGTCCCACGACAGCATGCGCGAGCAGCTCGCATCGGCTCAGGTGCACAACGACGACGTGATCCGCCCGCGCCACAACCCGGTCGCGGACGAGGGCGGGGTCGCGGTGCTGCGCGGCAACCTCTGCCCCGACGGCGCCGTCATCAAGCACATCGCCGCCGAGCCGCACCTGCTCAAGCACACCGGTCCGGCAGTCGTCTTCGACGACTACAAGACCATGCAGCGCACCATCAACGACCCCGCGCTCGGCATCACCGCCGACAGCGTGCTGGTGCTGCGCAACTCCGGTCCCAAGGGCGGCCCGGGCATGCCCGAGTACGGCATGCTGCCCATCCCCGACCACCTGCTGAAGCAGGGCGTACGGGACATGGTGCGGATCTCCGACGCCCGGATGAGCGGCACCAGTTACGGCGCGTGTGTGCTGCACGTAGCGCCGGAGTCGTACATCGGCGGACCGCTCGCCCTCGTACGGACCGGGGACACCATCACCCTCGACGTCGAAGCGCGAACCCTTCAACTCAACGTGGCCGACGAGGAGTTGGAGCAACGCAGGGCGGCCTGGACGCCGCCGCCCGAGCGGTACGAGCGCGGCTACGGAGCGCTCTACAACGAACAGATCACCCAGGCCGACACCGGCTGCGACTTCGCCTTCCTGGCCAAGCCGGGCAAGGTGCCGGACCCGTACGCGGGCTGAGCGAACCACACAAGCACAGCGCACCAGGCGCAAGCACAGCGCACCAGCACAGGGCACCAAGCGCACAGCACGAGCGAGCGCGCACAGCACCACCCGCACCCCCGAGAACGGAGAACAGTCATGGCCCAAGCCGCAGCCGTGGCGAAAAAGCCCGCGCCACCCCGGCGGCGCCGCGGCTCAGCCACGCCACGCAGGCTCCCGTATCTGCTGATCGCCCCGGCGGGACTGCTGATGCTGGGCTTCATCGCCTACCCGGTGCTGAGCGTCTTCTACTACAGCCTGCAGGACTACAACCCCACCAAGCCCTGGCGGAACGGCTACGCGGGCTTCGAGAACTTCGTGTACGCCTTCACCGAGGACCCGCTGTTCTGGGACACGCTGATCTTCAGTGCCAAATGGGTCGTCGTCGAGGTCGGGCTGCAACTGCTGTTCGGTCTGGCGCTCGCGTTGATCGTCAACCAGACCTTCGTGGGGCGGTCGCTCGGCCGTGCCATGGTGTTCTCGCCGTGGGCCGTCTCCGGGGTGCTCACCTCCGCGATCTGGGTGCTGCTCTACAACTCCCAGACGGGCATCACCCGTTATCTCGCCGACATGGGGATCGGGGAGTACGGCACGAGCTGGCTGTCCGACACATCGACCGTCTTCTCGGCAGCGGTGGTCGCCGATCTCTGGCGCGGCGTCCCCTTCTTCGCGATCCTCATCCTCGCCGACCTCCAGTCCGTCTCGAAGGACCTGTACGAGGCCGCCGAGGTCGACGGGGCCAGCCGCTTCAAGCAGTTCGTGCACATCACGCTGCCGCACCTGAAGGACGCCATCATCCTGTCCACGCTGCTGCGCGCGGTGTGGGAGTTCAACAACGTCGACCTGCTCTACACCCTCACCGGCGGCGGACCCGCGGGCGAGACGACGACACTCCCGCTCTACATCGCCAACACCAGCGTCGACGCACACAACTTCGGCTACGCATCGGCCCTGACCACGGTGGCATTCGTGATCCTGCTCTTCTTCTCGATGGTCTATCTGCGGCTGAGCAAGTTCGGAGGTGACGACAAGTGAGCACCACAGAGGCCACCATGACGGCGCCCGCTCCCAAGGACGAGGCCCCCGCACCGCAGCGCCCGGCCAAGCGTCGCCGCGCCTGGGACGAAGTCCCGCGCTGGCAGATCTACTTCCCCCTCGGCATCTACCTGGTCTTCACGCTCGTTCCCTTCTACTGGATCCTTCTGTTCGCCCTGCGCGAGCCCGGCTCGACCTCCCTCGTGCCCTGGCCCATGACCTTCGAGCACTTCGAGAAGGTGTGGACCGAGCGCAGCTTCGGGACCTACTTCGAGAACAGCGTCTACGTCGGCATCGCCACCCTGGTGATGACCACGCTCGTCGCCCTCGCCGGCGGTTACGCCCTCGCCCGCTTCAACTTCAAGATCAAGCGCGCCTTCATGCTGGCGCTGCTGTGCTCCCAGTTCGTGCCCGGCGCACTGCTTCTGGTTCCGCTGTTCCAGATCTTCGCCGAGCTCCAGATGATCAACTCGCTCGGCAGCGTCATCATCGCCGAGACCGTCTTCCAGCTGCCGCTGTCGATGATCCTGATCAGCGGCTTCATCCGGAACGTCCCGTACTCCCTCGAAGAGGCCGCCTGGGTCGACGGCTGCACCCGCCTCACCGGCTTCCGGGTCGTCGTCCTGCCGCTGCTGCGGCCCGGGTTGATCGCCGTCGGCTCCTTCGCCTTCGTGCACTCCTGGAACCACTTCCTGTTCGCCCTGATGTTCCTCAGCAACCAGGACAAGCAGACGATCCCCGTCGGCCTCAACAGCCTGATGAGCGCCGACAGCGTCGACCTGGGCGCACTCGCCGCGGGCGGCATCATCGCGGCCGTGCCCGTCGTGATCGTCTTCGCCTTCATCCAGAAGTGGCTGATCACGGGCTTCAGCGCCGGGGCGGTGAAGGGATGAGAGGAGTACGCACCTTGCCGCCGCATACGAGAAGAGGGCACCGCCTCCTCCAAGTCACCCTCACCTGCGGGCTGTTGGCCGCCCTCGGTGCGCCGGCGAACGCCGAGACGCGTGACATCAGCCGGGACACCCTGGCTCCGGACGACGGCTGGGCAGCGGCCGACGGTGGTACCACGGGGGGTTCCACCGCCGACGACGCCCACGTCTTCACCGTACGGAACCGAAGTGAGCTGGTCCGTGCCCTCGACGGCGGCAGCGCGACCCCGAAGATCATCAAGATCGCGGGGACGATCGACGCCAACACCGACGACAAGGGAAAGCGGCTGGACTGCGACGACTACGCGACCGGCGGCTACGACCTGAAGAAGTACCTCGCCGCCTACGACCCACGCACCTGGGGCTCCGCCAAGCCGAGCGGCCCGCAGGAGGAGGCCCGGCAGGCTTCGGCCGCGCGTCAGGCCGAGCGGGTCGAGCTGGCCGTCGGGTCCAACACGACCATCGTCGGCCTCGGCGACAAGGCGGTGCTCAAGGGCGCCAGCCTCCAGATCAACGGCGCGGACAACGTCATCGTCCGCAACCTCGAACTCCGCGACGCCTACGACTGCTTCCCCGGCTGGCAGCCCAACACCGGCGGCCTCGGTGACTGGAAGACCGCGTACGACACCCTGTGGCTGCGCGGCGCCACGCACGTGTGGATCGACCATGTCACGGCCTCCGACAAGGGCCACCCGGACGAGGACGAGCCCACCTACTTCGGCCGTAACTACCTGCGCCACGACGGCCTACTGGACATCACCAACGCCTCCGACCTGGTGACCGTCTCCTGGAGCCGGTTCGCCGACCACGACAAGGCGATGCTCATCGGCAACGGTGACACGGCCACCGGGGACCGCGGCAAGCTCCGCGTCACCCTGCACCACAACGAGTTCGACTCCGCCGTGCAGCGCGCCCCGCGCGTCCGCTTCGGCCAGGTGCACGCCTACAACAACCGGTACGTCGTCCCCGAGGACGCCCACGACTACCGCTACTCCTGGGGCGTCGGCACCGAGTCCGCGATCTACGCCGAGAACAACGCCTTCACCACACCCGGCCACATCGAGGCCGCCGACCTGGTGAAGAGCTGGAACGGCACCGCTCTGCACGCCACCGGAAGCCTCTTCAACGGCTACCCGGTCGACCTGCTCGCCATCAACAACGCCTACAACTCCGGCAGCGAACGCGACCTGACCGCCGACGTCGGCTGGAAGCCCGCCCTGCACGGAAAGATCGACACCGCCCAGCGGGCCGACCGCGAGGTGGCGCGCGGCGCGGGAGCGGGGAGGATCCCATGACCACACCTGCGCCGATGACCACACCCGTGCCGATCGTCCTCGCGGGCGCGCGCGGCCACGGAAGCTGGCATCTGAAGAACATCCGCCGCCTCCAGGACAAGGGCCTCGTACGCCTCGCCGGGATCTGCGAGCTGACGCCGCTCACCGAGGAGGAGCTGGACACCTTCGCCGCCGCGGGTCAACTGCCGGAGCAGTCCGCCGACTTCGGGGCGCTGCTGGACTCCACCGGTGCCGCGGTCGCCGTGATCTGCACGCCGATCCACACCCACACCGACCTGGCACTGATCGCCGCCGACAAGGGCGTACACCTGCTCCTCGAGAAGCCGCCCGCGCCGTCGTACGCCGAGTTCCGCCGGATGGCCGACGGGGTCGCGACGGCCGGGGTGGTGTGCCAGATCGGGTTCCAGTCGCTCGGCTCGGGCGCCGTGCCCGCCATCCGGGAGCTGGTGGCCGAGGGCGCGATCGGCGAAGTGACGGGGATCGGGGCGGCCGGTGCCTGGGCGCGCGCCGAGGAGTACTACCGTCGCGCGCCCTGGGCGGGACGGCGCACGCTGAACGGCGCCGACGTCGTCGACGGCGCGCTGACCAACCCCCTCGCACACGCCGTCGCCACCGCCCTCGCACTCGACGGCGCCACCCGCGCCGAGGACATCACCGCCATCGAGGCCGAACTGCTGCGCGCCAACGCCATCGAGTCCGACGACACCTCGTGCGTACGCGTCACCACCGCGGCCGGCCGACGGGTCACCGTCGCCGCCACTCTGTGCGCCGAACGGCCCGACGAGCCGTACGTCCTCGTGCACGGCACCAGCGGCCGGATCACCTTCTGGTACAAGCAGGACCGGGTCCTCCTCCAGCGGTCCGGGCGCGGCCCCGAGGAGACCGAGTACGGCAGGACCGACCTGCTGGAGAACCTGGTCGAACACCTCGAAGGCCGAGCCGAGCTGCTGGTCGCGCCCGAGTCGACGGGCGCGTTCATGCGGGTCGTCGAAGCGATTCGGCAGGCACCGGATCCCGTCGCACTCCCCGAGGACGACTGGTACCTGCTGCCCGAGGAGAACCGCCGGGTCGTCCGCGGCATCGACGCGCTCGTCAGAGCCGCCGCCGACACCCTCAGTCTCTACTCCGAGCTGGGCGCCCCCTGGGCGCTCCCGAACGAGGTGAGCACATGAGAGACGACTCCCTGGTCCTGCGGATCGCGGGCCGCCCCGTCGGCCGTTACATCACCCGGCCCGAACTGCCGCCGAAGCTCTCGCCGCGTCCGTATCTGCACCCGGTCACCACCCTGGCGGGCACGGCCGTCACCGAGCTGAGCCCGGCCGACCACGTACACCACCTCGGCGTCGGTGTCGCCGTTCCCGACGTCGAGGGGCACAACTTCTGGGGCGGGCGCACCTATGTCCGCGACCAGGGCCCCACCGAGCTCGACAACCACGGCGCCCAACGGCACGCGGGATTCCAGCTGAGCGACCCGGACGGCTTCGTGGAGGAACTGCGCTGGATGGCCGCGGGCGGCGAGCTGCTGCGTGAGCGACGTACCGTCGCGGCCACCGAACTCACCGACGCCGCCTGGGCGTTGGACTTCACCTTCTCGCTCACCAACACCACGGACGGGCCCCTGTCGATCGGCAGCCCGGCCACGAACGGACGCCCCGGCGCGGCATACGGCGGCTTCTTCTGGCGCGCCCGCAAGGAGGCCGAGTCGCCCGCCGTGTTCACCCACGACACCGAGGGCGAGGACGCGGTGCACGGCAGGCGCGCCGACTGGCTCGCCCTCGCCGGCGCCAACTGGACCCTGGTGTTCGCCGGCGCCACCGAACAGACCCGCCGCGACCCGTGGTTCGTGCGCACCGCCGAGTACCCGGGCGTCGGCTCGTCCCTCGCCCACGACGAGCGCCTGCGCATCCCGGCAGGCGACACCGTCGTACGCCGGATCGTCACCGTCATCGCCGACGGCCGCCTCGACCGGGGCGAGACGGCCGCCCTCGTCCGCAAGGCGGTGAGCCCATGAGCAGCCAGAGCGCACCCGCCTTCACCGCCGACCTCGGCGACGGGACCTACCGCAACCCCGTCCTGAACGCCGACTGGTCCGACCCCGACCTGATCCGCGTCGGCGACGACTACTACATGACCGCCTCCAGCTTCGGCCGCGCCCCCGGCCTGCCGCTGCTGCACTCCCGCGACCTGGTCAACTGGACCCTCGTCGGACACGCCCTCCAACTCCTCGAACCGGCAAAGGAGTTCAGGACACCCCGGCACGACTGCGGAGTGTGGGCGCCGTCCTTACGGCATCACGACGACCGGTTCTGGATCTTCTGGGGCGACCCCGACCACGGCATCTACCAGATCAACGCCCCCGAGATACGCGGCCCTTGGACCCGCCCCCACCTGCTCAAGGAGGGCAAGGGACTCATCGACGCCTGCCCCCTGTGGGACGAAGAGACCGGCGAGGCATATCTCGTGCACGCCTGGGCCAAGTCCCGCTCCGGCATCAAGAACCGGCTCACCGGCCACCGCATGCGGCCCGACGCCACCGGCCTGCTCGACGAGGGCAAGGTGATCGTCGACGGCGACCGCATCCCCGGCTGGTTCACCCTCGAAGGGCCGAAGCTGTACCGACACGACGGCTGGTTCTGGATCTTCGCCCCCGCCGGGGGAGTGACGACCGGCTGGCAGGGCGCCTTCCGCTCACGCGGCTTCTTCGGGCCGTACGAGGAGCGGATCGTGCTGGAGCAGGGCGACACCGACGTCAACGGCCCCCACCAGGGCGGCTGGGTGCGCACCCCAGTGGGCGAGGACTGGTTCGTCCACTTCCAGGAGAAGGGCGCGTACGGGAGGGTCGTCCACCTCCAGCCGATGCGCTGGGGTGCGGACGGCTGGCCCGTACTGGGCGACGAGGGCGCCCCCGTCGACGTACACAAGAAGCCCGACCTACCATCTCAGCCACCGTCCGCGCCTGCCACCGACGACGACTTCCCCGGCGGACGCTTCGGACGCCAGTGGCAGTGGACCGCCAACCCGCAGGACGGCTGGGCGACTTGGCACGCGGGCGACGGGCTACGACTGACCTGCGTACGGACGGCCGACGCGCACGATCTGCGCAAGCTGCCGAACGTGCTCACGCAACGGCTGCCGGGGACCCCCGCCACCGTCGAGGTCGAACTCGCCCTGTCCGGCGAGGCGCCGGGCGCCCGGGCCGGACTCGCCGTACTCGGCGACGCGTTCAGCTGGATCGGGCTCCAGCGGGGCGCCGACGGGATGGTGCATCTCGTGCACCGGTTCGCCGAGTCCGTCGCCGAGCGGGAGCGGGACGCCGCGCATCCACGGCTCGCTCCCGAGGGACGGGCGCGGCTGCGGATCGAACTCGGCGAGGGGGCGCGCTGCCGCTTCTTCTGCGACGTGGGGGAGGGGTGGCAGCCCTCCGGGCCGGTCTTCACCGCCACGCCCTGGCGCTGGGTCGGCGCCCTGCTCGGCCTGTTCGCACTCGCGCCGACCGGCGGGGGACACGCCGGCGCGGCCACGTTCACGCAGTTCCGCATCACCGCACGACCGACTTCCTGAACTCACTTCACGTGTACGCCTGTTGGGAGCCGCAATGACGCACCTCCGTAGCAAGCGCTTGCCGGGCCCGGAACCGGGATCGAGACCGGGCCTGGGCAAGGCCCTGGTCACGGTCGCAGCCCTGGTGGCCTCGCTGGGGCTGGGAGCCCTCGCCCCGGCCGAAGCCGCGACCGACGCGGTGACCGAAGCCGCGACCGATGCGACGACCAGTGGCATGGCAGCGCCTCGCTGGACCGACAAGGCCCACGGTTTCGCCTCCCTCGACGGCGGTACGACGGGAGGCGCCGGCGGCAAGGTCGTCACCGTGACCACCCAGGCCGACCTGGAACGGTACGCGGCGGCCGAGGAGCCGTACGTCATCCGGGTCGCCGGGACGATCAAGGCCGAGCCGTTCGGCGCGAACGTCGTCGTCGCCTCGGACAAGACCATCATCGGCGTCGGCACCGCGGGGGAGCTCGTCCAGGGCGAGCTGAACCTCAAGCCCGGCACCCACAACGTGATCATCCGCAACCTGACGATCCGCGACTCGTACGTCGAAGGCAACTGGGACTGCAAGGACACCGACTTCGACGGCATCCAGATGGACACCGTCCACCACGTCTGGATCGACCACAACCGCTTCTCGCGGATCTGCGACGGCCAACTCGACGTCCGCAAGGACAGCGAGTACGTCACCGTCTCCTACAACCGCTTCGAGAACAACAACAAGACCTTCGGCATCGGCTGGACGACGAACGTCAAGACGCAGATCACCATCGACCACAACCTGTTCAGCGGTACGAAGCAACGCAACCCGTCCGCCGACAACTGCGCCTACGCACACCTCTACAACAACTACCTGACCGCGCAGGCCGATCCGGGCGACCCGGTGTGGACGTACGGCAACTGGTCGCGCGGCCAGACGAAGATGGTCATCGAGAACAGCTACTACAAGGACGTCCAGCACCCCTACCAGGCCGACACCACCGCCGAGTTGGTGCAGCGCGGATCGATCCTGAAGAACACCAGCGGGCGGCAGGAGGCGTGGGGCGCGGCCTTCGAGCCGCGGGACCTCTACAAGTACGAGCTCCACCCGGCGGCGGCCGTCCCCGCGCTCGTGTCGAAGTTCTCCGGACCGCAGAAGAAGCTCGGCACCGACACCGTCCTGAACGTCCCCGCCGACTACCCGACCGTCCAGGCCGCCGTGGACGCCGTGCCCGACGGCAACGACTCCACCGTGACGATCCGGATCGCGCCCGGCACGTACCGGGAGAAGGTGCTCATCCCCGCCGCCAAGCCGAACGTGGTGCTCCAGGGGACTGGACAGGACCGCTCCGACACCGTCATCGTCTTCGACACACCCGCCCAGTTCGGCGGCTCCACCGGGAGCGCCACCGTGCGGATCGCCGCGAGCGACGTCACGGCGCGCAACCTCACCTTCAGCAACGACTTCGACGAGGCCGCGTACGAGTACGGCGCCGAGCAGGCCCTGGCGATGAAGACGACGGGCGACCGGATCGTCTTCGAGGACACGGCCTTCCTGGGCAACCAGGACACCCTGATGACCGACAGCCCCAAGCTCGACGTCATCAGCCGGGTCTACGTCCGCGACTCGTACATCGAGGGCGACGTCGACTTCATCTACGGACGCGCGACCACCGTCATCGAACGCTCCGTCATCAAGGCACTCACCCGCGGCTCCACCACCAACAACGGCTACATCACGGCCGCTTCGACTTGGAAGGACAACCCGTACGGGTTCCTGATCACCAGGTCGAAGGTCGTCAGCGACGCGCCCGCCGGGTCTTTCCACCTCGGCAGGCCCTGGCACCCGGGCGGCGAGCCGAACGCGATCGCTCAAGTCCTGTTCCGGGACACCGAGTTGCCCGCCGCCATCAAGTCCTCACCGTGGACCGACATGGGCGGCTTCTCGTGGAAGGACGCGCGCTTCACCGAGTACCGCACATACGGCCCGGGCGCGACGGTCAACGTCGACCGGCCGCAGATGCCGGGCGAGGAAGCGGCCACGCACACGGTCGCCGACTACCTCGCCGGGACCGACAACTGGGCACCCCACGCCCGCCACTGACCCCCACAGCGTCACTGCAACCCTCGCTGGATCCAGAAGAAGAAGAGAGCCGACCAATGAAGATCAGCATTCACCGGAGCAGCACAGGCGGGCGCCGTTCGGCCGCCGTCGTCGCCCTGAGCGCCGTGCTCGCGCTGACCGCCACCGCCTGCGGTGACGACGGCAGCGGGGCAGCGGGCGACAAGGGTGAAGAGGGCAGCGGCAAGGGCGAGATCGTCTTCTGGGACAACAACGGCGGTGTCCGCACCGACATCTGGAAGGAGATCATCGCCGACTTCGAGAAGGCCAACCCGGACATCAAGGTCGAGTACGTCGGGGTCGCCGCCACCGAGTACCAGTCCAAGGTCGACACCTCGATCCAGGGCGGCGGCCTGCCGGACGTCGGCGGCGCCGGCGCGGCGATGCTCGCCGGTTTCGCCGCCCAGAACGCGCTGGAGCCGCTGGACGACCGCCTCGGCAAGTCCTCCCTCAACGGCAAGCTCAACGAGGACATGGTCAAGTCGCTGAAGTCCGCCGGCGGTGACGACGACAAGCTGTACTCGATCCCGACCTCCGCCAACAACGGTGTCCTCTACTACCGGACCGACCTGTTCGAGAAGGCGGGCCTGGACGAGCCGAGCACCTGGGACAAGTTCTACGAGGCCGCGGAGAAGCTCACCAACAAGGGCAAGAACGAGTTCGGCTACACCATCCGTGGTGGTGCCGGGTCCATCGCCCAGGCGCTGGACGCGATGTACGGGCAGTCCGGCATCACGTCCTTCTGGGACTCCAGCGGTGAGAAGACCACGGTCAACGACCCGAAGAACGTGGAGGCGCTGGAGAAGTACGTCGGCCTCTACAAGAAGGTCACTCCGGCCGCCGACCTCAACAACGACTTCACCAAGATGGTCTCCCAGTTCGACTCCGGCACCATCGGCATGCTGAACCACAACCTGGGTTCCTACCAGGACCACGTGAAGGCGTTCGGCGTCGAGAAGTTCCGGGGCATCCCGCAGCCGATCGGGCCCGGCGGCAAGCGGGTCCAGGTCTCCAACCCGGTCGACGGCCTCGGCCTGTTCAAGAGCTCCAAGAACAAGGAAGCCGCCTGGAAGTTCATCGAGTTCGCCACCTCGCACGCGGAGAACTCCAAGTTCAACCAGTCGGCGGGGCAGGTGCCGGCCAACACCGATGCCGCGAAGGACGCGTGGGTCTCCGAGGCCGAGCCGACCAAGCTCGCGGCCGACGCGCTCAGTGACGGTTCCACGACCATCGTTCAGCTGCCGTACTACCTGCCGGACTGGAACAACCTCAGCAAGGCCGACAACGAGCCCGCGTTCCAGAAGGTGATGAACGGGGACACGAGTGCCAAGGACTTCCTGGACACGTTCGCCAAGCAGCTCAATGAGGCGCAGGCGGAGTGGAACGAGCAGAAGGGCTAAGCGCTCCGCGGACGGCTCCGCCGGTTGGGCCGTTATTTGACTGCGGGTCCGTTGTGGCTGGTCGCGCAGTTCCCCGCGCCCCTTTGGGGCGCGGGGTAGCCCCCCCACGTTGAAAGGCACCGCTGAACGTTCCTGTCCCGCACGCCTGTTGAGAAAGGCACACCGTCGTGTCGCTCACCCGTAGACAGGTCAGTACGGCTGCTCTTGCAGCCGTTCCGCTCGCCGTCGCCGCGAGCGGGCCCGCCGTCGCCGCTACGCCAAAACGTGGTGCCGGGCGGACCCTCTTCATCGCCGGTGACTCCACCGCCGCTCAGAAGTACGCCGACGCCGCGCCCGAGACCGGGTGGGGTATGGCCCTCCCGTTCTTTCTGCGCCGTGACCTACAGGTCGCCAACCACGCGGTGAACGGCCGCAGTTCGAAGAGCTTCGTCGACGAGGGGCGCCTTGATGTCATCCTCGGGGCGATCCGGCCCGGCGACCTCCTTCTCGTGCAGTTCGGTCACAACGACTCGAAGACCGCCGACCCCGCGCGGTACACCGAGCCCTGGACGACATACCAGGACTACCTCCGTCAGTACGTCGACGGGGCGCGGGCCCGCGGTGCCCGGCCCGTGCTCGCCACCTCCGTGGAGCGCAGGAGGTTCGACGCCGACGGGAACACCGTGCGCACGCACGGCGACTATCCGGCGTCGATGCGGGCTTTCGGCGCCCAGGAGGGCGTCGCTCTGCTCGACATCGAGGCGTTGTCGCTGGCGCTGTGGCAGAAGCTCGGCGTCGAGGAGACGAAGAAGTACTTCAACTGGACCGCTTCCGAGCAGGACAACACGCACTTCAACCCTCCGGGTGCGATTGCCGTGGCCCGGCTGATCGCGGGGGAGTTGCTGCACCGCCGGGTGCTGGCGCCGCGTGACGCTCGTCGCTTGGACGACGAGATTCCGGAGTCTTGGATTACGTGGCCCAACGTGTAGGGGCTGCGCCCCAGGCCCCCGCCAGGGGGTGGGAGGTGACAGCCGTGTCGCGACTGCGGGCCCGTTGTGGCTGGTCGCGCCCGCGCGGCGGAGCCGCATATTGACCCAGCCCCGCGCCCCTAAAGGGGCGCCCCCGTACCCGCACTTTGGAAGGAACCCGTACCCATGCGCACCCGTAACTGGCATGCCCATGCCATTACCGCTGTCGTCGGCTGTACCGCCCTCGTTCTCACCCTCACCGGCCCCACCGCCCAGGCCAAGCCCCGCGACCTCGGTCGCGAGACCCTCGCCGCCGGCGACGGGTGGGGCTCGGAGGGCGTCGGCACCACCGGTGGATCCGCCGCCGACGCCGCGCACGTCTACACCGTCACCACCTGGGCCGAGTTCAAGGCCGCGCTGAAAGCCGGTGGTGACGCGCCCAAGATCATCAAGGTCAACGGCATGATCGACGCCGTCTCCGAGGGCTGCGAGGCCTTCGTCACCGGCGGCTACGACCTCCAGCAGTACCTCAAGGACTACGACCCGGCCGTCTGGGGCAACGACGAGGTCGCCAGCGGTCCGCAGGAGGACGCGCGGGTCGCGTCCGCCGCCAACCAGGACTCGGAGATCAAGGCCAACATCCCCAGCAACACCACCATCGTCGGCGTCGGCAAGAACTCCGGCATCCTCGGCGGCAGCCTCCAGATCAAGGGCGTCTCGAACGTCATCATGCGCAACCTCACCATCGAGGCCCCGCTCGACTGCTTCCCGAAGTGGGACCCGACCGACGACAACAAGACCGGCAACTGGAACTCCGAGTACGACGCCGTGGTCGTCTACGGCACCGACCACGTGTGGCTCGACCACAACACGTTCACCGACGGGCGCTACCCCGACAGCGAGCGGCCGGTCTACTTCGGCAAGGTCTTCCAGCAGCACGACGGGCTGACGGACATCGTGCGCGGCTCCAACTACGTGACCGTGTCCTGGAACCGCTTCCAGGACCACGACAAGAACATGCTGATCGGGAACGGCGACGGCCTCGCCGCCATCGACGCCGGCAAGCTCAAGGTCACCATGCACCACAACCGCTTCGACGGAATCCTCCAGCGCTCTCCGCGTGTGCGGTTCGGACAGGTCGACGTCTACAACAACCACTACGTGGTGAACGAGGACCAGAAGGACGACTACTACGTCTTCGGTGTCGGCATCAACTCGCAGCTGTACGCCAGCCACAACGCGCTCTCGCTGCCGCCCGGCACCAGTGTCGGCAAGGCGCTGAAGAAGTGGAACGAGTCCCCGCTGACCGCCGAGAAGAACTACGTCAACGGGACGCTGACGGACCTGATCGCCGTGCACAACGCGGAGATCCCCGAGGAGACGCTGCAGCGGGGCGCCGGCTGGACGCCGACGCTGCGCAAGAAGGTCGACTCGCCTCGGGCCGTGCCGGGGATCGTCGGCCACGGCGCGGGTGCGGGACGCATCCGCTGACGTTCCCGGAAGAAGCGGCCGGGGCCGCCCGCACCGCACCGTCACCGTGGGGTGGGGGGCGGCCCCGGCCCGCCCCCACACGAGCCGTACATCGAAGGAGCACCCGTATGCCCGCGCCTTATGTCCAACTCCCGCTGTCCAGAAGGAGCTTCCTCCTTGCGGCCGCCGGAACGGGCGCCGCCCTCGCCCTCACGGCGGCTCCTGCTCGGGCCGACGGCAGAAAGCGCCCGTTCGGCCGGTACGGGTCACCGGCCGCCCGCCGCACCCCGAAGACCCTGTATGTCCACCCGGGCGGAGCCGGGGACTTCACCACCGTCCAAGCAGCCGTGGACGCCGCCTCCGGTGCCGGATACACGCTGGTCATCGCCCCGGGAACGTACCGGGAGATCGTCAAGGTCCCCGCGGTCAGTGCCGGGCTGACCCTTGTCGGAGCCAGCGAGAACCCCCGTGACGTCGTGATCGTCTACGACAACGCGGCGGGCACGATGAAGCCCGACGGATCCGGTACATACGGCACTTCGGGCTCCGCCACCACCACCCTGCAAGCGGCTGACCTCACTGCCCGCTGGATCACCTTCGCCAATGACTGGCTGCGCGCGGACCACCCGGAGATCACCGGGACACAGGCGGTCGCCGTCAAGGTGATGGGCGACCGTTCGGCGTTCTTCCACTGCCGGTTCCTGGGCCACCAGGACACGCTGTACGCGGACTCGCTGAACCTCTCGCTCTTCGCCCGCCAGTACTTCGCGCACTGCTACGCCGAGGGTGACGTCGACTTCGTCTTCGGTCGGGCCACCGCCGTGTACGAGCACTGCCGCTTCCACACGCTGGACCGGGACGTCGACTTCACGCCCAAGGGCATGGTGTTCGCGCCGTCCACGGCCGGTGCCAACCCGTACGGCTACCTGGCCGTGAAGTGCCGTATCACCAGCGGCGCGGAGGACGGGGCGTACAAGCTGGCCCGGCCCTGGGTGCCGAGTTCCGACACCACGGCCCGGCCTGCCCTCGTGGTCCGCGACACCTGGATGGGCCCGGGCATCGACGCGGCCGTGCCGTACACCAACATGTCCTCCGGCTTCCCCTGGCAGGACCAGCGGTTCGCCGAGTACCGCAACACGGGACCCGGCGCCAAGACCCTTGTTCCGGAGAACCGGCCTCAACTGACCGAGGTTGAAGCCGGGTTGCACACCCGTGAGACGTACCTCGGGGACTGGAGGCCCTATGAGCGGCGACGCTGACCGGGCTCCGGTCGGGAGGCGGGCCTTCGTCGCGGGAGCGGGCGCCGCGCTGTGGGCCGCACAGTCCGGTATGCCGGGGCCCGCCGTCGCCGCCGAGCCACCGGCCGGCGCGGCGGCGGCAGACACAGGGGCGACAGGCACAGCAGGCGGCATCGTCGAAGGCAACCTCCCCGACTTCTACCTCGCCCTCAAGGACGAGCTCCGCTTCCCCCTCGCCTGGGACAACTCCCCGATCCGAGACTTCCGCGTCTGGCGCCGCACCGCCCGCGCCAAGGTCGAGGAACTGCTTGTCGCCGGTCGCGACGACACCGCGTACGCGCCCGAGTTCGGCGATCGCGCCGAGGCCGACGGGTATACGCGCGAGCTCGTCACCTTCGGCCTCACCCGGTACGGCCGGGTGCGCGGCGCCCTGCTCACCCCGCACGGCACCGGCCCCTTCCCCGCCGTGCTGCTCCTCCACGACCACGGCTCGAAGTTCGACATCGGGAAGGAGAAGCTGGTCAGGCCCTGGTACGACGGCGAGGCCCGGTTGCCGTCCGCGCTGGAGTGGGCGGACCGCTGCTTCAGCGGGCGGTTCGCCGGTGACGAGCTGGCCCGGCGCGGGTACGTCGTACTCGCCGTGGACGCCCTCGGCTGGGGCGACCGCGGCCCCCTCGTCTACGAGCAACAGCAGGCGCTCGCAAGCAACTTGTACAACCTCGGTTCGTCCCCCGCCGGGCTCATGGCCCGCGAGGACGTACGCGCCGCCCGTTTCCTGGCCGGCCTCGACCGTGTGGACCGGCGGCGCGTCGCGGCCCTCGGCTTCTCCATGGGGGCCTACCGGGCCTGGCAGACCGCCGCGCTCAGCGACGACATCGCGGCCGGGGTGAGCGTGTGCTGGATGACCGGGCTCAAGGAGATGATGGTGCCCGGCAACAACACCCTGCGCGGCCAGTCCGCGTTCCACATGCTCCACCCCGGGCTCGCCCGGCATCTCGACATCCCGGATGTGGCGAGCATCGCGGCCCCGAAGCCGATGCTGTTCTTCAATGGCGGCTTGGACACGCTGTTTCCCCCGGAGGGGGTGCGGGTGGCTTATGGCAAGCTGCGCCTCGTTTGGCGCGCTTGCCGGGCCGAGTCGCGGTTGCGGTTGAAGACGTGGCCCGAGGTGGGCCACGTCTTCAACTCGCGTATGCAGGACGACGTTTACGCGTGGCTGGACGAGGTCCTGTGACGAAGCGTTCCGCTAGGAGGGCCGGTTCGAAGCTGCGGGTCCGTTGTGGCTGGTCGCGCCCGCGCGGCGGAGCCGCACATTGATACAGCCCCGCGCCCCTAAGAGGCCTGCGGCCTCCTTAGGGGCGCGATCGACTCCAGCGTCGGTACCACCGGCTTGATCGTGCCGTCCGCCGCGAACTCCATGCGGTCGATCGTCGTCTCGCGGTGTGTGCCGTCTCCGCCCGACTTGCCGGGGCCGTTCAGCGCGAAGCGGTGGTAGACCATGTACCAGTCGTCCGTGCCGGGGGCGTTCACCACCGAGTGGTGGCCGGTGGCCTTGATGCCGTACTCCGGGCGCTTGGAGAGGATCGTGCCCTTCTTGGTCCAGGGGCCGAGCGGGGACGGGCCGGTGGCGTACGCGACGTGGTAGTTCTCGCTGCGCGTGTCGTCCTCGGACCACATGTAGTAGTACGTGCCCTTCCGCTTCACCACGAAGGCGCCTTCGCGGAAGTTGTCCGGGGTGATGTCCTGCACCTTGGTCGCGTCGAACGACACCATGTCGTCGTTCAGCGGGACGACATAGCCGCGACCGTTGCCCCAGTACAGATACGACTTCCCGTCGTCGTCCGTGAAGACCGAGGGATCGATCATCTGGCCCTGGAACTGGCCCCCCTTCGCGACCAGCGGCTTGCCCAGCGCGTCCTTGAACGGGCCGGCGGGGGAGTCCGCGACCGCGACGCCGATCTGCTGCTCGGCACAGAAGTAGAAGTAGTACTTGCCGTCGCGCTCCGCGATCGCCGGCGCCCAGGCGTTCTTATCGGCCCAGGACACGTCAGGGCCCAGGTCGAGGATCTCGCCGTGGTCCTTCCAGTGCACCAGGTCCTTTGATGAGAAGGCCTTGAACTTGGTCCCGCTCCAGCCGGGGAAGCCGTCCGTCGTCGGGTAGATCCAGTAACGGCCGTTCATGTACTTGACGTCGGGGTCCGCGTAAAGGCCGGGCAGGACGGGACTGCGCGTAGGCACCGCCTCCACCGTCCACTTGCGGCTCGTCCCGTCCGCCGCCGTCACGGTGTACGTCTGCGGCTTGCGGAAGTCGCGGCGCGTGCCCGAGGCCGGGCTGACCTTGGCGCCCGCGCCGATCGCCAGCTTCGGCGCAAGGCGCCTGAGGGCTGCTTCATTGACGTCCGGCTCCATCGGCAGGACGACCTTGTTCGCGGCCTCCGTGACGATCGCGTAGCCCTCCTGGTCCTTCGCCGTCACGTCCACGATCGAGGTGGGGCTCGCGGGATACGCGGCCAGCAGCCGGTCGTACTCCTTCTGCGTCACCGGCATGACCGTGCCGTGCCGCGGGCTGGTGGGGAGCTGGTAGTTCTGCGACGGGGTCCACTTGCCCGAGTCGAGGTCGGTGGTCTCGAAGGGGAGGTAGCCCCGGCCGCCGTACTCGTCGATGAACAGGTACCACTTCTCCTCGGTGTTGGACTTGAACACCGTCGGGCCCTCACCGCGGTCCATCGCCCCGTTGCCGATGCAGTCCGCGACGAAGTCGTACTTCGTGGAGGTCAGCGTCCTCGACTTCTCACCGGTGATGAACTTCGCGCAGGGGCTGGAGGAGTTCGGGTCGCGCTCGTCCTTGGTGTAGCGGTAGTAAGTGCCCTTGTGCTGTACGACCGTTGAGTCGATGACCGAGTAGCCGGGGTCGTTCCAGACCTTGGGCTCGCTGAAGGTGCGGAAGTCCTTCGTGGTCGCGTACATCATTTTGTTGTACGTCGAGCCCGTGTGGTCCGGGTCGTCGTCGGCGTACAGCTTCGAGGCCCAGAAGACGACGAACTCGCCGAGCGTCTCGTCCCAATAGGCCTCAGGGGCCCAGGTGTTGCCCGCGTTGTCGGGGGAGACCTTCACCAGGCGCTGGTCGGTCCAGTTCACCAGGTCCGTGGACTCCCAGACCATGATGGACTTGCTGCCGTGGCGCTGGACGTCGTCCCAACTGCCGCTGCTGTTCTGGTACATGCGCAGATCGGTCGCGATCATGTAGAACTTGTCGCCCTCGGGGGCGCGGATCACGAACGGGTCCCGCAGGCCCTTCTCGCCGATGGTGGAGGTGAGCACCGGCTTTCCGGCGTTCAGCTCCCGCCAGTGCAGCGGGTCGTTGCCGCGGCTGAGGGCATAGCGGATCTGCTCGCCGTCGGCCGTGCCCTCACCGGTGAAGTACGCGAAGAGATAGCCCGCGTACTTCGGCTTGGCCTTCTGCATGGCTCTCTCCGCTTCGCCGGCGGGCTGTGCTCCGGATTGTGCTGGACTCGGCGGGGCTGCCAGCAGGCTCAGGAACAGGGCGAGCAGCGCTGTCAGGGACGTCAGGAGCGTGCGGGCGGTGCGGGGTCGCATGACACATCCTGTGGGAGTCTGGTGGTTTCTGTTGGGCTGAACTGCCCTGGAGTTTCACCAGTGGGGGACGGTGCGTCAATCGGTGCGACCGGGACCGGGGTGATCGAAAGTTTCGATTGCTTTTCGCGTGGGCCCGGCAACCTTTTCCGGCCATGGCGGCGACCTGGGTGTACAGAGGTGAGCCCTCGGCCCGCCTCTCGTCCCTAACCTCCAGGAAAGGAACGCCCCGTGCTTCAGAGCACTGGACGCCACCGCAGGACCCGCACTATCTCCATCGCCGCAGCGGTGGCCGTCGCCGCGGGGGCGGGCGGCGTTCACCTCGGCCTCTCGGAGGACGGAGCCAGCGCCGCCGCCCCCACCAAGACGGTCACCGTGTCCAGCACCGTTCAGCTGGAAGCCGCCGTCAAGACCGCCACGGCCGGCACCGTCATCCAGGTGCGCGGCGGCACGTACTACCCGAAGCGAACCCTCAAGTCCTCGGTGAACGGCACCAGTTCGGCCCGTATCACCCTCAAGGCCGCTCCTGGGGCGAAGGTGCGGATCGACGGCTCGAAGCTGCCCGACGGCTCCTGGCTGGCCGGGATCTACGGCGACTACTGGACCGTCCAGAACATCACCTGGCAGAACTCGCCGGCTCAGGGCTTCGTCGCCACCTCCTCCGTCGGCGGAGTGTTCAAGAACCTCGTCACCGCGAACAACGGCGACTCCGGCTTCACCCTGCGCGGCGACGGCACCACGAACAACCTCGTGCGGAACCTGGACAGTCACGGCAACTACGACCCGTCGGGCCACGGTCAGAACGCCGACGGGATCGCCGTCAAGTTCGGCTCCGGCACCGGCAACAAGATCACCGGCGCCCGCCTCTACAACAACTCCGACGACGGCCTCGACCTGTGGCAGTTCTCCAGCCCGGTCACCATCGAGCACTCCTGGGCGTACGGAAACGGCGGGAACCGCTGGAAGGACCCGGACTTCGAGGGCAACGGCAACGGCTTCAAGCTCGGTGGCGGAGGCGCCTCGGTCGCCCACGTCGTCACCCACAACGCGGCCTGGAACAACACGAAGCACGGCTTCACCGAGAACTCCAACACCGGTGCCATGAGCCTGAACCGCAACACCGCCTACGCCAACGCGGGCTCGGGCTACTACTTCGCCACCGGCAAGGCCCGGCTCGGCAAGAACCTCGCGGTGCGCAACAAGGGCGGTCTGAGCAAGCTCGGCCCGTCCACCGTCTCCGCGGGCAACAACTGGGACAAGGGCATCGCCACCCCGGCCCTCAAGTCCACGAAGGCGTCCACCGCGTACGGCGCCCGCAAGCCGAACGGCTCGCTGCCCGCGACGACGTTCCTGACGACGGGCTCCACCACCATCGGTTCGACGATGAACTGATCCTCCCGCTCCCCCCACGGGCCCATCTCCCCCCACGGCCCATGAGAACGCCCCCGCCGAGACCTCCCAAGTCCGGCGGGGGCGTTCCTCTTGCTACTGGCCCGCGTGGGGGTGGCTCAGGCCAGCAGATCCATGCAGTCGAACGACGTGCCCGGGCTGAGGAACCCGGTTCCAGAAGAGCCGCTGACGATGTTCAGCTTCAGCACGTTGTACTGACTGGTGTCCGACTTCCACGCGCTCGTCGGCACGTTGTACGTGAACGTGTGGTTGTTGCCCCGGTACGAGCCCGTCGTCAGGGACCGTGTCGAGGGCTGCGACGGCGCCGAAGGGATCGCCGACACCCAGTCGTTGACCGTCACGCGCGGACGCCCGTTGATGAGGGCGGTGGTCACGCCGATGCGCAGGGTGTGCGCTGCGGCGGCCTGGGCGGCGGTCAGCTTGAAGTAGACGAGGATGCCGTCGTTGACGTCCTTCCACATGTACGCCGGGAACGACGCGGCCGCGTCACCGCTGCCGATGGTGACGTTGCCCGTCCACTTCGACGCGCGCACGTCGGACGGATGCGCGTACGTCATCAGCTTGGCGTTCTTGAACTCGCCGGGCGTACCGTCCCAGTTCCCGAGCCGCCAGATCGTGTCGGCGCTGCTCGGGTCGCCGCTGACGGTGAGGGAGTTGAGGGCGGTGGTACCGCCCGCCGTCACCTTCGCCTCACGGGTGTGCACGGCCAGTTCGCCCTTGAAGACGGTGAGCGTGTACGTCCCCGGCAGCATGCCCGCGCAACTGAAAGCACCCGTGCCCGAAGCGGCCTTCGTCCAGTACTGCGCGTCGTCGTTGGCGAAGCCCACGGTGTACGCGTGGTCGGCGTCCATGCCCTTCAGACCGACGCCCGACACCTTGCCGCGGCCGGCCTTGCCGACCCAGCCGGAGATGCCGAGGCCGTCCACCCACGAGGTGTCGAGGTTCTTCGCGAACAGCGACGACGCCGGCGTACCACCGTCGGTGAAGGACAGGACGTACGGACCCTGCAGACCGAAGCGCATCGCCTCGGTCTGCGACTGGTTGTAGTGCAGGATCTCGTACAGGCCCACGCCGCCGTCGTTCGAGTGGCGCAGCAGCGAGCGGTAGAACGGGCCGCCCGACGCCTTCTCGTGGTTGGAGCGGACCATCCAGAGCCCCACCGAGCCGGTGGTGTAGCCGATGTAGTCGTAGTCCATGACCCGCACGCCCGAGTAGTGCTTGGAGCGGGTCTGGCCGTTCGACTTCTTCCAGACGTCGCCCGCCTCGATGATCGTGTCGGAGGCCTCCACCCAGGAGTCCGGGCCCTCGTTCGGGAAGATCCCCGCCTTGATCCGGGCGATGTAGCGGGTCGCCGTGAACGACGTGTCGGCCTTGTTCGTCCACATGAAGACGTTGTTCTGGCCCTTGCGCGCCGCGTAGTAGTGCTTGAGCGTGCCGTGCACCACGCTGACCAGGATCGTGTTCCCGGACTGCTTGATGGTCACGGTCGACGAGCCGAGCCCCGACTCCACGTGCGAGTGCCTGCCGCCGTAGCCCTCGTACTCCTTGCCCTTGTAGACCAGCGAGGTCAGATCGCCGGTCGACTTGGAGACCTTGAAGACGAGGGAGGCGCCCGTGTCGATCACATGGTTCTTGCCGTCGTCGGAGTGACCGAAGGTCGCGGCCGACGCCGAGGAGAGCAACCCGGTGCCGGCCGCGACCGCCGCGCCGGAACCGGCCACGCCCACGGCGGACGCGGCAAGCAGCCGACGACGGGTGAGGTGCTTTCTGTGCGTGCTCAAGAGTGGTGCTCCAGGTGCTGGATCACGTGGCTACTTGTACGTGATGTCCGATGGCTTGTAGTTGCAGTGCGTGCCGTCGGCGTCCGAGCCCGCTTCCTGAGGCTCGTCACCGGAGTTGTTGCCCTTGTACTTCTGGCACGGCACGATCTTCTTGCCGCTGTCGCCGGTGATCGTGACCTTGCGCAGGGCCGCGGAGTCGCCGTAGTTGCTGTTGATGCCGACCAGACGCCCGCCGGGAGCGGTCACCTGAAGGCCGTTGAAGATCACGCTGCGCTTGTACTGCGTCGAGCAGTTGCCGCAGGAGCGGTAGAGGGTCTTGAAGTCCTCCACCACGAAGTTCGAGACGACGAGCTTGCCGCCGCCGTTGTGCTGGAGGACCTTGTCGGCGGCGTGCTTCGCGCCGCCGCCCTTGACGATGAAGGTGGCCGAGTTGCCGCCGCGGAAGGTGGCGGCGTCCTCGCCGACGTCCTCCCACCAGACGTTCTGCAGCGTGCAGGTGCCCTTGCAGTGGACGCCGTCGGCACCGGGCTTGCCGATGACGACGTTCTTCAGCGTCGCGCCGTCCGCGAGCTCGAAGATCGGATCCCCGCCCTCTTCCTGACCGTCACCGGCCAGATCGCCGCTGCCGTAGAAGCGCTTCATGCCGCCGTCCCGGACACCGCTCACCGAGATCGTCTTGGAGACCGGCTCGCTGCCGTTGGGGGTCGGCCACTGGGCCGCGGCGTTCGCCGACGACATTAAGGTGCTGGCGAAGACTGCCGCTCCGGTCAGGCCTAACGCGGACACGCCGCCGATCACGGCATGTGTCCGGTTGAGCCTGCGGCGGTGGCGTGCGCGCTGCTGTGTTTCTGAACTCATGTCCCGTTCCTTGAGTGGGGGGGGGGAGAGACCTTGCGTCTCTCTGGTTGCCACCCGGTAGGAAGGGGTTGCCGGTCCTCGGAACTTTTTTGCAGCGACCGCTCGTTATGAGCTTTCCGAGCCGCCGGTCATGAACCGCCGGTCATGAACCGCCGGTCATGAGCCGCCGGTCATGAGCCGTCGTCAGTCGCCGGTCATGAATCTTCGTCGTCGGAGTCCTGGCTCGCGAAGTCGCCCTGCACGGCCACCTGTTCGCCGTCGGCCGTCGCGGTCGCCGCATAGCGGTCGTCGCCGGCGTCACGGCCGCCGCGGTCATGGTCGTACTGCCCGGCGAACACGAACTCACCGGCCGGGACCGTACGGCCCTCCTTGAGCACCCATGTGTAGACGAGGAAGCCGTCCCGCTCGCCGACCGTCAGCTCGAAGTCGCCCTCGGGCAGCGAGCGCCAGGCGCCCGTCGAGTTGACCCCGCCGGTCTGCTTGATGCGCAACTGGACGGTCAGCGACGTGAGTTGCTTGTCCGACTTCACGGTCACATTGCTCTGCGCCCAGAAGTCGTTGCTGTGCGGATCGACCGAGCCGTCCGACCACAGCGGGCCCTCCTCGGTGCCCGCGTCCGCGGGCGGAGTGACGGCCGGGGGCGGCTCGGGCGGCTTGACCGGCGGTGACTCGGCCGCGGTCGGCTGCTCGGGACGCGGGGAACTCGTCGCGTCCGGCGAGATCTCGCCGCGGCTCGACTCCTCCACCGACGGCTCGGGAGTCGGCGTGACCGCGACGGTCTGCTGGGTCTTGTCCTCCTCCTTCAGCGCGGACGCCGCCGCATAGCCGCCCACCGCGAGCACGCCCGCGACAGCGGCCGTGGCGCCGACGACCCGCGCCCAGCCGAGCACTTGGGGCCGCTGCGCAGGGCGCCGGGAGGTCTCGGCATCCGCCATGCCGCGCTCGATGCGGGCCAGGATGCGCGCACGGTCGGGCTCATGAGCGCCGGCCGCCTCACGCAGCCGGGCGCGCACCTTGCCATGTGTGTCACGCCGCCCGGTCACGAGTTCCCCCCTCCGGTGCCACCGGTGCGCAGCACCGCCGCGTGCACGTGGCTCGGGCCGTCCGCACTGCCCAGCAACCGCTGCAACTCGGCCATCCCCTTCGACGTCTGGCTCTTCACCGTACCGACCGAGATGCCGAGGGCGAGCGCGGTGTCCTTCTCCGAGAGGTCGAAAGCATGCCGTAGCACCACACATGCCCGCTTGCGGAACGGCAGACTGCGCAGCGCCCCCTGGACATCGACCACGGCCGGGACGTCCGGGTTCTCGCTGCTCTCCTCGCGCTGCGACCAGAACAGCGTGATGCGTCTGCGTTCACGCACCGCGCTGCGGATCCGGCTGCGGGCCAGATTGGCGACCACTCCGCGCGCGTACGCCACCGGATGGTCCGCCGCCCGCACCCGGTCCCAGCGGTGCCACATGGCGAGCAGCGCGTCCGCCGCCAGATCGTCGGCGGCGTCCGACTCGCCGGTCAACAGATGGGCCAGCCGCGCCAGTTCGGCATAGTGCCGCTCGAAGAAGTCGTGGAACTCCACGGAGGCTGCGTCGTCGACGACCGTGCCCACGGGCGACCTCTCCCCTGCTGAATCCGGACAGTACGGTTGACCTGCGTGCGCCGTGCCTGCGTAGTGCGTATACGGACCCCGTGTGTCACCCGTGAAGGAATGGTGCCCCTGTGGGGTGAGAATCGAGAGAGTAGCAGGCGTCCGTACAGGACTTCGAAGGTCGTGCGGTAGGCCGAACCCCATTCCGTAACACGGAGAAAACCCGAAAGCGGATCAACACCGGGAACAATCCAGCCAGCATCCGCACACCCAGCACGTAGTAACGAGGAGCATCCGCATGTCCGGAGCACAGAAGGTGACCGACCGGCCGAGTGCCGCACCACCCCCGGCGAACAGTGTCGACCGGTTCTTCAAGATCTCTGCAAGGGGATCCACCTTCGCCCGGGAGATCCGCGGCGGTTTCGCCACGTTCTTCACGATGGCGTACATCCTTGTCCTGAACCCCATCATTCTGGGCAGCGCCGAGGACAAGTTCGGGCAGCGGCTCGACAGCGTCCAACTGGTCACCGCCACCGCCCTGGTGGCCGCGGTGATGACCATCATCATGGGCATCGGCGGCAATCTGCCACTCGCCCTCGCCGCCGGGCTCGGCCTCAACGCCGTCGTCGCCTTCCAGATCGCCCCGCTGATGAGCTGGGCCGACGCGATGGGCCTGATCGTCCTCGAGGGCCTGCTGATCTGCGTGCTGGTGGTGACGGGCCTGCGCGAGGCCGTCATGCACGCGATACCCCAGCCCATGAAGCAGGCGATCAGTGTCGGCATAGGCCTGTTCATCGCGTTCATCGGCTTCGTCGACGCCGGGTTCGTGACCCGCATCCCGGACGCGGCGAACACCACGGTGCCCGTGCAGCTGGGCGCCACCGGCGCGCTGACCGGCTGGCCGATGCTCGTCTTCTGCCTCGGGGTGCTGCTGACCATCGGGCTGCTCGCCCGCAAGGTCAAGGGCGCCATCCTGATCAGCATCGTGGCCATGACGCTCCTGGCGATCGTCATCAACTGGGCGGCCGACATCAAGAGTTGGGGCCTGACCACGCCCTCCTGGCCGGACAAGGTGGTCGACACCCCCGACTTCGGGCTGATCGGCGACTTCAGCCTGTTCGGCGCCTTTGGTGAGGCCGGCGCGATCACCGTCGTCCTGCTGGTCTTCACGCTGATCCTGTCGGACTTCTTCGACACCATGGGCACGGTCGTCGGCGTCAGCGCCGAGGCCGGACTGCTGGACGAAGACGGCAAGGTCCCCAACCTCGGCCGCGTGCTGCTGATCGACGGTGCCGCCGCGGTCGCGGGCGGTGCGGCCTCCGCCTCGTCCTCTACCTCGTACATCGAGTCGGCGGCGGGCGTCGGCGAGGGCGCGCGCACGGGCTTCGCCAACCTGGTCACCGGTGGTCTGTTCGCCCTGGCCCTGTTCATGACCCCGCTGCTGACCATCGTCCCGCTCCAGGCGGCGGCCCCCGCTCTCGTCGCGGTCGGCTTCCTGATGATGACCCAGGTCAAGTACATCGACTGGGACAAGTACGAGATAGCCATCCCCGCGTTCCTGACGATCGCCGTGATGCCGTTCACGTACTCGATCACCAACGGCATCGGGGCGGGCTTCGTCGCGTACGTCCTCATCAAGTCGGTGCTCGGGAAGGCTCGCGAGGTCCACTGGCTGCTGTGGGGCGCGTCGGCGCTGTTCCTGGTGTACTTCGCGATCGACCCGATCGAGCAGCTGCTGGGCGTCTGAGGCCCCTGAGGCCCTGACGTGCGAAGGCCCCGGCCCGGAGGATTCAACGAGCCGGGGCCTTCCCCGAGACCGCTTAGTTCTGCTGGAGCGCCGCCTCCATCATGGCCTTCGCGACCGGCGCGGCCAGCCCGTTGCCGCTGACTTCCGACCGGGCCGCGTTCGACTGCTCGATGATCACGGCGACGGCGACTTCCTTGCCCGTGGAGTCGTCCTTCGCGTACGACGTGAACCAGGCATACGGCGTCTGGCTGTTGTTCTCGCCGTGCTGGGCCGTACCCGTCTTGCCTCCCACGGTCGCGCCGTCGATCTGCGCGTTCGTCCCCGTGCCGTCGTCGACGACCGTCTGCATCGCCGACTGCAACTGCTCGGCCGTGGACGAGCTGACGATCTCCTTGGTGTCCGTGTTGTCGTCGTAGTTCTCCAGCGCATTGCCGCTCGCGTCGCTGATCTGCGACACCATGTGCGGCGAGACCAGCTCACCGCCATTGGCGATGGCCGCCGACACCATGGCCATCTGCAACGGCGTCGCCTGGACGTCGAACTGCCCGATGCCCGACAGCGCCGTCTGCGCCTTGTCCATGCCGGACGGATAGACGCTCTCGTACGCACGCACCGGAACGTCCTGCTCCCCGTCGTTGAAGCCGAACTTCTCCGCCATCTCCTTGACCTTGTCCTGGCCCAGGTCGACGGCCATCTTCCCGAAGACGTTGTTGCACGAGTACTGCAACGCGACCCGGATCGTGGCGTCCTCACAGGGCGCCGACGGGTTCTCGTTGCCCAGCACGCGGGTCGTGCCCGGCAGCGGGTACGGGTCCGGGCTGTCCGTCTTCTCGTCCACCGACGAGTACCGCCCGTCCTCCAGCGCGGCAGCCGCCACGACCAGCTTGAACGTCGAGCCCGGCGGCAGCGGCTGACGCAGTGCCCGGTTCGTCATCGGCTTGTCCGGATCCTTCGTCAGCTTCTCCCAGGCGGCGGAGTCGTCGGAGCCGCTGATCTCGGACGGGTCGTACGAAGGGGTCGACACGACACCGAGGATCTTGCCGTTCGTCGGGTCGATGGCGACGGCCGCACCCTTTGTGTCGCCCAGCGCGTCATACGCGGCCTTCTGCACATCCGGGTCGATCGTCGTGATCACGTCACCCGGGTCGGCACGCTTGCCGGTGACCGCGTCCATCGGGTTCTTCAGCCGGTTGTCCGTGCCGTCGAGCAGGTCCTGGTAGACGCCCTCCAGCTGTGTCGCCCCGTACACCTGCGAGCTGTAGCCCGTGACCGCCGAATACAGCGCGCCGTCCTTGTACGTCCGCTGGTACTTGAGGTCGCCGCTGTCCGTCTCCGCGGACCCGGTGATCGCGTCGCCGGCCACGATGATGTTCCCGAGCGGGTACGCGTACTGCTCGATCACGTTCCGCCGGTTGTTCTTGTTCTCCGCGAGTGCCGTGCCGTCGTAGAACTGCACCCAGGTCGCCCTGACCAGCAGGGCGAGCACGAGCAGCAGCGTGAAGACGGAGGCCCGTCTGATCGTCGTGTTCATCGCGTTCTGAAAGACGAGCGGGATGCGGGGATTCGTTCCCGTCGGTCCGGCTTTCTCATCCGGGCTTCATGAACCGCGTGGGGGTGCGCGGCTCAGCTGTCCAGGATGAGGACCACCTCGTCGATCTCCGCCCCGCGCGCGTTCGCGTACCCCTTGGCATGCGCGGTCACGCGAAAACCGCACTTCTCCAGGACGCGGCGCGAACCCGCGTTGTCCGCGGCGGCGCGGGCGTACAGCGGGCGTTCGGGGACCTCGGCGAGCAGGGCCCGCAGGGCGCGCGTGGCGATGCCGCGGCCCCAGTACGCGCGGTCGATCCAGTACGTCACCTCGCGCTCGCCCGGCTCGCCGTACACCGCCGCGCTGCCCACGACGTCGCCGTCGGCGAGGACCGTGCGATTGACCACGTCGGACGAGGCGCGGATCCGCTTCCAGTGGGCGTCGAAGGCATCCCAGTCGGCCGGGTCCTTGACCGTGAACGCGGCCATCAGGGCGGCCTCGGGATCGTTGATCTGCCGGAAGAACACCGGCAGATCACTGTCATGGACCTCGCGGAGCACGACCTCCACGTCAGACATGTCAGAGCCTCCGGGTGGCGAGCGTCAGCCGGTCGCGGGCGTCGAACAGGGCGTCCTTCACCATCTGCTCGTGCGCGGGTGTCAGCCGCGCCACCGGTACGGAGCAGCTGATGGCGTCGCGCGCGGGCGTACGGTACGGAATCGCGACGCCGAAGCAGCGCAGCCCCAGCGTGTTCTCCTCGCGGTCCACCGCGAAGCCCTGCTCCCGCACCTGGTGCAGCTCCTCGATGAGCTTCTCCCGGTCGGTGATCGTGTGCTCGGTCAGCGCGGGGAGCGTCTCCGGCAGCAGCTTGCGTACCTGCTCGTCCGTGTGCGTGGCCAGCAGCGCCTTGCCGAGCGAGGTGGAGTGGGCGGGCAGCCGGCGGCCCACGCGCGTGAAGGGGCGGAGATAGTGCTGGGACTGGCGGGTCGCGAGATACACCACATTCGTGCCGTCCAGCCGCGCCAGGTGGATCGTCTCCGTAGTGTCGTCCGAGAGCCGGTCCAGGGTCGGTCTGGCCACGGCCACCACCTCGTCGCCGTCGATGTACGACGTACCGACGAGGAGGGCCCGCACCCCGATGCCGTACCGCGTGCCCGTCGCGTCCGTCTCGACCCAGCCGAGCTCGACGAGCGTACGAAGCAACATATACAAACTGGACTTGGGGTAACCTACGGCCTCCTGAACGGCGGCCAGGGAATGCATTCCTGGTCGGCCGGCGAAGAACTCCAGTAGTTCCACAGTCCGCACCGCGGACTTGACCTGCGCCCCGCCGCCTGTCTCGCCTGCCGACATCGCCCTTGACCCCTTCGTTCGACGGGAAATAGTCTCCGAGACATATTCACCATCAGAGACAGTGTTCAACATATCGAACGCCCTGGTGAGTGACACAAGAACTGCGGCATCACATAAGAACTGCGGCATCACATCTTCTGGAGGAACCCCCGGTGGCAGCAGCACCAGTCTGGAGTGTCGACCCCCGAACCGGGAAGCAGCGTGAACAGGTTGCGGTGGAAGCCACAGCCCAGGAGGTGGACACGGCCGTCCGCGCGGCTCATGCCGCCCGGGGAGCCCTTGCCGACCGCACGGTCCGCTCGGCCTTCCTTCGCAGCGCCGCGGAACTGCTCGAAGGCGCCAAGGACCACCTCGTGGAGGCCGCGGACGCGGAGACCGCGCTCGGCCCGGTCCGGCTCACCGGTGAACTCGCCCGTACCTGCTACCAGTTGCGGGCCTTCGCGGACATCGTCGACGAGGGCGCGTTCCTCGACGTAGTGATCAACCACCCCGACGACACCGCGACGCCGCCGATCCCGGACCTGCGCCGCTACAAGGTGCCGCTGGGTGTCGTCGCCGTCTACTCGGCCTCGAACTTCCCCTTCGCCTTCTCGGTCGCGGGCGGTGACACCGCGAGCGCGCTCGCCGCGGGCTGCCCGGTCGTCGTCAAGGCGCACCCCGACCACCCGGGGCTGTCCGAGCTGGTCGCGGCGACGCTGCGGCGGGCCGCCGAGCAGCACGACATCCCCAAGGGGGTCGTCGGGCTCGTGCACGGCTTCGAGGCGGGCGTCGAGCTGGTCAAGCATCCGCTGGTCTCGGCGGCCGGTTTCACCGGTTCCGTACGGGGCGGTCGTGCCCTCTTCGACGCGGCTGCCGCCCGGCCCGTGCCGATCCCGTTCCACGGCGAGCTGGGTTCGCTGAACCCGGTCGTCATCACCGAGGCCGCCGCCGCCGAGCGTGCCGAGGCGATCGGTACGGGGCTCGCGGGCTCCATGACGCTGGGTGTCGGCCAGTTCTGTGTGAAGCCGGGGCTCGTTCTCGCGCCGACGGGTGCGGCGGGTGACCGGCTGCTGAAGTCCCTCACCGACGCGGTCAGCAACACCGACGCGGGTGTGCTGCTGGACCATCGGATGCGCGACAACTTCGTCGCCGGGGTGGCCGAGCGGGCCGAACTTCCGGACGTGGACGCTCCGGTGACGCCGGGTGCGGGGAGTGAGCACACGGTGAGCCCCGGGTTCCTGACCGTGCCGGCGGGCAGGCTTGCCGCCGAGGGGGAGCACGATCTGCTTCTGGAGGAGTGCTTCGGGCCGATCACCGTTGTCGTTCGGTACGAGGACGACTCTGAGGCAGGCGCCGTCCTCTCCCGGCTGCCCGGCAACCTCACCGCGACCGTGCATCTCTCTGCCGAGGAAGCGGCGGGGGAGGGGCGTGGAGCGGAGCTCCTTGCCGAGCTGACGCCGCTCGCGGGGCGCGTGCTCGTCAACGGCTGGCCCACCGGTGTCGCTGTGGCTCCGGCTCAGCATCACGGGGGGCCGTACCCCGCGACGACGTCGACGTCCACGTCTGTGGGCGGTACGGCTATCGAGCGGTGGCTGCGGCCGGTTGCGTATCAGAACGCGCCCGAGGCGCTGCTGCCCGCCGAGTTGCGCGACGACAACCCGCTGGGGCTGCCGCGGCGCTTCAACGGGCGGCTTGAGCGGTAGCGCTCCGCTGGGGGCGGGGGATGCGGGTAGCGCCGTAGGGGTGCGGTTCGCTGCGGGCTGCGGGCCGGTTGTGGCTGGTCGCGCCCCGCGGCGGAGCCGCACAGTGTTACAGCCCCGCGCCCCTGAAGGGGCGCTGTTGTGGCCGCATGTTTCACAGCGCCCGCCCCCTGCGGGGCACAGTGCCGCGTCCCTTTCGGGGCGCGGGCGTGGACCTGGGAGACTCACCGCATGGATCTCGAAATACCCGAACTTCCCTTCTCACTCCGTAGTTACGGCCCCGACGGGCACTGGTCGTACGAGGACGGGGTGCTCACCGGATGGGCGGGGGCGCGGCAGGACCGGTTTGTGCCGCCCACTGATGAGGCGCTGGACCCCGCGGCCGACGCGCCTCGGCTGCTCGGGGCGCCGGAGGGGGACTTCCAGCTGATCGCCCGCGTCACCGTCGGCTTCGCCGGGGCCTTCGACGCGGGCGTGCTGTACGTACACGTCGCCGAGCGGGAGTGGGCCAAGCTCTGCCTGGAGAACTCGCCGGATGTGCCGACCGTGTGCACGGTGGTCACCCGTGGCCACTCCGACGACGCCAACTCCTTCACCGTGGAGGGAAGTTCGGTCTGGCTGCGGATCAGCCGCACGGGCCGTGCCTTCGCCTTCCACGCCTCCAAGGACGGCAAGCGCTGGACCTTCGTGCGCCTGTTCACCCTGGCTGACGAGAAGGCCTCCGGAGCGGCCCTCGTCGGCTTTATGACGCAGTCGCCGATGGGGGAGGGGTGCGTGGTCACGTACGACGGCATCGAGTTCCTCCCGGACTGGCCGGCGGACCTGCGGGACGGCAGCTGATTCCTGACGGCGGGATTTCGCCTCTCCCGCATCGCCGGGCCCCCGTGCCATGCTGCCCGGCATGGCCACTGACACACACCGGACCCAGACCCTGCCCGACGGCCGCCCCGTCCCGATCATGACCGGGCCGGAGCGGCCCATGCTGGAGAGCTGGCTCGCCTTTCACCGCGCCACGCTGGAGCTGAAGTGCCGAGGGCTGGACGACAGCCAGCTGCGGCTGGCCTCCGCCGAGCCGTCGGAGCTGACCCTGCTCGGGCTGGTCCAGCATCTCGCCGAGGTCGAACGGAACTGGTTCCAGCGGGTGTTCGCCGGGCTCGACGTGCCGACCGTGTACGGGGGCGAGGTCGGGGACATGGACGGCGGCACCGCCCTCGACCCGGAGCGCGGGCTCGACGAGGCGCTGGCGAACTGGCGGCGGGAGATCGCCCGGGGGCAGGAGCTGTGTGCGGGGCGGTCGCTGGACGACACCGGACGGATCGCCGGCGGCCCGATGGCCGGGCTTGAGGTCAGCCTGCGCTGGATCCTCATCCACATGATCGAGGAGTACGCCCGTCACAACGGCCACGCGGACATTGTGAGGGAGCGTATCGACGGGGTAACCGGCGCGTAATTGAAGAATTCATTCCGCCTTTATGTCGCCGACCACCCGATGCTTGTTCGAGTGCAGCTTCCCGTCTTCTTCTGCCCGCTTTTTTCGAGGCTAAACGCTAAGATTCCGTGAACGTCAACCTCGTAATTCGGGCAGGTCTCGTGGCGGTTACGTATCTGTGACGCAATGCACAAGGTGCCCGCTTCCTCCCGTATTTTCCGGACAAACAGGTTGCTTCTGCCGTCCCAACGCGCGGCATCCGCGCACGCGCGATAACATAGAAACGGCGCTCATGTAACCCCATCCGGCGATGCGATTTCAGCTTTCTCTCGGTAAATTTAATCCGCATGACCGCCGCACAAGCAGACCTGCAAGCGGAATTCCTGGAAATGCCGGAGGGGCTGCGGATCGACCGTCCGGAGGTGGTGGACGGGGCCGCGCTCTGGCGCATCGCCAAGGACTCCAGAACCCTCGACCTGAACTCCTCGTACAGCTACCTGCTGTGGTGCCGTGACTTCGCCGGCACCTCGGTGGTGGCGCGCGACAAGGAGGGGATGCCGGTCGGTTTCATCACCGGGTACGTCCGGCCCGACCAGCCGGGCACCCTGCTCGTCTGGCAGGTGGCCGTCGACGCCGCATACCGCGGGCGCGGCCTCGCCGCCGCCCTGCTGGACGGACTCACAGCACGAGTAGCCCACGACCACGGCCTCGAAACCGTCGAGACCACGATCACCCCGGGCAACGCGGCCTCCGAGCGCCTGTTCACCTCGTACGCCGCACGCCACGGAGCGAACGTCGAGCGTGAAGTGCTGTTCGCCGCAGGGCAGTTCCCGGACGGCTCGCACGACCCCGAGGTGCTGTACCGCATAGGACCGCTGAACCTCCGACCGGCTGACCGGGCGCTCAGAGCCGACCAGGCCGACTGAGCGCCCGGCCGACCAGCCGGCCTACGGACCGAACCGACCGACCACGGCCGATCCGACCAGCAGATTCAGCACACCCAGCAGATCCATCAGATCCGAACGACCGGGCCTGACCACCCGGTTCACCCCCAGGACTTCATCTCCCAGGAGGAGATTCGCTGTGACCATCACCCAGCCCGATCTGAGCGTCTTCCAGACCCTGGAGTCGGAGGTGCGCAGCTACTGCCGCGGCTGGCCCACCATCTTCGACCGCGCGCAGGGCAGCCGCATGTACGACGAGGACGGCCACGAGTACCTGGACTTCTTCGCCGGTGCCGGGTCACTCAACTACGGCCACAACAACCCCGTACTCAAACGCGCCCTCATCGACTACCTGGAGCGCGACGGCGTCACCCACGGTCTCGACATGTCGACGACCGCCAAACGCGCCTTCCTCGAGTCGTTCCAGAACATCGTGCTGCGCCCGCGCGACCTGCCGTACAAGGTCATGTTCCCGGGCCCGACGGGCACCAACGCCGTCGAGTCGGCGCTGAAACTGGCGCGAAAAGTGAAGGGCCGGGAAGCGATCGTGTCGTTCACGAACGCCTTCCACGGGATGTCGCTCGGCTCGCTCGCCGTGACCGGCAACGCCTTCAAGCGGGCCGGAGCGGGCATCCCACTCGTGCACGGCACGCCCATGCCGTTCGACAACTACTTCGACGGCCAGGTCCCGGACTTCCTCTGGTTCGAGCGACTCCTCGAGGACCAGGGCTCCGGCCTGAACCAGCCCGCCGCCGTGATCGTCGAGACCGTACAGGGCGAGGGCGGCATCAACGTCGCGCGTCCCGAGTGGCTGCGGGCCCTGGCCGAGCTGTGCGAGCGTCAGGACATGCTGCTCATCGTCGACGACATCCAGATGGGCTGCGGCCGCACCGGCGCGTTCTTCTCCTTCGAGGAGGCGGGCATCACGCCGGACATCGTGACCGTCTCCAAGTCCATCAGCGGCTACGGACTGCCCATGGCGCTGACCCTGTTCAAGCCCGAGCTGGACATCTGGGAGCCGGGCGAGCACAACGGCACGTTCCGCGGCAACAACCCCGCTTTCGTGACGGCCGCGGCGGCCCTTGAGACGTACTGGACCGACGGGCCGGCCATGGAGAAGCAGACCAGGGCCCGCGGCGAGCAGATCGACCAGGCACTGATCTCCGTCTGCGAGGAGAACCCCGACGACATCAAGGAGTACCGGGGCCGCGGCCTTGTCTGGGGCATCGAGTTCCACGACAAGGAGCGCGCGGGCCGCATCGCCCAGCGGGCCTTCGAACTCGGCCTGCTCATCGAGACGTCGGGCCCGGAGAGCGAGGTCGTCAAGCTCCTCCCGGCGCTCACCATCACGCCCGACGAGCTGGACGAGGGTCTGCGCACCCTCGCCCGCGCCGTACGAGAGACGGCGTGACCGCAACCGCCTGAAGGAGGCACTGCACCACCGTGATTGTCCGTTCGTTCAAGGACCTCGAAGGCACCGACCGGCACGTCAAGTCCGCGTCGGGCACCTGGGAGAGCAAACGCATCGTCCTCGCCAAGGAGAAGGTCGGCTTCTCCCTGCACGAGACGATCCTGTACGCCGGCACGGAGACGTCGATGTGGTACGCCAACCACATCGAGGCCGTCGTCTGCGTGGAGGGCGAGGCCGAGCTCACCAACGACGAGACCGGGGAGAAGTTCACCATCACCCCCGGCACCATGTACCTCCTCGACGGCCACGAGAAGCACACGATGAAGATCAAGGAGGACTTCCGCTGCCTCTGCGTCTTCAATCCGCCGGTGACCGGCCGGGAGGACCATGACGAGAACGGTGTCTACCCCCTGCTGACCGAGGAGGTCTGAGAATCATGACCATGACGCTCACCGATCTGTATCCGAGCCGCGGCGCCGCCGAGGTGTCCGTACCCCGCCAGGACCCGGTCGTGTGGAGCGCGCCGGGCGCCCCGGGCCCGATCGAGGCGGCCGACCTCCAGGCGTTCGAGCGCGACGGCTTCCTCTCCATCGGTCAGCTCATCGACGACGACGAAGTCGCCGTCTACCACTCCGAGCTGGAGCGGCTGGTGAGCGACCCGGCGATCCGCGCCGACGAACGCTCGATCATCGAGCCGAAGTCGCAGGAGATCCGGTCGGTCTTCGAGGTCCACAAGATCAGCGAGGTCTTCGCGCGGCTCGTGCGCGATGAGCGCGTCGTCGGGCGGGCCCGGCAGATCCTCGGCTCGGACGTGTACGTCCACCAGTCGCGGATCAACGTCAAGCCCGGCTTCGGGGCGAGCGGCTTCTACTGGCACTCCGACTTCGAGACCTGGCACGCCGAGGACGGCCTGCCGAACATGCGCACCGTGTCCGTCTCGATCGCGCTGACCGAGAACTACGACACCAACGGCGGCCTCATGATCATGCCGGGGTCGCACAAGACGTTCCTCGGCTGTGCGGGTGCCACGCCGAAGGACAACTACAAGATGTCGCTGCAGATGCAGGACGCGGGCACGCCCTCCGACGAGGCGCTCACCAAGTTCGCCCAGGCGCACGGCATCAAGCTCTTCACGGGGCGGGCCGGCTCGGCGACCTGGTTCGACTGCAACTGCATGCACGGTTCGGGGGACAACATCACCCCGTTCCCGCGGTCGAACGTCTTCATCGTGTTCAACAGCGTGGAGAACGCGGCGGTGGAGCCGTTCGCGGCACCGGTCCGCCGGCCTGAGTTCATCGGGGCCAGGGATTTCACTCCGGTGAAGTGACGTACAGGTGAAGTGACGTACAGGTGAAGTGACGTACGGCTGATGGGGCGGCACCCTCGTTGAGGGTGCCGCCCCTCGTGCGTCGACAGGCCAGGACGTACAGCCAGGACGTACAGCCAGGACTTACAGCCAGGACAGCGCCGCCGCCCGCTCCAGTACGTTCCGTACGGCGTCCTCGTCGCCCGTCGCGCCCCTCGGGACCTCGGCGGGTGCGTACCGTCCGCCGACGAGCAGGCAGAAGTCGACGGGTTCCAGGACGAGTTCGGCTCGCACGGGTTCGTCCTCGGAGCCGAGCACCCACTGGGCGTCGCTCTCGCCGCCGGCCACCGCGAACAGCACCGGGGGCGCCGTGGTCCCCAGCGCCATGCCGAGGATGCGGACGGCGAGCCGGACCAGCTGCCAGAGGTGCTCCTCGGGCGGCGGCGGTACGGCGAGGCCCAGCGCACGGCCGATGTCGTCCGTGTGGATCCACGCCTCGAAGGCCCGCACGAGGAAGTGATCGGCGACGGGCAGCCGGATCCCCATCAACGTCGTGGCGAGCGCGGCACGTTCGGGATCCCGGGCCTCGGGCGTGGCCAGCAGCGCGGCTGCCTGAGCGGCCCACGCGGTCACCGTCTCCTCGGGGCCGCGCTGACGCTCGTACGCGATCACATCGGCGGTACGCGCGCTCCAGGCCTCCTCCCAGCTCGTCCCCTCCGGGACCGGCGAGGCGGGCACGCGCGCGTCGAGACCAAGGCGCAGCGCCAACGGCTCGTCGGCGGCGAGGAGATGCGCGAGTGTCGCGTGCGCGTCCCAATCGTGCACGACCGGTGTGCTCCAGCGGCCGTCCAACTCCCGCACCAGTGCCTGGAGTCCGGCGACGGCGGCGGCGTACGGGGCGGCGTGCGCGGCGACCCGCGGCACGGCGGGCCGGGCGCGCAGCGCGAGGGCGAGTACGCCCTCCGGCTCTTTCGAACCGTTGCTCATGGCCGTTCCCCGCGGCCCGTCCAGCAGCCGTACCGCCTCCCGCAGCCGCTCCGCCTCCACCGCGCAGCTCTCGCACTCGGCGAGATGCCGCGGCACCGCCTTCTCCTCCTCCGGCCGCAACGCGCCGAAGGCCCAGGCCCCCAGCAGCTCACGTACCCCGTCGTGATCAGTGGTCACCGCGCACCTCCCTTCCCGGCTTCCCGGCCGCATCCGTCCATCATGCGCCCCTTTCCAAGGCCGGATCCGGTGGGTCCGCCATGGACTCGGCCAGCTTGCGCAATGCGGAGCGCAGCCGGGTCTTGGCGGTGCCTTCCGGAATGCCGAGTTCGACGGCGGCCTGGCGGTAGGTGCGGCCCGCGAAATACGCGAGGTGCACCACCTCCCGCTGGTGCTGCGGGAGTTCGGCGAGCGCGGAGTGCAGCAGGAGCGAGCGCTCGCGGTCGACGACCGTCTCGTCCGGGCCGGGGCCCGTGTCGGGGATCGCCTGCAGTGCCGAGTCGTCGGCGCCGGCGGCCTTGCGGTGCCGGGCCTCGCTGCGCACCCAGTCCACGGCTCGCCGGTGCGCCAGCACGGACAGCCAGGTACGCAGCGAGCCTCGGCGCGCGTCGAACCCGTACGGCCTGCTCCACAGCTGGGCGAAGACCTCCTGAGCCACATCCTCGGCGGCGGCCGGGCTGCGCGTCACCCGGACCGCCACCCCCCGGACGAGCCCGCTGTACGCGGCGTACGCCTCGGTCAGCGCGGACTCGTCGCCGTACACCAGCCGCCGCTGCAACTCCGCGTCGGCGGCCGGTTCGACGGACGACGTCCCCGTGGTCTCCAACGGCTCCACCCCCTGGTGCCTTCCTAGCGTCCCCGGCGGGCCCACGCCAGTGGTTCAGGCGGACAGGACATCCAGCAGGCGGTCGACGTCGGCGGGCGTGTTGTAGAGGTGGAAGGAGGCACGCAGGTTGCCCGCGCGGTTGGAGACCTGGATCCCGGCCTTGCCCAGCTCGGGCTGGAGGTGGCCGAGGCCGGGCACGGACACGATCGCCGAGCCCGGCGCGGGCAGGGCTTCGTGGCCGAGACCGGTGAGCCCCGCCCGGAAGCGGTCGGCGAGGGCGAGGTCGTGGGCGTGGATGGCGTCGACGCCGAGTTCCTCGATGAGTTCGAGGGAGCGGCGCAGTCCGGCGTAGCTGAAGAGAGCGGGGGGCAGATCGAACCGCCGGGCGGAGTGGGCGAGTTCGGCCACGGGGCCGTAGCAGCTGTCCCACGGGTGCTCCCCGGCGACCCAGCCGGCCAGGATCGGCGTGAGCCCGCCGAAGTCCTCCGGCACGACGAGGAAACCAGCTCCGTGCGGGCCGAGCAGCCACTTGTAGCAGACGGAGGAGGTGTAGTCGTACGCCCCAGCCTCCATCGGCAGCCAGCCGGCCGCCTGGGAGAAGTCGACGTACGTACGGGCCCCGTGCTCCCGGGCCGCCTCGCGCAGCGTGGCCAGGTCGGCGATCCGGCCGTCGGCGGACTGCGCGGCGCTGACCGCGACGAGTGCGGTGCCGGGCCGGACGGACTCGGCGATCCGCTCCAGGGGCACGGCCCGCACCTTGAGGTCCGTGCGGACGTGGAAGGGGTTCACGACGGAGGCGAAGTCGTCCTCGGCGGTGAGGACTTCGGCGCCCGCGGGCAGCGAGGCGGCGACAAGCCCGGTGTAGGCGCTGACCGAGGACCCGGCCGCCACCCGGCCTACCGGGACTCCGGCCAGCCGGGCGAAGGAGGCCCGGGCGGCCTCCACATCGGCGAACAGCGAGTCCAGCGGACTGCCGTCGGCCCGGAGCGCCGCGGCCTCCTGCAGGGCGGCGACGGTACGGGCGGGCAGCAGCCCGCTGCTCGCGGTGTTCAGAAAGGTGTTCTTCGGGGCGAACTCGGTCCGGACGAGGCTCTCGAAGGTCTCCATGGGACCACTGTGAGCCCTCGCTGTCCCTTGGTCCATTGCGATTATTTACGTGATCCCGCTAAGGAACGCTTATACGTCGCCCCTGACCTGCGCGGTTTCTGTGGGCGGTCTCTCAGTGCTGCGGCACCGCGCATCCGTCGGGACCGCAGGCGTCCGCGTCGCCGTCCTGGATCAGCTTCAGCGGCGAGCGGTTGCCCCACGCCTGCTCCAGCGCCTGCCCGAAGGTCTCGACGGGCTGGGCGCCCGAGACGCCGTACTTGCGGTCGAGGACGAAGAAGGGAACGCCGTTCGCACCGAGCTCGGCGGCCTCGCGTTCGTCGGCCCGGACCTCATCGGCGTACGCGTCCGGGTCGGCGAGCACCTTGCGGGCGGCGTCCGCGTCGAGCCCGGCCTCGACGGCCAGCTCGGTCAGATACGCGTCGGCGTCGATGTAGAGGGACCGTTCCTCGACGAAGTTCGCCCGGTACAGGATCTGGAGCAGCTCGCTCTGCCGTCCCTGCTCCTTGGCGAAGTGCAGCAGCCGGTGCATGTCGAAGGTGCTGCCGTGGTCGCGGCCCTCGGTGCGGTACTCCAGCCCTTCGGCGGCGGCCAGCGAGCCCAGGTTCTCCTCGCCCGCCCGGGCCTGCGCCTCGCTCATCCCGTACTTCTTGGTGAGCATCTTCAGAACGGACTCGTTGTCACCCTTGGCCCGCTTCGGGTCGAGCTCGAAGGAACGGTGCACCACCTCGATCTCGTCCCGGTGCGGGAAGGCGTCAAGCGCCTTCTCGAAGCGGGCCTTGCCCACATAGCACCAGGGGCAGGCGATATCGCTCCAGATCTCGACGCGCATGTCTTCGGCTCTCCAGCTCGCACGGGTACGCGAAGGCTCCCTCCGCTGGGTGCGTGAACGTTCAACCGGCTCAGGTCATTCCCCGTTCACCGCGTAGGTCAGCGACAGGTGGTGGTCGCCTTCGCGGGGCGGCTGCTCCGGATCGGGGACCCAGCCCTGGCGGGCGTAGAAGGCCTGAGCGCGTTGGTTGTCGACGTGCACCTCGAGAGTCGCCGTCCGTTTGCCGTCGGCCCGCCACTGCTCGACGCAGGCCGCGTGCAGCTCGGCGCCGATACCGGAGCGCCAGTGGCCGGGGTCGATGTGGAACTGGAACAGCTTGACCGAGTCGGCCGGGGCGCCTTCGGCGGTGCGGAAGGAGGCGATGCCCACGAGACGGGTGGCGCGTAACGCGCACAGCACGTGGCCGTCAGGGCGCTCGATGGCGTCGCGCCAGACGGCGGGCCAGTCGGTGCCGTCGTCCGGCAGGCCGTCGGGGTAGTAGGTGGCCCGGGCGCGCCTGTGCAGTTCGGCCACGTTCACGGCTTCGGCGGGGAGGGTGGTCCTGATCACCAGGGCCTTGACGGTTCGGTGTGTTCTGATCATGCCGCTGAGGACGTGGCGGACGTTGGCACGGTTCCGAGCACGCTGGCGGCGAAACTCTCAGGCCTCAGCCCACACCTCCGTCACCGCTCGGCGTCCCGCCTCCAGATCCACCGAGCGTCCCGACTCGGTCAGTGCCGCGCCCAAGGCGGCCACACAGGCATGCACAGCTCCACGCGTCGCATCGGGCCCGTAGTGGTTGACCCGGATCATCTCCTTGGCCAGCGCACCCCCACCCGCGACCACCGGAAGAGCTGGATCGGCGGCCAACGCCCGGGCCACCAGTTCCGAGGCGTCAACCCCCGTAGGCGTACGCAACGTTGTGGCAACAGGCGCCGCGTCCCCGGCCTCGTACACGTACGGCCCAAGTCCGCCGCCCAGGGCGAGAGCCCCCGCCCGGGTCGCCGCCGCGGCCGTCGCGTGGCGGGCCATCACCGCTTCCAGCCCCTCCACCTCGATCCGCTCCACGCACGCTTCGAGCGCGAGCATCTCCAGCTGTGCCGGCGCGTGCAGCAGTGCCTTGCGGCCGCCGTCGATCCAGCGTTCCTTCCAGTCCAGGAGGGAGAGATACGAGCGGCGCGGAGCCCGCGGGTTCGCGGACATCCGTGCCCACGCCCGCGAACTCACCGACACCGCCGAGACCCCCGCGGGTCCGCCCATCGCCTTCTGCGCCCCGATCACGCACAGATCGACACCCCACGCGTCCGGCAGCAACGGCTCGGCGCCCACCGAGGCCACGGCATCGAGCATGAACAGCGCGCCGTGCTCGCGTACGACCTCACCTATCTCCGCCACGGGGTTGGTGTTGCCGGTCGCCGCCTCCGCGTGGACCAGCGAGACGAAGTCGATCTCCGGGTGTGCCGCGAACGCCTCCCGTATCCGCGCGGCCGTGACCGCAGTGTGGAAGGGCACGGCGAGATCGATCACGGTCGCCCCGCAGTCCCGCAGCCAGTTTCCGAAGGTCTGTCCGTACGGGCCGGTGATCACGTTCAGTGCGGTCGTCCCCGGTCCTGCGGCGCCCCGGATGCAGCCCTCCAGCGGAAGCAGTGCCTCGCCCTGCGTGATCACGACGTCCTGCTCGGTGGAGAGCAGCCGCGCCACTCGGTCCTCTATCGCCGCGAAGCGCGCGACGGTCAGCGGCGCCAGGTTCAGGAACGGGTGGGTCATGGCGGTGCTCTCTTCGCTCACGGGGGTAGGTCGTTGAGAGCGTAACGGGCGGCCCTTGCGCCCCCAACCGGAGAGTTCTGAGGCTGGACCACCCAGTGACCATGGGAATGGTTTGGGTGACTCAAAGCTTTCCTTATAATCGAATCTTCAATCCCCTCACAGGAGGTCTCCGTGAACACGGTCCCCGGACGCCGGACCCGCATTCTGGCCGCCACCACCGCGACGGCCGGGCTGCTGCTCGTGGCCGGATGTTCGTCGGGCGACGGGGGAGGCGAGACCGTCAAGGGGGTCAGCCTCGTCAAGGCGGGGCAGCTCACGACCTGCACGCATCTGCCGTACCCGCCCTTCCAGTCGGAGGTCGACGGCAAGGTGCAGGGCTTCGACGTGGCGCTCATAGACCTGGTCGCCAAGGACCTGGGCGTGAAGCAGGACATCCTGGACACGCCGTTCGAGAACTTCAAGACCGGTGCGTTCCTCAACTCCGGGGAGTGCGACCTCGCCGCGGCCGGCATGACGATCACCGACGAGCGCAAGAAGAACGTCGACTTCTCCGACCCGTACTTCGACGCCACCCAGGCCGTCCTGGTCGACAAGAAGAGCGGCATCGGCTCCTTCGACGCCCTGAAGGGCAAGAAGCTCGGCGCCCAGGCACAGACGACGGGCGAGGAGTACGCGAAGAGCAAGGGCTTCGACCCGGTCTCCTTCGAGAGCTCCGACGCCGTCCTCAACGGCCTGCGCACCAGCCAGGTCCAGGCCGTCGTCATCGACTACCCGGTCGTCCAGGGCTGGCTCAAGGACAAGGCGAACGCCGACGCCTTCGAGGTCGTCGACAACCTCAACACCGGTGAGCAGTACGGCTTCTCGGTGAAGAAGGGCAACACCGAGCTCGTCGACGCCATCAACAAGGCACTGAAGGACGCGAAGGCCGACGGCACGTACAAGAAGCTGTACGAGCAGTGGATCGGCCCGTACGACGAGAACGCCGCGGGCGACGCCGCCGCATCCGCTTCCCCGTCCGCCGCCTCATGAGCAAGGTTGACACCCAAGTCCAACCGCGCAAGCAGGGCCTGACCAGGCGTCAGAAGCGCGCCGTCTCGCGAGGAATCCAGTACGCGGTCTTCGTCGCCGCCCTGGTCGCCCTCGGCGTCACAGCCGACTGGGACGGGCTGCAGAACCAGTTCGCCCAGACCGACCTGGCGAAGGAACTGTTCCCGGACATCATCACGCTGGCACTGCGCAACACCGTGCTCTACACGCTGTCCGGCTTCGCGTTCGGCCTCGCCCTCGGCATGGTCATCGCACTCATGCGGCTCTCGCCGGTGGGACCGTACCGCTGGATCGCCGGCATCTACATCGAGATCTTCCGCGGACTGCCCGCCCTGCTGATCTTCATCTTCGTGGGCGTCGCCGTACCGCTGGCCTTCCCGGGCACGGAGATCCCCGGCGGTACGTACGGGAAGGTGGCCCTCGCGCTCGGTCTGGTGGCCGCCGCGTACATGGCGGAGACCATCCGCGCGGGCATCCAGGCCGTGCCCAAGGGGCAGATGGAGGCGGCCCGTTCGCTGGGCTTCTCGCATACGCGCGCCATGGCCTCGATCATCATCCCGCAGGCGTTCCGCATCGTGATCCCGCCGCTCACCAACGAACTCGTCCTCCTCTTCAAGGACTCCTCGCTGGTGCTGTTCCTCGGCGTCACCCTCGAAGAGCGCGAACTCGCCAAGTTCGGCCGGGACTTGGCGAGTGAGAGCGCCAACTCCACGCCGATCCTGGTCGCGGGCCTGTGCTATCTGCTGGTCACGGTCCCGCTCGGTTTCGTCGTACGCCGTCTTGAGACGAAGGCCGGGGAGGCCACCAAATGAGCACGGAAGTCTCTTCGGCGACACCGGAGATCCAGGTCAAGGGCCTGCACAAGTCCTTCGGCGACAACGAGGTGCTGCGCGGCATCGACCTGGAGATCGGCCGCGGCGAGGTCGTGTGCGTCATCGGCCCGTCCGGCTCAGGCAAGTCCACGCTGCTGCGCTGCGTGAACCTCCTGGAGGAGCCCACCAAGGGCCAGGTCTTCGTCGGCGGCACCGAAGTCACCCACCCCGACGTGGACATCGACGCCGTACGCCGCCGGATCGGCATGGTCTTCCAGCAGTTCAACCTCTTCCCGCATCTGTCGGTGACCGAGAACCTCGCCCTGCCGCAGCGCCGCGTACTCGGCCGGGACAAGGCGGAGGCGGCGAAGGTGGCCGCCGACAACCTGCGGCGCGTCGGCCTCTCCGAGAAGGCGGACGCGTATCCCTCCTCACTCTCCGGCGGGCAGCAGCAGCGCGTGGCGATCGCCCGCGCGCTCGCCATGGGGCCCGAGGTGATGCTCTTCGACGAGCCCACCTCCGCGCTCGACCCCGAACTCGTCGGCGACGTCCTCGCGGTGATGCGCATGCTCGCGAACGAGGGCATGACGATGATGGTCGTCACCCACGAGATGACCTTCGCGCGCGAGGTCGCCGACCGGGTCGTCTTCATGGACGACGGCGTGATCGTCGAGGACGGCACACCCGAGCAGGTCATCGGCAACCCGGCCCACGAGCGCACCCGCCACTTCCTGTCCCGGCTCCTCGACCCGGCCATGGCGGACGTGGAGGAGATCTCGGACCAAGTGGGCAAGGGGGAGTAGCCCACGCCTGACTAAAGTGCAGACCATGAGCGATCGCGCGGTGCTGCACGTGAAGGGGCGGGTGCTCGTCGGCCCCGACGACGCCCGGGACGAACTCTGGGTGATCGACGGCAGAGTCTCGTACGAGCGTCCCGTCGGCGCCCGTGATGTCCGTACCGTTCAGGGCTGGGCGCTGCCCGGACTCGTCGACGCGCACTGCCACGTCGGGCTCGACACCCACGGCCCGGTGCCGGACGACGTCTCCGAGAAGCAGGCCCTGACCGACCGCGACGCCGGCACCCTCCTCATCCGCGACGCGGGCTCGCCCTCAGACACCCGCTGGATCGACGACCGCGACGACCTCCCGAAGATCATTCGGGCCGGCCGCCACATCGCCCGCACCCGTCGCTACATCCGTAACTTCGCGTGGGAGATCGAGCCCGACGACCTCGTCGCCTACGTCGCCCAGGAGGCCCGGCGCGGTGACGGCTGGGTCAAGCTGGTGGGCGACTGGATCGACCGCGGAACGGGAGACCTGAGCGCCTGCTGGCCGCGAGACGCGGTCGAGGCGGCCATCGCCGAGGCCCATCGCCTCGGCGCGCGCGTCACCGCCCACTGCTTCGCCGAGGACTCCCTGCGGGACCTGGTCGAGTCCGGCATCGACTGCATCGAGCACGCCACGGGCCTGACCGAGGACCTCATCTCCCTCTTCGCCGCACGCGGCGTCGCCATCGTCCCCACCCTCGTCAACATCGCCACGTTCCCGCGCCTCGCGGCCGGCGCCGAGTCCAAGTTCCCGCGCTGGTCCGCCCATATGCGACGGCTCCACGAGCGGCGCTACGACACCGTGCGCTCCGCGTACGACGCGGGTATCCCGGTGTACGTCGGCACCGACGCCGGCGGTTCGCTCGCGCACGGGCTGGTGGCGGGCGAGGTGGCCGAGCTGGTGACCGCCGGGATTCCGCCGGTCGAGGCGCTGTCGGCCACGTCGTGGGGGGCGCGTGCGTGGCTGGGGCGGCCCGGCCTTGAGGAGGGGGCGCCCGCGGACCTAGTCGTCTATGACGGGGATCCGCGGGCGGATGTACGGGTGCTGGCGGATCCTCGGCGGGTGGTGTTGAACGGACGGGTGGTCGGCTAGGGAGCGGCTCATCCGGCAGCGTTCGCCCTGTCGACCACGGCGCGAGTCCGCCGCCGTCGCTTGTCGGTGCGGCGGGAACCCTATGCGGCTGAGCTGAATTCAGTTAAGGTCTCGCGACATCGGCGAGGAGGTCGCAAAATGTCGTTCGTCCTGATCCACGGAGCCGGCTTCGGTGCGAACTGTTGGGACGAGCTGATCCCCCATCTGAACGCGGAAGCGCTGGCAGTCGACCTTCCGGGTCGCGGGACGAGAGCCGAAGTCGGGTTGGGCACGGTCACTCTCGCGGACTGTGCCGATGCGGTCCGGGAGGACGTCGAGGCGAAGGACCTGCGGGACGTGGTGCTGGTCGGCCACTCCTTCGCGGGAGTCACGGTGCCGCGTGTCCTGGACCTCATACCCGAACGGATCCGCCAGGTCATCCTCGTGTCGGCCGTCGTACCTCCCGACGGATCCCGGGTGCTCGACCAGATCGATCCCGGAGTGCGGGACCTGGTCGAACAGTCCATCGTCGGCGGTGTCTACCACCAGACACGCGAGGGCGCCGCCGCGATGCTGTGCAACGACATGGACGACGCGACCGCCGCATCCGCTCTGGACCGGCTGGCCGACGACTCGGGTGCCCTGCTGAGGGAGCCCGTGGACCTGAGCGGCTACCGGCGGGAGATACCCCGGACGTACGTGCACCTCACCCGGGACCAGTGCTACGTCGAGGAACTCCAGCAGCGATCCATCGCGCTGCTTCGGCCGAACGTCGTCGATCTCGACACCGGCCACATGGCAATGATCAGCGCACCCGGAAAGCTCGCCGCCATCCTCAACGCCGTTCACGGCTGATCGCCGGGGCAGGGCAGCCCCCCCCCCCCGCCGCTACCGCCCCACCCCTGTCACCGCCCTGTCCAGCGCCTGCAGGAACCGGTTCACCGTCGACCGGTCCCGTACCGCCAGCCGCAGCCACTCCTCGCCCAACCCCGGGAACGTATCCCCGCGGCGCACCGCGTAGCCGAGGGTGCGTAGGTGGTGGCGTACGGCCGCCGCTCGAGGAAGCCGTACGAGGACGAAGGGACCCTCCGCGGGCTCCGCCACAGCCAACCCGTCGGAGGCGAACTCCTTGAGCCCTGCGACAAAATGGGCCCGGTCCGCAGCGACCCGGCGGGCCGCGTCGGCCTGTTCCGCGAGGGCCCGCGGGGACATGCAGGCCTCCGCCGCCGCGAGGGCCGGCGTGGAGACCGGCCACAGGGGCTGCGCCCGCTCCAGGTCCGCGATCGTCTCCGGAGGAGCGAGCACGTAGCCGATCCGCAGCCCGGCCAGGCCCCACGTCTTCGTGAGGCTGCGCAGTACCACCAGGCCGGGGACATCGACACGCCCGGCAAGGGCCTCGCGCTCATCCGGTACCGCGTCCATGAACGCCTCGTCGATCACCAACGTCCGTCCGGGACGGGCGAGTCCGGCGATCGTGGCCGCCGGGTGGAGGACGGACGTGGGGTTGGTCGGGTTGCCGATCACCACCAGGTCCGCGTCCTCGGGGACAGCCGACGGGTCCAGGCGGAAGCCGTCCTCCTCGCGCAGCAGCACCCGGTCCACGGCGTGACCCGCGTCCCGCAACGCCGCCTCCGGCTCCGTGAACTGCGGGTGCACCACCACCGGCTGACGTACCTTCAGGGCGCGGGCGAGCAGCACGAAGGCCTCCGCCGCGCCCGCCGTGAGGAGTACACGCTCCACGGGGAGCCCGTGCCGGGCGGCCACCGCCGCGCGCGCGGCCCGGCCGTCCGGGTAGGCGGCCAGCCCGGTCAGCGACTCGGCTATTCGCTCGCGCAGCCACGTGGGAGGCGTGTCGGCGCGGACGTTCACCGCGAGGTCGACGAGGGCCGAGCCGTCGTCGCGTACCTCGGCGTCACCGTGGTGACGGAGGTCGTGCGCCCGGTCCTCGGTTCCCTCGGGTCTCTCAGTGCGCATGGGAGTGTGCATGGCCGTGGTGGTGACCACCGTGGTGGTGATCGTCGTCGTCCGGGTGGAAGTGAGGCTGCTGGGGCATGCCCACCTTGTCCTCGAAGCCCGGCAGCGCGATGCGGTAGACGCAGGAGTCGCAGTTCATCCGGAGGTCGCCGGCCACGGCCTCCCGATAGCGCTCCATCACCAGGTCGAGCAACTCCGGCTCCGGGCCGATGACTTCGGCCGACCGTACGTCGACCTCCGGGTGCGCCGCCGCCCAGCCTTCGGTCTGCAGCCGCACCCGGTCCGGCAGGATGCCGGTGAACAGGAAGTAGGGGAGCACGACGATCCGGCGGGCGCCCAGCCGCACGCAGCGGTCGAGCCCTGACGGCACATCCGGCGCCGCGAGCGACACGAACGCCGTCTCCACGCCCGCGTACCCCCGCCCCTCCCACAACAGCCGCGCCGCCTTGTGGACCTCCGCGTTGGCGTCCGGGTCGGTCGAGCCCCGCCCGACGAGGAGGACGGTCACATCGGCCCGGTCGAAGGGCGTGCGCGCCGTAGAGCCGAGCGCCTCGTCGAGCCGTCGCTCAAGGACGGCGAGCAGCGCGGGGTGCGGGCCGAGCGGGCGCCCGTACGTGTACGAGATCCCCGGGTGTCGTTCCTTCTCACGGGCCAGCGCCGCCGGAATGTCGCCCTTGGCGTGCCCGGCCGACACGAGCATCAGCGGGACGGCGGCGAAACGGCGTACCCCTCGCTCGACCAGCTCCGTCACGGCGTCGCCGAGCGGCGGCGGGGACAGCTCGATGAAGCCGCCCGCGACGGGGAGTTCGGGGGTGCGGCGGCCCAACTCCCGCACGAAGTCACGGAAGGCCTCGGCGCCCGCCTCGTCCCGGGTGCCGTGTCCGGCGATGAGCAGGGCGGGCGGCTGGGACGTGGTCACGGTTTCTCCTTCAGGGGCGCGGAGGCCTCGGATACGGGGTGTACGGGGTGCGAAGGGGGTACGGGGTGATACAGCAGGGCGTTCAGCGCCGCCGCGGCGACCGCCGAACCGCCCTTCTCGGAGATGTTGCTGACGGCGGGCAGCCCGCTCTCCCGCAACGCGGCCTTGGACTCCGCCGCGCCGACGAAACCGACGGGCAGACCGATGACGAGCGCCGGAGCGGCGTCCAGCGTCAGCAGCTCCTCCAGTGCGGTCGGAGCGCAGCCGATCACCCAGAGCGCACCGGGCCCGACCTGCTCGTACGCGAGCCGGATCGCATGCGCCGAACGGGTCAGCCCAGGACCGGACTCGGCGTCCTTCAGCCGGCACACGGTCTCGCGCCGGGTGATGCCCGCCGCGACCATCTCCACGTCCACCACGACGGGCGCCCCGTCGTGCAGCGCGGCATGAGCCTTCTCCAGCGCGCCCTCGTCCATGACGAGGTCCTCCGCGTACGCGAGGTCGGCCGCCGAGTGGATCACCCGTTCCACGACCGCGCGCGTCAGCGGCGGGAAGTGCGAGGTGTCGAGCCGGGAGCGCAGCCGCCGGAAGGACTCCACCTCAATGGGGTGTACGACGCGGTTCACCTGGCCTCCTCCTGCCAGCGGTAGCCGCGCGGCGTGACCATGCGGCCCGCGATCTCACGGGTCGCCGTGTTGCCCACCGTCACGACCGTCATCATGTCGACGGTGGCCGGGTCGAGTTCGGCGAGCGTGGTGAGGCGGCTGGACTCGTCCGGGCGCGAGGCGTTGCGTACGACACCGACGGGCGTCGCCGGCTCCCGGTGCTCGCCGAGGATCGCGAGCGCCTTGGGCAGCTGCCAATCGCGGCCCCGGCTACGGGGGTTGTAGAACGTCACCACGATGTCCGCCTCCGCGGCGGCCCGTACCCGCCGCTCGATGACCTCCCACGGCGTGTGCAGGTCGGACAGGCTGATCGACACATGGTCATGGCCGAGCGGCGCCCCCAGGATCGCCCCGGCCGCGAGCGCGGCGGTCACTCCCGGCACTCCGACCACGTCGATGTCGTCGGACGCCTCCGCGAGCGCGGGCGAGGCCATCGCGTACACGCCCGCGTCCCCGCTGCCGATGAGCGCCACCGCATGCCCAAGTCGCGCCTCCGCCACGGCGGTTCGGGCCCGCTCCTCCTCCGCGCCGAGCCCGGATTCCAGAATCCGGGTGCCGGGGCGGAGCAGGTCGCGGATCTGGTCGACGTACTGGTCGAGCCCGACGAGCACGGAGGCGCGGCGCAGTTCGTCCTTGGCGCGTGGGGTGAGGAGGTCGCGCGCGCCGGGGCCGAGCCCGACGACGGCGAGTCGGCCGCGGGAGGGACGCCGTACGACGGCACAGGTCGCCATCGCGGGCTGTCCGGCCTGTCCGGCCGACTTCCGCTTGGGTACGAGGAGTTCGCCGCCCTGTACGAGCGCGGCGGCTTCCGCCACGGAGGGCGTACCGACGGCGGCAAGCGGGGCGTCCGACGGGTTCGGTACGGCCACGGCCGCCAACTCCTCGGCGGAGTACGTGACCAGAGGTACCCCGAGGCGGGCGGCTGCCTCCACGATGCCGGGCTCGTCGGCCTTGGCGTCGACGGTGGCGAGTTCGGCGACCGACTTCGCCGACAGGCCGGCATCGCGCAGGGCGTCCTCGATGTTCGCCAACACCTCGTCCACGGGGGCGCCCTTGGAAGCGCCGACGCCGACGACGAGGGACGGCGGGCGGAGGACGACTTCGTGCGCGGCGGGCTCGGCCAGGCGGTCGCTGACGCGGATCGTGTACTGACCTGTCGGGGTGACGGGAAGCGGAGGGAGCGGCCACGGCACCTCCGCCTCCAGGGCGACGGGCTCCCCGTCCAGCAGAGCCCGCGACACACCGGCGACATCCCCCTCGACCGGAAAACCGAGCGTGTCCAGGCCGGGCACCCCGACCGCGTCCGTCGCCGTCGTCACCACGGGCTGCGCGCCGAGCAACTCACCCACCGCGCCCGCGAGTTCATTGGCGCCGCCCCCGTGCCCGCCGACGAGCGAGACGGCGAACCGTCCGCCCTCGTCGACACACACGATCCCGGGGTCGGACGCTTTGTCCGCCAACAGCGGCGCGACGAGCCGCACAACAGCCCCAGTCGCCAGGAAGCACACCAGCTGCTCACACTCCGCGAAGGCCCGCCGCACGGCATCGCTCACGGGACCGTCGTACACCCGCGTGCGATCCGGCCAGGCCGCGGCCACCCGTTCACGGGCCCTGGCACCCGCCGCCGTCGCCGAAATCAGGCCGATCACTGAGTAACTCCCTTGGTACGCGCCTGAGGCCTGACGCCCCACAGCAGAAAGACGGGATTGGTCGCCGCGAGCCGGGTCACGTCCCCGGGCAGCGGCGCGAGCCGGGACGACTGCAGCAATACGCCGTCACAGTCGAACCCGGCGGCCAGCAGCGCCTCCCGCGCCGCCGGAACCCGGTCGAGCGCGGCCATCGCCACCACGACCGACCGCTGCGCCCGCCGTGCGCAGTCCGTCACGATCGCGGGCAGCTCACGCCCGCCGCCGCCGATGAACACGGCGTCGGGGTCGGGGAGTTCGGACAGTACGGCGGGTGCGACGCCCTGCACGGCGGTCACGTGGACGCCGTGCGCGGCGGCGTTGGCGCGAACGCGCTCCACGCCGTCCCCGCTCTTCTCGACGGCGGTCACGGCGGCCCCGAGCCGCGCGCACTCCACGGCGACCGAGCCGGAGCCCGCGCCGATGTCCCAGACGTGGTCGCCGAGCCGCGGCCCGAGCCGGGCCAGCGCCAGGGCCCGTACCTCGAACTTGCTGATCATCGAGTCGCGGTACATGAACTCGCCCTCGTCCAGGGCCCATTGGGCGGGCCCGGGTGGTGGTCCGGCGATCGTGCGCACGGGGGAGAGGGCGCGGGACTCGTCGAGGCACAGCACGACGCTGACCGCCGTTCCCCACTCGCGGGCGGCGGCCTCGGCGGGCGTGACCCGCTCGACGCGCTCGTCCGGGCCCGAACCCAGGGCCGAGGCCACGACGAGGACGCGCTCGCTCGACTGCGACTGCGATTGCAGCGCGGCGCCCAGTTCCGCGGGCCCGGCGCCCGGGCCGGTCAGCACCGCCACCTTCGGGTGGGCCCGGCAGACGTTCACCGCGGTCCGTGGATCCCGGCCGTGAGCGCTCACCACGACCGCGTCGTCCCAGGTCAGGCCCAGTCGTGCGAAGGCGGTGGCGACGGAGGAGACACCGGGGCGTACATCCAGGGTGTGGGCGCCGAAGCGCTCGGCGAGCGCTCGTACGATGCCGAAGAAGCCGGGGTCCCCGGAGGCCAGTACGACGATGCGCTGTTGATCAGCGTGATGCGCGGGCTTCTTCAGGTGCTGCTCTATCGCGTCGAGGGCGGGGGGCAGCGGACCGAGGACGATCCGTTCCACCGTGTCCGGCAGGGGGGCCGCCGCCAGATGCCGACGGGCGCCCACGACGAGCGTCGCCGCGGCCAACTCGGCCTCGGCGTCCGGAGGAAGGGGCGCCCCCGTTCCCGTACCGACGACAGTGATCATGGTGTGGCACCCCGCATGCCTTGCGTACGCAGCGCCTTACGAGCCTCCGGGTCCGCCTTGCGGAAGCCGTGGAAGTGGCCCGGGTGGTAGAGGTGCGAGCGGGTGCCGTGCGCGTCGAGGGCCGGGCCGACCAGGAACAGCGTGTGCTTCCACAGCTTGTGCTCCTTGACGGTCTCCTCCAGCGTGCCGATCGTGCACTTCACGATCAGCTCCTCGGGCCAGGTCGCCTGGTACGCGACCACGACCGGCGTCGTCGTCGGGTAGCCGCCCTCCAGCAGCTCCCGTACGAGCTGGCCGCTGCGGGCGGCGGACAGAAACAGTGCCATGGTGGTGCCGTGGCGAGCGAACTCGCGGACCTCCTCGCCCGGCGGCATGGGCGTCTTGCCGCCGCCGAGGCGGGTGAGGATCACGGACTGGGCGATCTCGGGGATGGTCAGCTCGCGTTGCGCCAAGGCGGCGACGGCGGAGAAGGAGGAGACGCCGGGGACGATCTCGGTCTCGATGCCGATGTTCTCGCACCGGTCGACCTGCTCCTGCGTGCCGCCCCACAGCGCCGGGTCGCCGGAGTGGATGCGGGCCACCTTCAGGCCTTCCGCCGCGGCCCGCTCGTACACGGCGACGACGTCCTCGAGCGACATGGTCGCCGAGTCGAGGATCTCCGCTCCTTCGCGCGCGTGCTCCAGGACCTCCTCCTGCACCAGGCTGGCCGCCCAGATGACGATGTCGGCCTCGGCGATCGCTTTCGCGGCGCGGAAGGTGAGCAGGTCGGCTGCGCCGGGCCCGGCGCCGACGAAGGTCACCTTGGGGGTGGAGGCGTCGGGCATGGGGGGTGGGTCCTCTCCTACGAGTGGTACGAGTACTGCGAGGGCTGCGTGCGAGGGCTACGAGTGATCAGCGATTTCGGGCGGTCACAGCTTGCCGCCGCGTTTGCCATGGCGTTGAGCTGGGGCGATGAGGGTGGAGAGGTAGGGCAGGGGAGTGCCGTCCAGGTCGGACGCGGGACTGATCGACTCGTCGGGCAGGCCCAGCGCGGAACCCCATACCGCGTCATCGAGCCGCCCGGTCTCCCGCAGCGCCGCGACCACTTCCTCCGCGAGGCGGCCGAACTTGTACGCCACCACCGTGCCCGGACCGGCGAGCGCGTCCTTCAGCACCGCGGCGCCGGCCGTGACGGGGACCAGGGTGAGTGGCTCGGTGCCCTCGGTCAGTACGGCACCGGAGCGGGCGGCGAGGTCCTGCATGGCGGTGATGCCGGGCACCGTTTCGACGACCGTCCCCGGAACCAACTCCTCGATGGTCTGCGCGAGATAGGTGAACGTGGAGTACACGTTAGGGTCGCCGATGGTCGCGAAGGCGACCGTTCCGTGGGTGCGCAGCAGCTCGGCCACCCGTGCACCGGCCGCGTCCCAGGCAGCCTCGCGCCTGGCTCGGTCCGACCGCTCGTTGAGCGCGAACACGACCCGTACGACCTTGTCCTCGGGCACATAGTGCAGCACGGTGGCCTCGGCGCGGCCGCGCTCGCCGCCATCCTTTCCGTCAGATGCAGCCATCACAGGAACGACGACCACGTCCGCCGCACGGAGAGCGTTGACCCCCTTGACGGTCACGAGCTCCGGGTCCCCGGGCCCCACTCCGACTCCGATCAGTCTGCTGCTGCTCATGACGTCCGGCACCTCTCCACGAACCGACGGGCGACACCGGGTGCGGACGCCCAGTGCGTGTGCACGTAACTCGCGTGCACACCTTGTTGTACGAAACCTTCGACCCGCCGCTCAGGAGCGTGGAGCCCCCAGGCGGGAGCGGCCCCCGCGCCGGGCTCGACGACGGTGCGGTGAAACTCGTGCCCGCGCATCCGCGTCCCGGCTACGGCGAGCACGCTGTCGCTCACGGCCACGGCGTCCCGATACCCCAGGGTCAGCCGCTCGTCCATACGGGCGGTCGTGTCCAGGACACCGCACATGGGCTGACCGTCGAGCTCACGGGAGAGGTAGAGGAGGCCGGCACATTCGGCGGCGACGGGAGCGCCGCTGAACGCCAGCTCGGCGATGGCTTTGCGCAGGGGTTCGTTGGCGGACAGCTCGGCGGCGTACACCTCCGGGAACCCGCCTCCGATGGCCAATCCGGCCGTTCCGTCCGGCAGTTGCTCGTCATGGAGCGGGTCGAAGGTGATGACTTCGGCTCCGGCGGCGGCGAGCAGTTCGGCATGCTCGGCGTAGGAGAAGGTGAAGGCGGGGCCGCCGGCGACGGCGACGAGGGGCGCCTTGGGTTTGGCCGGTTCATGTGAGCTCAGGCCGGCACCAACCAGCCCGTCCGGCGCTTGAGGACGAGGCCGTTCAGGCCGATACGGGGGTCTGGGGGCGGAGCCCCCAGTTTCGGGAAGGGGCGGGGCTGGGGAAGAAGCGCCGCAGGCCACCACCCCAGCCACATCCCAAGCCGCACCCGACAACGAGGGCGCACCGCGCGCCACCGCAAGCAGCGCATCCAGATCACACCCCTCCCGCACCAGCGAAGCCATGGCACCGACCGCCTCAACAGCCTCCGCCCGCCGCTCGGCAACCGGCACAAGACCAAGGTGCCGAGAAGGAGTACCCACCTGCCGAGCCCGCCGCAGGACGCCAAGCACCGGCACCCCCGACTCGTCCAACGCCTCCCGCAACATCACCTCATGCCGCTCGGACCCGACCTTGTTGAGAATCACCCCCGCAACCCGCACTTCGGGATCCCAGGAAGCGAACCCATGCACCAACGCAGCCACCGACCGGGACTGCGAAGACGCATCCACGACCAACACCACCGGCGCCCGCAGCAACTTCGCCACATGAGCGGTGGAGGCCAACTCCCCCTCCCCGGCGGCCCCGTCGTACAGCCCCATCACACCCTCGACAACGGCGACATCACACCCACGCGCACCATGCGCGAACAACGGAGCCACCAACTCCGCCCCACACAGATACGCATCGAGATTCCGCCCCACTCGCCCAGCGGCAAGCGAGTGATACCCGGGATCGATGTAGTCGGGCCCCACCTTGTGCGGAGACACGGCAAGCCCCCGCGAGGCGAACGCCGCCATCAGCCCCGTAGCAACAGTGGTCTTGCCGCTTCCGGAAGAAGGCGCGGCAATGACCAGCCGAGGGACGGAAATCACCACTCGATGCCCCTCTGGCCCTTCTGACCGGCGTCCATCGGATGCTTGACCTTGGACATGTCGGTGACGAGATCGGCGAATTCGACGAGCTTCTCGGGCGCGTTCCGCCCGGTGATCACCACATGCTGCGTCCCCGGCCGGTCCCGAAGCACCGAGATCACCTCGTCGACATCGACCCACCCCCAGTGCATGGGGTACGCGAACTCATCGAGGACATACAGCTTGTACGTCTCGGCAGCGAGGTCCCGCTTGACCTGCTCCCACCCCTCGCGGGCCTTCTCCTCGTTGTCCATCTGGGAGTCGCGTTGCACCCAGGACCAGCCCTCACCCATCTTGTGCCAGTCGACGGACCCGCCCTCACCGGAGGCACCGAGGACCCGCAAGGCGTTCTCCTCGCCGACCTTCCACTTCGCCGACTTCACGAACTGGAACACCCCGATCGGCCACCCCTGATTCCAGGCCCGCAGCGCGAGCCCGAAGGCAGCGGTGGACTTGCCCTTGCCGATCCCCGTATGCACGACGACGAGAGGACGATTACGCCGCTGACGAGTCGTCAACCCGTCATCCGGTACGACACTCGGCTGTCCCTGCGGCATTACGCGGCCCTCCTGCCATTGTCCCTGCTGCCCTGAACGTCCCTGACAAGCCCGGCGATCGAGTCGGCCCGCAGCTCGTCCAACGTGACTGCCGTACCACCGAGTTCACCCGCGAGCTGCCCCGCGAGCCCGAGCCTTACCGGCCCCGACTCGCAGTCGACGACCACGGACGCGACCCCGTCGGCCGCGAACAGCCGCGCCGCGCGGCCCGAGAGCGCGACGGGATCCGGCCCGCCCGTAGCCCGCCCGTCCGTCACCACGACGACGAGCGAACGCCGCGCGGGATCTCTGAGCCGCTCCACCCGCAGCACGTCATGGGCCCTCAACAGCCCCGCGGCCAGCGGTGTCCGCCCACCCGTCGGCAACGACTCCAGCCGGGCCGCCGCCGCGTCCACCGACGAGGTCGGCGGCAACGCGACCTCGGCGTCCTTCCCCCGGAAGGTCACCAGCCCCACCTTGTCCCGCCGCTGATACGCGTCGAGCAGCAGCGACAGCACGGCCCCCTTCACCGCACTCATCCGCTGCCGTGCGGCCATGGATCCGGAGGCGTCCACGACGAACAGGACGAGATTGGACTCGCGGCCCTCTCTGGTCGCCTGCCGCAGATCGTCGCGCCGTACGACAAGTCCGGGCCCCGACCGTCCACGAGCCCGCTGATGCGGGGCCGCGGCCTGCACGGTCGCCGCCAAGTGCAGCTTGGTGAGCGCCCCTTGGGGCCGTCGGGCCCCGGTGGTCCGCCCGTGCTCGGTCCGCGCCCGAGAGCGACGCCCGGCAGCACCCTCGCCGAGTCCGGGCACGCTCAGCGCCTTGGTACGAAACGGCTCGGCAGCCCGTACGGGGGACTGCTCACCGCCACCGGGTGCGGTCGGCGCCTGCTCGTCGCCCTCCGAGGGCTCGCCTTGCGCCGGAACCTCACCGGCAGGTGACTCGCTGTCGTCGCCCGGCCCGTCCTGCGGCGGCTGCCCGCCACCGCCGGGCCCGTCCGGATCCGGGTCCTCGTCGCCGGAGTCGTCCCCGCCGCCGAACTCCTCCAGTGTTTCGTCGAGTTTGTCCTCGTCGAGTCCGGGCGCGTCGAAGGGCGACCGGCGCCGACGGTGAGGAAGCGCGAGCAGCGCGGCCTGCCGGACGTCCTCCGCGAGTACGTCGGTACGGCCGGCCCACGCGGCCAACGCCGTAGCGGTCCGCGCCATCACGATGTCGGCGCGCATGCCGTCGACCTCGAAGGCACTACAGGTCGCCGCGATCTGCCGCAACGCCCCGTCGCCCAGCTGCACCGACGGCAACAACTCCCGCGCCGCCACGATCCGCGCCCGTACGGCGGCCTCCTCGTCGGCCCAGCGCGCCGCGAAGCCGGCGGGGTCGTCGTCGTACGCGAGCCGCCGCCGCACGACCTCGACCCGTTGGTCCGGCTCCCGCGAGGCGGTGACCTCGACGGTCAGCCCGAAGCGGTCGAGGAGCTGGGGCCGCAGCTCGCCTTCTTCGGGGTTCATGGTTCCGACCAGCAGGAATCGGGCGGCGTGCCGGACGGAGACGCCTTCTCGCTCGACGTACGAGGCACCCATCGCGGCGGCGTCCAGCAAGAGGTCGACCAAGTGGTCGTGCAAGAGATTGACTTCGTCGACGTAAAGGATTCCTCGGTGCGCCGAGGCGAGCAGCCCCGGCTCGAACGCCTTCACGCCCTCCGCAAGTGCTCGCTCGATGTCGAGTGCGCCGACGAGCCGGTCCTCGGACGCGCCGACCGGCAGCTCGACCATTCGCGCGGGACGCGTCGTACCGGGCCCCACCTCGTGCGGACCGTCGGGACATGCCGGATCTGGCGACCCGGGCGCACATGAGAACCGGCACCCGGCGACGACGTCCACCTCCGGCAGGAGGGCCGAAAGGGCGCGCACGGATGTGGACTTGGCGGTCCCCTTTTCCCCGCGCACGAGGATTCCGCCGACCTGCGGTGACACTGCGTTCAGCAGCAGTGCCAGCCGGAGGTCGTCTTGTCCGACGATGGCGGAGAACGGGTAGGGGGTGGTCACGCTGTGATCACTCCTTCGGGTGACGTTTCACTGAGCGGGGCCAAGGCTGGCCGCAGGCGTGCCACGGTCAAGGCTTGGTCCCCGCCGACGCGGGGGTGGTCCTGGATTACGCCGACGGCGTTGCGGAAGCGCCAGGTTGTCTCCGCCGACACGGGGGTTCCCAGGGAGATCACTCGTCTCCCTCCAGATCGCCCTCGAGCTCGAGGTAGGTCTGCCGGAGCCGGTCCAGGGTCTCCTGGTCCGGCTCCGCCCACAGCCCGCGCTCTGCCGCCTCCAGTAGACGTTCGGTGATGCCGCGCAGTGCCCACGGATTGGACTTCCGCATGAAGTCCTGGTTTTCCTGCGAGAACACGTACTCGGACGCGAGCTTCTCGTACATCCAGTCGTCTACAACCCCGGCCGTGGCGTCGTACCCGAAGAGGTAGTCGACGGTCGCGGCCATCTCGAAAGCACCCTTGTAGCCATGCCTGCGCATCGCAGCCATCCAGCGCGGGTTGACGACCCGGGCCCGGAACACCCGATGCGTCTCCTCGCCGAGGGTCCGTGTCTTCACCTGGTCGGGTACGGCCGAGTCGCCCACATACGCTTCCGGGCTGGCCCCCGTCAGATGCCGCACCATGGCGACCATCCCGCCGTGGTACTGGAAATAGTCGTCCGCGTCGACAAGATCATGTTCTCTGGTGTCGACATTTTTCGCCGCCACCGCGATCCGCTTGAACGCCGTCTCCATGTCCCCGCGCGCCGCCCGCCCCTCCAGCCCGCGCCCATACGCATAACCGCCCCACACCGCGTACACCTCGGCGAGATCGGCATCAGACCGCCAGTTCCGCGCATCGATCAACGGCAGCAACCCCGCCCCATAAGCCCCCGGCTTCGACCCGAAAATACGAGCCGTAGCCCGCCGTCGATCCCCATGCTCAGCGGCGTCCTCCTCCACATGCGCCCGCACGAAGTTGCTCTCCGCGGGCTCATCAAGCTCCGCCACCGCCCGAACCGCATCGTCAATCAGCCCCACCACATGCGGAAACGCATCCCGGAAGAACCCGGAGATACGGACCGTGACGTCAATCCGCGGCCGGCCCAGTTCCTCCACCGGAACCACCTCGAAGCCCGTCACCCGCCGCGACGCGTCGTCCCACACCGGCCGGCAGCCCAGCAGCGCCAGGATCTCCGCGATGTCATCGCCCTGGGTGCGCATCGCGGACGTACCCCAGACCGTCAGGCCGACCGACTTCGGGTACTCACCGGTGTCGGCCAGATACCGCTGGACCAGCGAGTCCGCCAGCGACTGCCCGACCTCCCAACTCAGCCTCGAAGGAATGGCCTTGGGGTCGACCGAGTAGAAGTTGCGGCCGGTCGGCAGGACGTTCACGAGCCCGCGCGTAGGCGAACCCGACGGCCCAGCCGGGACGTAACCGCCGTCCAGGGCCCGGAGGATGTGGTCGATCTCGTCCGTCGTACGGGCGAGGCGCGGCACGACCTCACGGCACGCGAACTCCAACACCGCTACTGCGTCCGGGAGTTCGGAGCCGACGACCTCGCGTACGAGAGCGGGGACGGCCGTGACGTCCCAGCCGCGCTCTTCCATGCCCTCCGCGACCTGGCGGCACAGGATCTCCAGGAGGTCGATCGCGTCCGCAGCCGTGCGTGACGGTCCTTCGACGAGGTCGGTCAGCTCGGCCGGCACCTTCAGCGGCGTGCCCGGCTCGGCGAGCAACTCCTTCTCGACCAGCCCGAAATGAGAGGCGAACGAGGCGCGCAGGCCCGGCAGCGCGTTCGCGGCGCCGCCCCACACCTGGGAGGCCCGCAGCACGGCGAGTACGAGATTGACGCGCGGCTCGCCCTCCGGCCCCCCGCCCAGGATGTGCAGCCCGTCCCGGATCTGCACGTCCTTGATCTCGCACAGGTAGCCATCGATGTGCATGACGAACTCGTCGAACGCGTCGTCGTCCGGCTGATCGTCCACGTGCAGGTCGTGGTGCAGCTCGGCCGCCTTGACCAGCGTCCAGATCTGCGCGCGTACCGCCGGCGCCTTCGTCGGGTCCAGGTCGGACACGAGGGCGTACTCGTCCAGGAGCTGCTCCAGCTTCGCTAGATCCCCGTACGTGTCCGCGCGCGCCATCGGCGGTACCAGGTGGTCGACGACCGTGGCGTGACCGCGGCGCTTGGCCTGGGTGCCCTCGCCGGGGTCGTTGACGATGAAGGGATAGATCAGCGGCAGGTCGCCGAGCACCGCGTCCGGCGCGCAACCCACGCTCAGCCCAAGCCCCTTGCCCGGCAGCCACTCCATCGTGCCGTGCTTGCCCATGTGCACGATCGCATCCGCGCCAAAGCTGTTTTCCAGCCACCGGTACGCCGCCATGTAGTGGTGCGACGGCGGCATGTCCGGGTCGTGGTAGATCGCGATCGGGTTCTCGCCGAAACCGCGCGGCGGCTGGATCATGACCACGACGTTCCCGAACTGGAGGGAGGCCAGCACGATGTCGTCCCCGTCGACGTACAACGACCCTGGCGGCTCCCCCCACGCCTCCAGCATCCCTTCCCGCAGCGCGGGGTCGAGCTTGTCGAACCACGCCTGGTAGTCGGCGAGCGGTACGCGCGCCGGCGCGGCGGCCAGCTGATCCTCCGTCAGCCACTCGACGTCGTGACCGCCGGCCGCGATGAGCCGGTGGATCAACTCGTCGCCGCCGGACGGGTATTCGGTGACCCTGTATCCAGCGTCCCGCAGTGCGTCAAGGACCCGTACCGCTGAAGCCGGGGTGTCGAGCCCCACCGCGTTCCCGACGCGTGAGTGCTTCGTCGGGTAGGCGGTGAAGACGAGCGCGAGCTTCTTCTCGTCGTTCGGCTTGTGCTTCAACTGCGCGTGCCGTACGGCGATTCCGGCCACCCGCCCGGCCCGTTCCGGATCGGCGACGTACACCGGTACGTCGTCAGGGCCCTGCTCCTTGAAGGAGAACGGGACCGTGATGATCCGCCCGTCGAACTCCGGGATCGCGACCTGCATCGCCGCGTCCATGGGAGAGAGGGCGGCATCGGACTCATCCCACGCCTGCTTCGAAGACGTCAGGCAAAGCCCTTGCAGCACAGGGATGTTGAGGTCCGCCAGCGCCCCGATGTCCCAGGCCTCCTCGTCACCGCCCGCCGAGGCCTGCGAGGCGTGTGTGCCTCCCGCCGCGAGCACGGTGGCGACCAGCGCGTCGGCCTTCCCGAGGATCTCGTACAGGCCATCGTCGGCGCCGCGCAGCGAACCGCAGTACACGGGAAGGGCGTTGGCGCCGCGCGCCTCGATCGCGTTGCACAGGGTGTCCACGAAGGCGGTGTTGCCGGACAGTTCATGGGCCCGGTAGAAGAGCACGCCGATGGTCGGGCGGCCGTCGGCGTACGGACGCTCGCCGTGGACTCCGTACTCGGCCATCTTCCGCGGTTCTTCGAAGCCTTCGCCCGTGAGCAGCACGGTGTCGGAGAGGAAGCGGGCCAGTTCGGCGAGGTTTCCGGGGCCGCCCTCCACGAGGTACCGCAGCGCCTCCGCCACGACACCGGCCGGTACCGATGACTCGGCCATCAACTCCGCGTCGGGGACAGTCTCCCCGCCGAGCAGAACCGTCGGGATCCCGGACGTCTTCAACGCCGCGAGCCCGTCCTCCCAGGCGCGTTTGCCACCCAGCAGGCGTACGACGGCGATGTCCGCGCCCTCGACGAGCGCGGGCAGCTCCTCCGCCACATCCACCCGGGTCGGATTGCCGATCCGGTACGAGGCGCCGGAAGCGGCCCGGGCCGCCAGCAGATCCGTATCGGCGGTCGACAACAACAGCACTGTGCTCATGCGGGCGCTCCCGGTGGAATGAAGGGCAGTCCTGATGGCGCGCCCGACTCGATGAGTCGCCACAGCGCGTCCGTGTCCGCGTGGTTCTCGATCAGATCGCCGAGCCGGTCGAGCTGTTCCTCGCGCAGCGCGGCGAACGAGGTGTCGGCGGCCGGTACGAAACGGCGGCCCGCGGCGGCCGCCACCTCGCGCAGGAAGGCCCGCCGGAAACCGTCCGACTCCAGTGAGCCGTGCCAGTGCGTGCCCCAGATCTCGCCGACCCGGCAGCCGTCCAAGAAGGGGACTCCGCCGGTGACTTCGGCGACGCCGTGATGGATCTCGTACCCCTCGACGTGCTCGCCGAGCGCCTCGCCGACGGGCCGCGTAAGGGTCTTCTCGCGAGCGAACCGCACGCGTACGGGGAGCAGTCCGAGTCCGTCGACATGGCCCGCGCGTGACTCGACCTCGTCCTCGATGTGCTCGCCGAGCACCTGGAAGCCGCCGCAGATCCCGAGGACGGGCCGCCCCTCAGCGGCTCTGCGCATCAGCGCGTCCGCGAGGCCGCGCTCCCGCAGCCACTCCAGGGCCCGCACCGTCCCGCGGGTCCCCGGGATCACCACGAGGTCGGCGTCGGCCAACTCCTCGGGGCGGTCCACGAACCGCACCACGACGCCCGGTTCGGCGGCCAACGCGTCCACGTCGGTGAAGTTGGACATGAGGGGGATCGCACAGACGGCGACCCGTAGGACGTCCTCGCCGACGGGCGGAGCGACCACGGACTCGCGCACCGTGCCCCGCAACGACACCCGCAGTCCGTCCTCCTCGTCGATGCCGAGCCCGTGCTGGAAGGGGAGCACACCGTATGTCGAGCGCCCGGTGAGGCCGTAAAGCATGTCCAACCCCGGCTCCAGCAGCGACACATCGCCGCGGAACTTGTTGACCAGGAACCCGGCGACGAGTTCCTGATCCTCCTGCGACAGCAGAGCGACCGTCCCGAAGAACGACGCGAAGACCCCGCCACGATCGATGTCACCGACCACCAGCACAGGGAGCCGGGCATTCCTGGCGATCCCCATGTTCACGATGTCGGTCCGCCGCAGATTGATCTCGGCGGGACTGCCCGCCCCCTCACAGATCACCGCGTCATACGTGCCCCGCAACTCGGCCAGGCAGTCCAACACGGTCCCGAGAAGCCTCTCCTGCCTGCCCCCGTGATAGCCGCGCGCGCTCAACTCGCCCACCGGTTTGCCCATCAGCACGACCTGGCTGCTGCGGTCGCTGCCCGGCTTCAGCAGTACGGGGTTCATGAGCGCCGTCGGCTCGACGCGTGCGGCTTGTGCCTGCATGGCCTGCGCGCGCCCGATCTCGGCGCCCTCGCGTGTGACGAATGAATTGAGGGACATGTTCTGCGCCTTGAAGGGAGCGACTTTCACCCCCTGGCGAACCAGCCACCGGCAGATCCCGGCGGTGACCACGCTCTTGCCCGCGTCGGAGGTGGTCCCGGCGACGAGCAGCCCGCCGCCGCTCATGACGTACGCCCCTTTGTGTCGAGTCGTCTGGTGAGGAGCCGTCTCGTGACGAGTCGCCCGGCGACGGTCGCACCGAGTGCGAGCCGGCTCACGCGCCGCGAGAGCCGCACGGCCCGCTCGATGTCGTCGACCCGCACGGCCCGCCCCTCGCCGTTGAGTACCGGACGGTGCTCGACTCGCCCGCCGTACGACAGCGTTCCGCCCAGCCGTACTCCCAACGCTCCCGCGAACGAGGCCTCGACGGGCCCGGCGTTGGGGCTCGGGTGCCGGGTGGCGTCGGCGCGCCAGGCGCGTACGGCCCCGCGTGGATCGCTGCCCGCGACGGTCGCGAGCACGGCGGTCAACCGGGCGCCCGGCCAGCCCGCCACGTCGTCGAGCCGCGCGGAAGCCCAGCCGTAGCGCCGGTACTTGGACGACCTGTGCCCGACCATGGCGTCCAGCGTGTTGACGGCCCGGAAGCCGACGAGTCCCGGCACACCTGCCACGGCGCCCCACACGAGCGCGCCGACCACCGCGTCGGAGGTGTTCTCGGCGACGGACTCGACGACGGCCCGGGCGATCCCGTCGGCGTCCAGCGCCTGGGGGTCCCGTCCGCACAGGTGCGGCAGCCGTTCCCGGGCCATCTCGATGTCCCCTGCGGCGAGTGCCTCGCCGATGGCCCGGGCCTCGCGGCCGAGCGAAGTCCCGCCGACCACGGTCCAGGTGGCGGCGGCGGTCAGCGCGACGGAGGCGGCACGGGACGTACGTACGGAAGTGGCGGCGAGGGCCGCGAGGGATACGGCACCGCCTACGCACACGGCGGTGTGCAGCGCGCCCCACCCACGGTGGTCCCGCCACAACACCCGTTCCACGGCGCCCGCGGCCCGCCCGAACGCGGCGACCGGATGTCCACGGCGCGGATCGCCGAGGAGTTGGTCACCGAGGAGGCCGGCGGCGGCGCCGTACGCGAAAACGCGATCGGCACGCATGGGGGTCAGCCTGTCGCTACGTCAGGCAGAACCCTTGGGGCCCTCGAATCCCTCGTACTCGGCAAACTGATCCGCAACAGGCAGCCGCGCATGGCGTTATGTCCTCACTCAGGGTGTCCGCGCCCTGGTTCGACGAGACCGACGGCGAGAGTTCCTGGCTCCCGGGGAGTTACTTCCCCGGTGACAGTGGCGGGACCGCGCCGGACTCACACCGGCTTCCTCTTCTGCCGCCGTACTTGGCTCGGGCAGTCCACCACGCCCATCAGCAGCCGTCAACTTGCCGCTGACCTGCGAAGGGAGAGTGTGCGAAGGCCCACACAGGCGGGTGGCGTGCGGGACGTCAGGCCACGATCAGATAGATCCCGTACGCCACCGCCGCCGTGCATGCCGTGAAGCAGGCGTACGCGCCGGTCGTCGCGAGGGCCGCGGAGTTGCCCTGGGCGGACGCCGACTCGCGCTTGGAGAGGCCGGCGATGCCGAGGGTGAAGAGGCCCACGAGGGCGACGGTGACGATGAGGCTGACTCCGAAGACGGAGCCGAGGGCTGCCCAATCGATCTTCATGCTGTTCGTTCCTTAGACCGTGGCGGTAGGGGCGGGCTCGGTGTCCGGCTCTTCGACGGTGCCCGTCGGGGGCGGGGTGACGGCGGTGATGGCCGTGGTCACCACGTCGGCGGGTTCCTCTGTGCCGTTGGTGTCGTTGACGTTCGTGTGGTCGATCACCTGGCGGCGGGAGACCACCCAGATCGCGGCGCTGGACGCGACCAGGAAGACGGCGACGAACGCGGTGCCCCAAGTGCCGAAGGAGGTCACGTACTCCGCGATCGCGGCGACCAGAGCCGCGGCCGGCAGCGTCAGGCCCCAGGCGACGAACATCCGGGTGGCGGTGGACCAGCGCACCACACCGCCCTTGCGGCCGAGGCCCGCGCCCATCACCGAGCCGGAGACCGAGTGCGTGGTGGACAGGGAGAAGCCGAGGTGCGAGGAGGCCAGGATGACCGTGGCCGCGCTGGTCTGGGCGGCGAAGCCCTGCTGCGGCTGAAGGTCGGTCAGGCCCTTGCCCATCGTGCGGATGATGCGCCAGCCGCCCAGGTAGGTGCCGAGCGCGATCGCGAGACCGGCGGAGAGGATCACCCAGGTCGGGGGGTCCGAGTCCGGGGCGACGGCGCCGCCGGCGACCAGGGCGAGGGTGATGATGCCCATGGTCTTCTGCGCGTCGTTGGTGCCGTGGGCCAGCGAAACGAGTCCGGCGGAGGCGATCTGACCTGTGCGGTAGCCCTTCTTGGCGGCTTCGCCGTTCGCGTTCTTGCCGAGCTTGTACGTCAGCCGGGAGGCGAGCATCGCGGCGAGGCCCGCGACCAGCGGGGCGGCGATCGCGGGGATCAGCACCTTGGTGACGAGGACGTCGCCGTGCACCGCGCCGGCGCCCGCCGAGGCGATGGTGGCGCCGATCAGGCCGCCCATGAGGGCGTGCGAGGAACTGGACGGCAGGCCGACGAGCCAGGTCAGCAGGTTCCAGAGGATGGCGCCGACGAGCGCGGCGAAGATCACCTCGGGTTGTATGCCGTCTTCGTTGACCAGGCCCTTGGAGATCGTGTTGGCGACCTCCACGGAGAGGAACGCGCCGACGAGGTTGAGTACGGCGGACATGGCCACGGCGGCCTTGGGCTTCATGGCGCCGGTCGAGATGGTGGTGGCCATCGCGTTGGCAGTGTCGTGGAAACCGTTCGTGAAATCGAACGCGAGGGCAGTGACCACCACTATCGCGAGGATCAGCGAGAAGTTCTCCATTTACCCGTTACCCGGTCTTCTATCGGACGTCATCGGTCTGTGGACCGTAGGCAACCTGGATGAACGGAAGATGAACTTGGCAGGACCGTGAGGTGTACCAAAACGAGGCGTCACCCCTCCGGATATACCGGAGGGGTGACGTGGGAGTCGAACTGAGGCGGAGTACTGGGCTCCGCTAGCCCTTGCTTCTAGCCCTTCGCGAACTTCTTGAGCCGGCTCATGGACCCGTTGAAGAGATTCTGGTCACCCGGCAGGCTCCCGCCGTTGTCGTACTGCCAGAACGTCCATGTCCTCCACCCCGCAGGCAGCGGCCCCGCCGACGAGCTGTAGCGGGCCAGCCAGAGCGCGTGGTTCGAGGCGAACGCGGAGCTGTTGCCGGTGCACATCTTCCACCAGTTGTAGTTGGTGTAGATCACCGGGCGGCGGCCGGTCTGCCGCTTCACCTCGTTGCTGAACGACTTGATCCAGCCGACCATCCTGGCCTTGCTCAGTCCGTAGCACTTCTTCTTGCCGTACGGGTTGTATTCGATGTCGAGCGCGGGCGGCAGCGTCCAGCCGTCCGCCCGCCAGCCGCCTCCGTTGCGTACGAAGTACGCCGCCTGAGTCTTGCCCGACGACTTGTGCGGCAGTGCGAAGTGGTACGCCCCGCGGACTAGGCCCGCGTTGCGTGCGCCGTGGTACTGCTGGCCGTAATAGGGATTGCGGTACGTGTGGGACTCGGTCGCCTTCACGTAGACGAACCTGGCGCCTTTGCTCTTCGCCTTCGGCCAGTTGACGCTCTTCTGGTGCGAGGAGACGTCGTGCCCCTTGGGCTTGGCGGCTGCCGAGACCGGCATCTCGACGAGGGCGGTTGTGCCGATGGTCAGTGTCGCCACGGAGAGCACGGTGAAGCGGGCGTGGCGACTTCGGGACAGTTGGCGACTTCGGGACGGTTTGCGATCACGGGCCATATTTCCCCCGGAATGGCGGCGTGCACGACAAATCTCCCCGAGGTTATTGGAAGATCCCTGAAACTCCGTCGGTCATCGGCCAATTGATCCGGGCGGGCGTTCTGTTCGTATATGCGCCCTTTCGGAGGTGCGTGTTCCGCCCTAAAGTGCCCTCGCCCGCGCCGGGCCGGCGTGCGCGGCTGGCAGGATCGTGGCATGGCCGAACAGCGGTGGGACGTGAGCGACGGGCGGGACGTGGCGGGGCAGGGTGCGCGGGACGCGACGGAACGGGCCTGGCGCGAGCTCGTGGCGACGGCTCGCCGGACGGTGTCCGAGGGGCTGGTCGTCGGTACGTCGGGCAATGTGTCGGTCCGGGTCGGGGACACCGTCCTGGTCACGCCGACCGGAGTCCCGTACGACGAACTCGGGCCCGAGGACGTCTGCGGGGTCGGTCTCGACGGCCGGCAGGTGCTCGGTTCACTCGTTCCGACCAGCGAACTGCCCATGCATCTGGCGGTCTACCGCGCCACCGACGCCCGCGCCGTCGTCCACACCCATGCCGTGCACTCCACGGCCGTCTCCACACTCGTTTCCGAACTGCCGCTCATCCACTACATGGCCGCCGCGCTCGGCGGCCCCGTCCGCGTCGCCCCCTACGCGACCTACGGCACGGAAAAGTTGGCCGAGAACATGCTCCGGGCGCTGCGGAACCGCACGGCCTGCCTCCTCCAGAACCACGGCACCCTCACCTACGGCACCACCCTCCTCCAGGCCTACGACCGTACGGCCCAGTTGGAGTGGATGTGCCGCCTGTGGCTGACGGCGTCGTCGCTTCCGGGCCACTCGCCGTCGCTGCTGAGCCCGGAGCAGGTGGCGGAAGTGGGGGAGCGGTTGAAGGGGTACGGCCAGCCGTAACCGTCCCCCGGCCCGTACTTTTCACGAGCCCCTTCGGGTGGCCGACGGCGCACTCCGTCGGGAGACTGGACCCGTGCGCACCGTGAAAGTGACGGCCGCGGCCGTCACCGCCGCTCTGGCCGCCGGAGCCGCCACCGTCGCGGCCGGCCGCTTCGCGAGCGACGCCGCCCTGAGGGCGTCGCCGGACAGACCGCTGCCCACCGAACCCCGGCTCACCGTGCACGCCACAGCCGCCGGACAGATCACGCTCACCCGGGCTCTCGCCTCCCTGCGGCCGGGCAGGTACGGCCTGAGCGGCGACGGGAGCCATGCCGTCATCGGTACGGTCCTTCAGTCCGCCCCGCACCCCGCCGACACGGTCGTACGCCGACTGGAACGCGTCACCCACGGCACGCTGGAACCCGGCGACAAGGTGTGGTTCACCCCGAACGTGCACATCGGCGACCCGAGCACCGCGCTCGGCCTCGACCACACCGACGTCGACATCCCCGGCGAACTCGGCGCCCTGCCCGCCTGGTTCGTCCCCGGCGCCCGCGAGCCCTGGGTGATCACCGTGCACGGTCTGGGCGCCACCCGTGAACACCCCATGAACGTCATGGAGTTGCTGCACCGCCTCCGCTTCCCCGTCCTCGACCTCGCCTATCGCGGCGACCTCGGCGCACCCCGCCCACCGGACGGCCTGAGCCACCTCGGCGAGACGGAGTGGTCCGACCTCGACGCGGCGATCCGCTACGCCGTGCGCTCCGGCGCCGAACAGGTCATCCTGTACGGCTGGTCCACCGGCGCCACCATGGCGGTGCGCGCCGCCGCGCACTCCGCGCTGCGCGACCGGATCTCCGGGCTCGTGCTGGACTCGCCCGTCCTCAGCTGGGAGGACACGCTGCGCGCCCTCGCCGCGGCCCGCCGCACGCCCGGTGCCCTGCTGCCGCTGGCCGTCCGCGCCGCCCAGGGCCGTACGGGCCTGCACGGAGACCGGGTCCAGGGTGCGGCCGATCCCGACCTGCTCAAGGTGCCGGTCCTCGTCCTGCACGGCCCGGACGACGCGGTCGCCCCCTGGGCGCACTCCCGCCGCCTCGCCGACCGCCGCCCCGACCTGGTCACCCTGCACACCGTCCGGAACGCCCCGCACGGCGCCATGTGGAACGCCGACCCGGCCGGTTACGAAGAGGCCCTGCGACGTTTCCTCACTCCGCTGATGTAGCCCTCGCCTCCCCCTCCATCCTTGATCCTTCTCGGCTTCCGGTTGCCCCCGAAGCACCTGGCGGTTCTGGTCCTGCGGGCGCTCGTGGGGCCCGGTGCGCCGGGCTCCCCTGTCGGCCCCTGAGCCGTTCCGTTTGGGTTTTCGGACCGTCAACCGGAAGACTGCCCCCGTGACGTCCCGTATCCCGCGCGACTCCAGGCTCCGACTCGTCCGCTCACGACCCCTGGCCGCCGCACCCCGAGCGATGAACCAGCGGCCTGCGCGCCGACCCGCACCGCGCCCGCCCGAGGGCACCCCGGCGCCCGCGGAACTGGCCCGTATGGCGCGCGCCCAGCTCGCCGGCGCGGCCCGTGTCGCCCGATGGGCCGACGCCGCGCTGAGCCCTGGCCGGGACCGCGACGGCACGACCCCCGACGGCACGGGCACGCTCTCCGAGGCGTCCGCCCAACGGGCCGCCGACGACCTGGCCCTGACTCCGGCTCAGGTCCGCGCGGACTGGGACACCGCACGTCTCGCGGGCCTCATCGAGGTACACGGCGACAGCGCGCGCCCCGGCTGGCGGCTGCGCGCCTGGAACCGCGACGACAGCGCCGTACTGCGCGGCTGGGTCGCCCTCTTCGACGCCTGGTCGCTCGCCTGCCCGGAGCCCGAGGACCAGGAACACGCGGTCGTCGCCGAGGTCGTCTCCGCGATGCCCCAAGTGCTCTCCTTCCTCCAGCTCTCGGCCGGCCCCGTCCCCGTCACCCAACTCCTCGACCTGCTCGAACAGCGCGTCACGGAACTGCGCACCGAGCGCTGCGAGATCCCGTACGGGCCGCAGCCCGAGCCGGTGGAGGAACCGGCACAGGACACCCCTCTCGCCCCCCTCCTCGACTGGGCCCTGAGCGCCATCGCCTCCGTGGGCGCCCTCACCTGCGCAGACGGCCAGGCCACGCTCACCCCGCTGGGCAGTTGGGCGGTGTGGGTCAAGCTGGAACAGATCTGCGTCGCCGCGCAGAGCCCCGCCGGGAACATCGAGCAGCCGGCCGAGGACATGCTCCGCGGCTGCGCCCAGCTGCGTCCCAACGCGGCCCGTGCCGAGTACCGCGCCTGGCTCGCCGCCCGTCCCGTCGGCAGCGCCGTCACCGAACTCCTCGACGCCGCCCGTGGCGAGGACGCCCTGCTGCGCGGGCTCGCCTTCGAAGCGCTGCGCGTCGTCGGCGCCCCCGCCGAGCAGGACGTACGCGCCGTCGCCGACGAGGTCCACCTGCGCCCGTACGCCCTGCTGTGGCTCGCCGTGCACGACGGTCACGACCCCGAGGACGCCCACGAGATCCTCACCCGCGAAGAGGCCACCTGGCTGTGGGTGGACACCGCCGCGGCCGTCGCCGACCACGGTGAAGCCCCGCTTCTCGTACGGCACTTGGAGTCCGCGGTGCAGCCCACCGTGCCCGCGCTCCTCGACGAGGTCCGTGCCGTCGGCCACCCCCGTACCGTGCAGGTCCTGGTGGCACTCGCCGCCGCCCACCCCGACCCGGCCCTGGCCAGGGCCGTACGCCGCGCCGCCTTCCAGGTGCACACCGGAGGCAACTGAGAGCGTCGGCCGAGGGGGCGGGCGGGGCGTCAGGCCTGTATCTCGGGGGCGTACGTGCCGAAGCTCCAGATATTGCCCTCGAGGTCACGGGCCATGTAGTCCCGCGATCCGTAGTCCTGGTCCGTCGGGGGCATGAGGATCTCCGCCCCGTGATCGACGGCCCGCTGGTGGTGTGCGTCGATGTCGTCCACGACGACATACACCCCGGTGTGCGTCGAGCCCTTCATCGCCTCGTCGAAACGGCCGCCGCGGCCCCTGGAGCCGAGCATCACCGCGCCGTTGCCCTGCACCAGCTCCGCGTGCAGCACTGTGCCGTCCTCGCCCTCGTACACCGACGCCTCGATGAAGCCGAAGGCCTCCGTGAGCTGCCTGATCGCGGCCTTCGCGTCCCCGTACAGCAGCGTCGGAAAGATGCTCGGGCGTCCGCCCACCGTGCCCGCCATGGCGACCACTTCCTCTCGCCTCGTCGCCGGATGAACCTGCTGAATGTGACCTGCTCCTCAGTCTTGCACCCGGCACTGACAACGCCCTTCGAGCCGGAATCCCCGAGGAGACCTTCGGGCAACGAACTGCCGGGCCGCAAAGGTGACGTAGAACATGCGCGCACAGAAAATCTGGTTGCGGGCCCCCGTTAGACTTGGCCCATGGCCATTCTCCTCGCGCATTAGACGGCGTGATCGCCCCGCCCGTCGCCCGCCACACTCTTCCAAGGGCGCGCTACGTGCGGCACCACCTCATTCGCCCACCCCGTCATCGACCCTGCCCTGGAGTCTGTCCGTGATTTCCGCCTCCGGTATCGAGCTGCGTGCCGGTGCCCGCATCCTCATCGAGTCCGCCACCTTCCGTATCGCCAAGGGCGACCGCATCGGCCTGGTCGGCCGCAACGGCGCGGGCAAGACCACGCTCACCAAGGTCCTCGCAGGTGAGGGCACGCCCGCCGCGGGCACCGTCACCCGCTCCGGCGAGGTCGGCTACCTCCCGCAGGACCCGCGTACCGGCGACCTCGACATGCTCGCCCGCGACCGCATCCTGTCCGCGCGCGGCCTGGACACCCTGATCCGCAAGATGCGCGAAAACGAACAGCGCATCGCCAACGGCACGGGTGCCACGCGCGAGAAGGCGCTCAGGCAGTACGAGCGCCAGGAGACGGAGTTCCTCACCAAGGGCGGGTACTCCGCCGAGGCCGAGGCCGCCACCATCGCCGCCGCGCTCAACCTGCCGGACCGGGTGCTCGGCCAGCCCCTGCATACGCTCTCCGGCGGTCAGCGCCGGCGTATCGAGCTGGCCCGCATCCTCTTCTCGGACGCGGACACCCTGCTCCTCGACGAGCCGACGAACCACCTCGACGCCGACTCGATCGTCTGGCTGCGCGACTACCTGAAGACCTACCGCGGCGGCTTCATCGTGATCTCCCACGACGTCGAACTCGTCGACACAGTCGTCAACAAGGTGTTCTACCTCGACGCCAACCGCTCCCAGATCGACGTCTACAACATGGGCTGGAAGCTGTACCAGCAGCAGCGCGAGGCCGACGAGAAGCGCCGCAAGCGCGAGCGACAGAACGCCGAGAAGAAGGCCTCCGCCCTCCACTCGCAGGCCGACAAGATGCGCGCCAAGGCCACCAAGACCGTCGCCGCGCAGAACATGGCCCGCCGTGCCGACAAGCTGCTGGCCGGCCTGGAGGCCGAGCGCAAGTCCGACAAGGTCGCAAAGCTCCGCTTCCCCGAGCCCGCGCCCTGCGGCAAGACGCCGCTCACCGCCGAGGGCCTGTCGAAGTCGTACGGCTCCCTGGAGATCTTCACCGACGTCGACCTGGCCATCGACAAGGGCTCACGCGTCGTCATCCTCGGTCTCAACGGCGCTGGAAAGACAACCCTGTTGAGGCTTCTCGGCGGTGTGGAGAAGCCCGACACCGGCCAGGTCCTCGAGGGCCACGGCCTCAAGCTCGGCTACTACGCGCAGGAACACGAGACCCTCGACCCGGACCGCACGGTGCTGGAGAACATGCGCTCCGCGAACCCCGACCTCGACCTCGTCGAGGTACGCAAGACGCTCGGCTCCTTCCTGTTCTCCGGCGACGACGTCGACAAGCCGGCCCGGGTCCTCTCCGGCGGCGAGAAGACCCGCCTCGCGCTCGCCACCCTCGTGGTGTCGTCCGCGAACGTCCTCCTCCTCGACGAACCGACCAACAACCTCGACCCGGCCAGCCGCGAGGAGATCCTCGGCGCCCTGCGCACCTACAAGGGCGCCGTCGTCCTCGTCACGCACGACGAGGGCGCGGTCGACGCGCTCCAGCCGGAGCGGATCATCCTGCTGCCCGACGGCGTCGAGGACCTGTGGGGCGCGGACTACGCGGACCTCGTCGCCCTCGCCTGAGCCCCGCGCGGCCCGCATGGACCCTGCCCCGGAAGCCCGGGCAGGGTCAGTGGCGCTTGATCGAATGACTGATCAACTGCGTATGGATCATTCGGCTCATCCGTGATCCATCATCTGTGTGAGATCTCCTCGTACCGAGGTGTGTCGTACATCGATTTCGCGGCCGGGCCCTCGGCCCGCAGATGACCGGCCGCCACGCTCCGCTGACCTGGACCTTCGCGCGTGAACTCGTTCGGGCATACGAACATCGCCGCCCGGAACCCAAGATTCCGCTCGTGAGGAAGACCTCCCGCGACTCAAAGCTTGTCCACGGACCTTGCCGAATGGGTGGCCAGGAAGCTCTTGAGGGGTGATCATGAGAAGTCCAGAGCGCACTTCCCATGAGGAGGCACGGGTGGCCGAGACTCTGAAGAAGGGCAGCCGGGTGACCGGCGCCGCGCGCGACAAGCTCGCGGCAGACCTGAAGAAGAAGTACGACTCCGGTGCAAGCATCCGGGCACTGGCCGAGGAGACCGGCCGCTCGTATGGCTTCGTCCACCGGATGCTCAGCGAGTCGGGAGTCACGCTTCGAGGGCGTGGCGGAGCGACGCGCGGTAAGAAGGCCGCGTCGGCCTGAAGCCGGGCGCTTCTCGTTCTCCGATGGTGGCCACCCGGTCGGTCCGGTGACGGACCGGGTGGTTACTGTGCAGTCACTTAAGGGTGTCCTCGTAAGACACCCACTCTGACCGCACCCATCGGAGGCGCCCCATGGCTTCGCTCGACCCGGTACTCGACAAGGACGGCGTACGGCTCACCGTCGACGAGGCGATCGCCACGGTGACGCTGACCAACCCGGCCAAGCGCAATGCGCAGAGCCCCGCTCTGTGGAGGGCGCTGGCCGAGGCCGGGCGGCTGCTGCCGGGCACCGTTCGCGTTGTCGTGCTGCGCGCGGAGGGCAAGTCCTTCTCCGCGGGGCTCGACCGGCAGGCGTTCACGCCCGAGGGGTTCGAGGGCGAGCCGTCGTTCATCGAACTCGCGCGCGGTTCCGACGCCGAGCTCGACGCGACGATCGCCGGGTACCAGGAGGGTTTCACCTGGTGGCGGCGCAGCGACATCGTGTCCATCGCCGCTGTACAGGGGCATGCCATTGGGGCGGGCTTCCAGCTTGCGCTCGCCTGTGATCTGCGCGTCGTCGCGGACGATGTGCAGTTCGCCATGCGGGAGACCAGTCTTGGGCTCGTGCCCGACCTCACGGGTACGCATCCGCTGGTGGGGCTGGTCGGGTACGCCCGTGCGCTGGAGATCTGCGCGACGGGGCGGTTCGTGCCGGCCGAGGAGGCCGTGAGTACCGGGCTTGCGAATCTTGCTGTGCCTGTGGGGCAGCTTGATGATGCGGTACGGGATCTTGGGGCGGCGTTGTTGGCCGCGCCGCGAGATGCCCTCGTCGAGACCAAGGCGCTGCTCCAGGGTGCCGTTGACCGCACGTATGAGGACCAGCGGGTCGCGGAGCGCTCCGCGCAGGGGCGGCGGCTGCGGGATCTTGCCGGGGTCGGCGACTGAGCGCTCCGCGCGGGGCCGCATATGTCACAGTCCCGCGCCCCCCTTACGGGGCGCGCCTGACTGGGCCCGTGCTCAGTCCCTCACCCCTGTGACCAGTACCGCCACCGACGGATGGTCCGGCAGTACCTCGCTCGCGGCCGCGCGGACCTCGCGGGCCACGTCCAGTGCTCGCCGGTCCGCGTGGACCTCGAGCTCCACGCGGACGTGACGGCGCGGCAGAGCGGCCTCACCGGCGTGCTCCTCGATGTGCACCGCGCGGCCCAGACCGCCGAATGTGCCGGTCAGGCGGGCCACGCCCGGGACGGCCAGTGCGGCGGCAGCCACTCGGGACTCGTCGCCGTCCGGTTCCGGCTCGGGCTCTGCGGTGCGTGGCGGCTCATCAGGCTCGTCGCGGCGTACGTCGGCCTCGTCGTCCTCCGTAACGCCCGCGTCCCCCTCCTCCAGCAACCCCGTCACCCGTAGATCCACCTCCGTGACCGTCAGCCCGAGCCGCTCCGTCGCCGCCGAGGCGAGGGTCGTGCGCAGGCGGAACGCGAGTGTCGGGAGGGGTTCGCCGGTCACGAGGGTGGCTGTGAACTCGCCGCTGATCCGCAGTGGCCCAGGCGGCAGGGCACTGGGCGGAGGCGGCACGGCGGCCACGTACGTCTGGTCCGGGTCGGCGAGCGCGAGCCGGAGCGTGCCGAGGTGTACGCCCGGCACATGGCGCGCGGCTCGGCGCAGGACCGGCTCCGCCGCCGACTCTGTCAGCCATGCACCGTCCTGTGGCCCGCCCAGCGGCAGGAGTCTGCCGAAGCCGAGTTGACGTCGTACTGCCCGGGTCCACTGGTCCGCCATCATCGCTCCAGACTGCCGCATCACCTGCTGCGCTGCCGTGCGACCACACTTAGTGTGAGGGAAGGAGTACAAGCCGGAAGGGACGCAGGGCGATGACCGACACGACGCAGCGGAACCGGACGGAGAACCCCGAGGGCGAGAAGGGGGCGCCGGATGTACAGCCCCGCAGGCCCAGTGTGACCAAGCGCGGGGGAGGCGACCCGGCCTCCCGGGGACGTACCACCATCGCGGACGGTGTGGTGGAGAAGATCGCCGGGCTCGCAGCCCGCGATGTGCTCGGGGTGCATGCGATGGGCAGCGGGCTCTCGCGCACCTTCGGAGCGGTGAGGGACCGAGTCCCGGGCGGTGCGAAGTCCGTGACCCGGGGCGTGAAGGCCGAGGTCGGAGAGGTGCAGACGGCGCTCGACCTGGAGATCGTCGTCGACTACGGCGTCTCGATCACCGACGTCGCCGGCGCCGTGCGCGAGAACGTCATCTCGGCCGTCGAACGGATGACGGGCCTTGAAGTCGTCGAGGTCAATATCGCGGTCAGCGATGTCAAACTGCCGGAAGAGGAAGAAGAAGAGGAATCGGAGACCCGGCTTCAGTAGCACAGCCCCCCTTACTACCGCCCCCTTTGATGCGCAGAGGAGCGCAGCATGAGCATGGCCGCGATCGGCATGATCGCCGGAATGGCGCTGGGCTTCGCCGGATACTTCGGCGGGTTCGGTGCCTTCCTCCTCGTGGCGGCCCTCGGCGCCGTCGGCTTCGTGGCCGGCCGCTTCCTGGAGGGCGACTGGGAAGTCGGTGACTTCTTCCGTACCCGCGGCGACCGGCGGCGGTGACGCACGTGACCGGTGAGCTCGCCGCGGCAGGTGCGACGGTCCGGCCCGGCAGCCCGGGCCGGACCGTCGCACCTGCCGAGCGCGGTGCGCTCCGCATCGCCGACCGGGTCGTCTCGAAGATCGCCACGCAGGCGGCGCGCGAGGCCCTGGACGTGCTGCCTCCGGACGCCGGGCCGCCGCACGCCACCGTCGTTGTCCGCCCCCACTCTCGGCTTCGCTCGAGCGGGGGGACCCCCATCGACACCGCCCGTGTCCGGATCGGCCTGGAACTCGACTACCCCTCCGACATCGGCGCCCAGTGCGCCGCCGTGCGTCGCCAAGTCACCCAGCGGGTAAGGATGCTGGCGGGTATGGAGGTGTCCGAGGTCGCCGTCCAGGTGGAGCGCCTGCACTCCGCGCAGGCACGCGGCGCGGCACAGGGGAGGACCCAATGAGCGAGTCCCAGGGCTCCGAGAGCACCCGTCAGCTGCCTGTCATCGAGAAGGCGGCCGAGAGCGAACTCGGCCAGTCCGCGTCCGCGGCGGCGTACGACCCGCTGCCCACCTCCGACGCCGCGGACGACGGGGACGGCCGCTTCTGGTCCAAGCGCCGGGTCCCCGCGGGCATCCTCGCGCTGCTGGTCCTGGCCGGCGCGGGCCTCCTGCTGTACGACGTCGTCGCCGTGCGCTTCGACCGGCCCGCCATGGCATGGCGCAGATCCCTCGCCCGCGAGCTCGCCGAGCGGCCCCTCGACGACACCTGGGTGCTCGTCGGCGCCGGGGTCGCGGCCGCTCTCGGCCTCTGGCTGCTCGTGCTCGCCGTGACGCCCGGCCTGCGGGACGTACTGCCGATGCGCCGCCCGCACGCCGACGTACGGGCCGGTCTGCACCGGGGCGCCGCCGCCATGGTGTTGCGCGACCGGGCCATGGAGGTCTCCGGGGTGCGTTCGGTACGGGTCCGGGTGGGGCGCAGGAAGGTCGATGTGCGGGCGGTGTCGCACTTCCGTGAACTCGACGACGTACGCGCCGACTTGGACACCGCGCTCGCCGAGAGCATCAAGGGACTCGGGCTGGCCCGGCGGCCCGCCCTGTCGGTGCATGTCGCGCGGGCGAACAAGAACCGGAAGGGATGACGGCCGGTGCTGAAGATCGTGAACCGAGTTCTGGTGGGGCTCGCGGGCCTGCTCCTGGTCGTGGGCGGCGGCTCCGTGCTCGCCGTGGGCCTCGGCCTCGACCCGCCCTCGTGGTGGGTCCACGACGGGCAGCGGGACGTGCTGCTGAGCGATGCGGACCGTACGCGCTGGCGGGACGACGGCTGGTGGTGGCCCACCGTCATCGCCGTACTCTCCGTCGCCGTGCTGCTCGCTGTGTGGTGGCTGACGGCGGTGCTGCGGCGGCGCCGGCTCGCCGAGGTACTCGTCGACACCGGCGACGGCGAGGGGGCGCTGCTGCGCGGGCGGGCCCTGGAGGGCGTACTGGCCGGTGAGGCGGGCGCACTGGACGGCGTGCAGCGCGCACAGGCGGCGCTGACCGGCCGGCGCAGCACCCCTCAGGCGCGGGTCCAGCTGCTCCTCGAACCGCACGCCGACCCCGGCGACGCACTGCACCGCCTGACGACTCAGGCCCTCGCCCACGCCAGGGACTCCGCCGGCCTGGCCGCGCTGCCCGCGCAGGTGCGCCTGCGCGGGGTCAAGCACCGGGCGGAACGGGTGACTTGAGCACGAAGGCCAAGCAGAAGCCCTGGACTCCGTACCTCTGGAATCCGTACCCCTAGAAGCCGCGTCGCGCCCCGCCGTCCACCGGCAGCATGATTCCCGTGAGGTACGACGCCGCCGGTGACAGGAGGAAGGCGGCCGTGCGGCCGAACTCCTCCGGGGTGCCGTACCGCCGGAGCGGAATCCGCGCCTCGTTGGCCGCCCGTGTGACCTTCGGGTCAGGGGACAGGCCGTCCAGCTCGCGCACGCGATCCGTGTCGATCCGGGCCGGGAGCAGGCCCACGACGCGGATGCCGCGCGGGCCGAGCTCGTCCGAGAGCGACTTGGCGAAGCCCGCGAGACCCGGGCGCAGGCCGTTGGAGATGGTCAGGCCCGGGATCGGCTCGTGCACCGAACCGGAGAGCACGAAGCCGATGACACCGCCCTCGACCAGCTCCGCGGCAGCCGCACGGGCCAGCCGGACCGCGCCCAGGAAGACGGACTCGAACGCCGACTGCCACTGCTCGTCCGTGTTGTCGGCGGCGGAGCCGGGCGCCGGGCCGCCGACGCTGATCAGAATGCCGTCGAAGCCGCCGAAGCGCTCGCGCGCCGCCGCCATCAGACTCGCCGAGGCCGTGGGGTCGGCGTTGTCGACGGCGACTCCGTGGGCGTTCGGGCCGAGAGCCGCGGCGGCCTCGGCCACCTTCTTCTCGTCCCGGCCCGTGATGATCACTTTCGCGCCGTCGGCGAGGAGTTCCCGCGCGGAGGCGTTGCCCAGGCCGCGGGTGGCCCCGGTGACGACGTAGACACGGTCCTTCAGTCCAAGATCCATGCTCCTATCCTGCCCCCTCCTCGCCGAACAGGGTGAGGGCGGTGCCCACCAGACCGATATGGCTGAACGCCTGCGGGAAGTTGCCGAGCTGACGGCCCGCGACCGGGTCGTACTCCTCGGACAGCAGCCCCACGTCATTGCAGAGCGCGAGCAGGCGCTCGAACAGCTCGCGCGCCTCCTTCGTACGCCCCGTCAGATGCAGCGCGTCCGCCAGCCAGAACGAGCAGACCAGGAACGCGCCCTCATGGCCCGGCAGCCCGTCGATCACCGTCGGCTCCGAGGAGTACCTGCGCAGAAAGCCGTCGTGTGCGAGCTCGTCGCGGATCGCGTCGATCGTGCCGGTCACCCGCGGATCGTCCGGCGGCAGAAAGCCGATACGGGGGATGAGCAGCAGCGAGGCGTCCAGTTCGCGGGAGCCGTAGAACTGCGTGAAGGTGTTCCGCTCCGGGTCGTAGCCGCGCTCGCACACCTCGCGGTGCACCTCGTCGCGCATCGCGCGCCAGTGGTCCGGGTCGCCGGGCAGGCCGGGGTTGTCCTCCATGGCGCGGATGGTGCGGTCCGCGGCCACCCACGCCATGATCTTCGAGTGCACGAAGTGGCGGCGCGGGCCGCGGACTTCCCACAGCCCCTCGTCGGGCCTGCGCCAGTTCGACCGCAGGAACTCCATCAGGGCCTGCCGCAGACGCCACATGTGCGGCTTGGCCGGCAGGCCCGCCCGCTGCGCCAGCGACAGGGAGTCGATGACCTCGCCGTACACGTCGAGCTGCAGCTGACGTACGGCGTCGTTGCCGACCCGGACCGGACGCGAGCCCTGGAATCCGGGCAGCCACGGCACCTCGTACTCGGGGATCCGCCGCTCGCCCGCGAGCCCGTACATGATCTGCAGATCCGCCGGGTCGCCCGCCGCCGCACGCAGCAGCCAGTCGCGCCAGGCCTCGGCCTCCTCGTGGTAGCCGCAGGCCAGCAGTGCGCCCAGGGCGAGTGTGGAGTCGCGCAGCCAGCAGTGGCGGTAGTCCCAGTTGCGGACGCCGCCGATCTCCTCCGGGAGCGAGGTGGTGGGCGCCGCGACGATGCCGCCGGTCGGCGCGTACGTGAGGGCCTTGAGGGTGATCAGGGAGCGGACGACCGCATCCCGGTGCGGGCCCCGGTAACGGCAGCGGGACGCCCACGCACGCCAGTCGTCGACGCTGGAGGCCAGCGCCTCGTGCGGGTCGACGAGCGGGGGGCGCGGCTCGTGCGAGGGGTGCCAGGTCATCACGAAGGCGACCTGCTCGCCCTCGGCGACCGTGAACTCCGAGTGCGTGCCGTAGTCCTTGCCCCAGGTACGCACCTTGGGTTCGCTGCGCAGCCACACCGAGTCCGGGCCCGCCACGGCCACCCGATGGCTGTCCGACTTGCGCATCCACGGCACGATCGAGCCGTAGTCGAAACGCAGTCGCAGCGTGCTGCGCATGGTCACGCGGCCCTCGAGCCCCTCGACGACGCGTACGACGTCGGGGGCGCGGTCGCGCTGCGGCATCAGGTCGGTGACGCGTACCGTCCCCTCGGTGGTCTCCCACTCGGTGTCGAGCACGAGCGACTCAGGCCGGTACGCCCGCCGCGTGCAGGCCTCCGCCCCCTTCGGCGCGAGCCTCCAGTGACCGTTCTCCTCGCCCCCCAGCAGCTTCGCGAAGCAGGCCGCCGAGTCGAACCGGGGCAGGCACAGCCAGTCGATCGACCCGTCCCGCCCGATCAGGGCGGCGGTCTGGTGGTCGCCGATCAGCGCATAGTCCTCGATGGCGGGGACGGCCTCGTCCGCCTCCTCGGCTTCGCGGGGCTCGGCGGACCCGTCGGATGCGCCAGACTCGTTCGATGAGTGCACGGGTGGTGGGTTCCCGTGACGTCGGGTGACAATCCCGACGGGTGCCGTGTCGGCGGTTACGGCTATACGGCGGCCGGTGTCGCCTCCGGCGCTTCCGCTTTCGCCGCGGCCTCCGCCCGGTCCCGGCGCTCACGGCGGACCAGGATCACCCAGCCCACCGGGACGCCCGCCGCGAAGAGCCACCACTGGATGGCGTACGCGTAGTTCAGCGCGGCGTCCTCGTCGCCGGGCCTGCCGATCAGCTCCGGGGTGTCGCCCTTCGGCGCGGGTGCTGTCTGCACGATGAAGCCGCCGAGCACCTGCTCGCCGAGACGGTGGGCCTCCTGCTCGCTGTTGATCAGCATGATCTGCCGGTCCGGCAGCCCCTCGAGGTTCTTGATACCGCTCGCCTCGGTCGTCTCGTCGGGCATGAGCCGCCCGGTGACGGTGATCTCGCCGCGGGGCGGTGCGGGGATCTCGGGGAACGCCGTCTGGGTCGGGGCCCCGGGGATCCAGCCCCGGTTGACGAGCAGGACCTTGCCGTCGTCGAGGACGAAGGGAGTCAGGACGTGGTAGCCCACCTCGTCGTCGGAGTTGGTGCGGCGGCGGACGACGACCTCGTCGTCGGTGTCGAAGCGGCCCTTCGCGGTCACGCTGCGGTACCGCTCGTCGGTGGTGACGGTGTGTCCGGGGGTGGTGAGCTTCTCCACGGGCACCGGCTCCGCGCCCAGCGCCTCGGAGACCAGCTGGTTCCGGGCGGTGCGCTCCTCGTAGCGGTGCATCTGCCAGATGCCCAGCCTGATCATCGTGGGGATGAGGAGGAGGGCGGCCAGCGTGAGGATCACCCACTGCCGGGACAACAGGAAGCGGTACACCCCATTGACGTTACCCCGCATGAATCGGCCCTCGACGGGAGGGTCCCGCCGAGGGCTGTGTCGATCGTGCGCCGGAGGAGCGCGACGGTGTCGAGGGCGTCTCACACTTTGTCGATGATCCCCACCTTCCCCTCCGAGCGGGCGCAGTGCGCTCCGCAGAACCACTGGCCTCCGACCTCGACCCCTTGGCCGATGATCTGGACGCGACAGTGCTCGCAGATGGGTGCCATACGGTGGATGGCGCAGGCGAAACAGTCGAAGACGTGAATCGCGCCCTGCGCATGAATCTCGAAGGACATCCCGTAGTCGTTTCCACAGACCTCACAACGTGCCATGCGCCACAGGGTGGGCCGCCGCGACGGCACGGGCGAGCGGCCGCGGGGCGAGTCGCCCGCCAATCACCCGTACGCCCCGTCACGCCTGCTAGGACAGACCTAGGCTGGCTCCACATCCAGAAGCAGCTGGCCGAAGGCCGCCTCGTCGACGACCGGTGTGCCGAACTGGCGGGCCTTGGCCGCCTTGGACGTACCGGAGTCCGGGTCGTTCGTGACGAGGAGGCTGGTGAGCCGGGACAGGCTCGTCGCGACATGCAGCCCGGCGTCGACGGCCCGGTCCTCCAGGAGCTCGCGGTCGACGGAGGTGTCTCCGGAGAACGCGATCCGCATGCCCTGCTTGAGCGGCCTGCCCGGTTCGTACCGGCCCGGGTTGGGGTAGGGGCACGCGGGCCGCTTGCGGGAGGGGCGCCAGCTCCCGGGACCGTAACCGCCGTAGCCCCCGCCGCCGGACTGCCGGTCCATACGCGGCGCGGACCCGTCCGCCCACTCCGTGAGCGGCCGGCACTCCAGCAGCGGCAGCCGCAGACCGTCGCGTGCGGCGGCGTGCAGGCTCGGCCGGAAAGCCTCGGCGAGCACGCGCGCGTCGTCCAGCGCGTGATGCGCGTGCCGCTGTACGACGCCGAAGTGCGCGGCGAGCGACTCCAGCTTGTGGTTGGCCAGCGGCAGGCCCAGCGCCTTGGAGAGCGCGATGGTGCACAGCCGCTGACGGACCGGCGCCTCGCGCTCCGCGCGCGCGTACTCCCGCGCGATCATCGACCAGTCGAAGACGGCGTTGTGCGCGACGAGCACCCGGCCGTCGAGCCGAGCCGCGAACTCCTCGGCGATGTCCGGGAAAAGGGGCGCCCCTTCGAGCACCTGGCTCGTCAGACCGTGGATCCACACGGGGCCCGGATCCCGCTCCGGGTTGACCGTCGTGTACCAGTGGTCCTCGACCTTGCCGCGCGCGTCCAGCCGGTAGACCGCGGCCGACACTATGCGGTCGTCGCGGGCCAGGCCGGTGGTCTCCACGTCGACCACCGCGTATCCCTGCGGATACGCGGCCGGCCACGAGGCTGCGGACGCTGCGGTCGTACGGTCTTCGAGCATGGTCACCGAGGATAAAGGGCCCGACTGACAGCCCGTTCGCCGGAGTCCGCTCTTCCGGCCCCCGTGCCTCCGTCGGCAACCTGGCCACCTGCGGCCATCTGCGCCTCTTGGAGGAGCCGGCCAAGAAGCAAGCGCGTACCCCAGGTAATACTTGTGGGTAACAACGTCTATCCGCAGCTCAACGGCCGCTCTACGGTTCAGCCATGCCGAACCTGCCCGATGCCGTGCTGTGGTCGATCCCCGCCTTTGTGCTGCTCACCGTGGTCGAAATGGTGAGCGTCCGGATCCATCCGGACGAGGAGGCCGCCGGGTACGAGGCGAAGGACGCCGTGACGAGCGTCTCCATGGGGCTGGGCAGCCTGGGCTTCGACCTGCTGTGGAAGATTCCGATCGTCGCCGTCTACACGGCCGTCCACGAGTTGACGCCCCTGCGCGTGCCCGTCCTGTGGTGGACCGTTCCGCTGATGCTGCTCGCCCAGGACTTCTTCTACTACTGGTCGCACCGCGGGCATCACGTGATCCGCATCCTGTGGGCCTGCCACGTGGTGCACCACTCCAGCCAGAAGTTCAACCTCACCACCGCGCTCAGGCAGCCGTGGACGACCTGGACCGTCTGGCCGTTCTACGTTCCTCTAGTCGCCCTCGGTGTGCATCCGGCGGCGCTCGCTTTCTGCTCGTCCGCGAACCTCGTGTACCAGTTCTGGATCCACACCGAGCGCATCGGGAAGCTGCACCGCGCCTTCGAGTTCGTCTTCAACACGCCCTCGCACCATCGGATCCACCACGCCTCCCAAGGGGGCTATCTGGACCGGAACTTCGGCGGGATCCTCATCGTCTGGGACCGGCTCTTCGGCTCGTTCGTCCCGGAGACCGAGCGGCCGGTGTACGGGCTGACGAAGAACATCGACACCTACAACCCCCTGCGCGTCGCCACGCACGAATACGCCGCCATCGCCAGGGACCTGCGCGCGGCGGGCAGTTGGCGTGAGCGGGCGGGGCGGGTGTTCCGGGGGCCGGGCTGGCAGCCGCCGACGCCAGTCGGTGCCGAGGAAGCGGCCGATCAGGTCACCAACGGATCGGCACCGGCAGTGCCGTAAGCGCAGCGGACATCGCGACCACCGCCCCCAGGACGATGACTTCCGTCCGCGCGGGGGAGTAGGCGGTGAGCGGGTCGGTGGCCCTGCGCAGCCGTCGCCGCGCGCACAGGGCGAGGACGGCGACGGCGGCCACGAGGAGCAGCTTGGCGAGCAGGGTGCGCCCGTACGCCGTCGCCGTCAGCTGTTCCAGGACCGTGCCTGCCGGCATCCGGCGCAGGGTGCTGCCCACGCCCGTCATGGTGATCACGGCGAACAGAACGGCCGCCACGCGCGAGTAGAGCCCGAGAAGCGCGGCGCCCGCCTCCGGGTCGCGCCAGCGCCGCAGCAGGCGCAGGACGTGCAGCAGGCCGCCCGCCCACAGGGCCGCGCACGTCACATGTACGAGCGTCAGGCCCGAGCCGAGCAGTGGGCTGTACTCCGTGGTGGGATGGGCCCGCAGCGCCTCCGCGACGGCCACTGCGGCGAGCGGCCACGCCTGGGTCGCCGGGCGCCGCGACAGGGCGCACAGGCCCGCCACGACGAACGCGTTGACCTCCAGGAGCGCGAGCACGCCGTCCCGGGTCTCGTACAGGCCGCCGATGTCCATGTCGGAGAGCCGGCGCGGCACCAGGTTGCCGTTGGCCACGACCGAGGCGAGCCCGAGCGCGGCGACAAAGCCGGCGCCCGCCGCGACGGGCGCCCAGCTGCGGGGCGTGTCGTCCAGGGGCGCCCCCGGCACTCGGCGGGCCAGCCGGGCGGCGAACAGTTCGCCCGCCGAGACGCACACCGCCGCGAACAGGACCGTACGCAGCAGGGCGATCCCCCCGTCGGCGGGAACGGCGGCCTCCCCCGTGCCCCGCAGGGCGACGGGCGGCCCGAGGAGCGGGATCAGCGCGGCAAGGCCCACCAGGGCGATGGCGGCAACGGCTCGCCGGCCTCCGGCCGCGGTCATCCGGGCGGCACCGACCTCACCGCCCGCGTCGGTACTCGGTCTTATCGAACTCACCTCAGGATCTTCACCAGTCGTTCAGATCCGGGCAAGCCCTGGAGAACAACTGGTGCGGAACAACATTCCACCCCTGCATACGCCCCGACCGCCCGTACGACTCAGACCGGGCGCGGAACCTCGCCGCTCAGGTCCACCGCGCGGCATCCGCGCCCCACGGCCCCGGTGGCCGCGACCAGTTCTTCGGCCCACCTGCGAAGAACACCGGCGGAAGGGCGTACCGAAGCCGCCCCAGTCCGCTGTCCGTCTCGCTGAGCCAGGGGGCGGGGCTGTCGTACGCAGCGTCCGCGGACCCTTCGCCCCGCGCGACACCGTTCACCAGCCACCCCGCCGTCTGCGCCAGCGCCAGACGCACGAACCGCGTCCCGCCTTCCTCCAACTGCTCCGCGACCGCGCGCAGCACTCCGGCGGCCAGCAGATATCCCGTGCCGTGGTCGATGGCCTGGGCGGGCAGGGCGCCGGGCTTCTCCTCGGAACCCTCCAGCGCCGCGATGCCCGTCGCCATCTGCACCAGGCTGTCGAACCCGCGCCGCCCGCCCCACGGCCCGTACGCACCCCACGCGGACAGCTGCGCCACCACGATCCCGGGCCTGCGCTCGGCCAGCGCCTCCGGTGTGAGCCCGAAGCGGTCCAGGGCGCCGGGGCGGTAGCCGGTGACGACGACGTCCGCCGAGGCGAGCAGCTCCTCGAAGGCATGCCGGTCGGCCGTGAGATCGAGCGTGGCGGACCGCTTGCCGAAGCCCGTGTCCGCGTGCTGGTCGGCGAGTTCGGGCAGCCGTGGCGGGTCGACCCGCAGGACGTCCGCGCCGAGGAGCGCGAGGGTACGGGTCGCGACGGGGCCGGCGATGACGCGCGTGAGATCGAGCACGCGCAGTCCCGCCGCGGGCAACAGCGGATCACCGTCGAGGGGCGCGAGGACGCGTACCCCCGAGGAAGCCATCCGCCCCCGCTCCAGCAGCCCGCGCCCGGCCACTGCCGCGCCCTGCTCGTGCGCGGCCCACTCCTTGGCCGTACGCAGCGCCACGGCGAGCCCTCCGGCCGCGTACACGGCGCTCTCCACCTCCACGGCCGACCGCTCCGCGAGAGCGGCGCCCACGGCCTCCACCGACGCCTCCGCCGACAGCCCCAGAGCCCCGAGCAACCGCGCCCGATGATGCGGATAGTTCGCATGCGTACGCACCCAACCGTCCGCCGTCCGCCAGAACCGCGACAGCGGCGCGAAGGTGACCGGCGCCCGCCCGTCCACGAGCAGATGCCGCTCACTCACGAACGCGGTGGCGACGGCTCCGTCATCCACCCGCACCGAAGGGACCTCCCGCCCGCTACGGCGCGCGCCGAGTTCAGCGGCCGCGAGCGCACACGCACCCACACAGCCCCGCGCCAACTCCCGCACCGGCAACCGCGCCTCCAGCGCCCCGTCCCGTACGACCGTGGAGATCCGCGAGACCAAGGCGGGACCGCCGCCCAGCGCGGACCACAGGTACTCGATGTCAGCCATGAGAGCACTATGCGGCGTTGACCGGTCGCCACGGGAGGTGACTTGGATCACTCCATGCGAGAGCCGGGCGACCCAAGGGCCGCCCGGCTCAACTCCCCGTAGGGAGGCACTGCTTGTCCGCTACTTCGTCACCGCGTCCAGCGCGTCGGCGGTGCCCCAGCCGTAGAACCCGTTGCGGTTCTTGCCGCCCTCGCAGACCGCGTCGATCTTGCCGTCGCCGTCGATGTCGTACGGGTCGGTGCACGGTGTGGCGTCGGCCTCGGCGTACAGGAGGGCCTTCACCAACGCCGGCGGGGCGTACGGGTGCGTCGACTTGATGAGCGCGGCCACGCCCGCGACGTGCGGGGAGGCCATCGACGTACCGGCCATGTAGCCCCACTTGCCGCCGGGCACCGGGCCCAGGATGAGGCCGCTGGTGGCGGGCGGGGCCGGGGTCTGGAACGCCGTCGAGTCGCCGCCGGGGGCCGCGATGTCGATGACGCCCAGGCCGTGGTTGGAGAAGGACGACTTGAGGCCCTTCGCGCCCGTCGAAGCGACCGTGACGACACCCGGCAACTGGGTCGGGATGTCAAGGCACTCGGACGGGTCGATCACACGGTCCGACGGGGTGGAGTCGTTCGGCGAGATCGTGTCGGTGATCTCGTCCGCCGCGAGGTCGAAGTTGTCGTTGCCCGCCGCAGCGACGTTGACCACACCCTTCCTCTCGGCGTACCGCGTGGCCCGGGAGTGGGCCTCGACGAGGGCCTTCTGGTCCGGGTCGTTCGTGCAGTTGAAGAGCCACGGGTCGGTGAAATAGCTGTTGTTGGTGACGTCCACACCGTGCTCCGCCGCCCACATGAAGCCGCAGACGACGGCCTCCGTGTAGAAGAACCCGTCCGGGTTGGACACCTTGATGCCGGAGACCTTCACGCCGGGCGCGACGCCCGTGACGCCGACGCCGTTCTTGGCGGCCGCGATCTCACCCGCCACATGTGTGCCGTGCGGACTCTCGGCGGCGCTCGGCCGCCACGCCCCGTCGGCCGTGTCCGCCTTGCCCGACACGCAGTTGACCGATGCCTTGCGGTCGAAGTTGGGCGCGATGTCGGGGTGCGTGTCGTCCACGCCGGTGTCGATCACGGCGACCGTGACGTCCCGGCTGCCGAGCGACTTCTCGTGCGCCTTGTCCGCCTTGATGGCGGGCAGATCCCACTGCAGGGGCTCCAACGGGTCCTGCCCGGCCGCCGCTTCGACGTCCGCGACCTGCTCCGAGGTGAGCACCTTGGGCGTACCGACATCGGTCGTCGACTGCGCGGACAGCGGCGCCGTACGCGTCGCGCCCGCCGACTGAACACCGCGCACCTTGCGGATGGTCTTGGCGAAGTCGGCGTTCGACGAGTGGACGACGATCACGCCGATCTTGTCGTACGACGTCACGACGGTGCCGCCGGCCTTGGTGATGGCCTTCTTCACGTAAGAGGAAGTGCCGTGACCGGGACGGACGTTGACGACATAGCTGAGCGAGGTCGCCTCCGCCGAGAGGGCCGACAGCTGCGGCGCGGCGTCCTCGGCCGCCGGGGCCGCCGAAGCGCCGGTGTTCGGCAGGAAGGCGAGTGCCGTCGCCATGGCCATCCCGAGCGGGATCGACATGGCACGGCGGGAGCGCGTATGAGGCGCTGTCATGGGGGGTCTCCAGTTCGTTCGCTGTACGAGCGTTACGGGCCGTGCGAGGCCGGGTCCGAGGTGGGCTTCCGAAAGTGTCGTACGTCCGAAGTGGCCCACAAGACCGCCTACTTGACCGCCCGCAGCGCGTTGACGACGCCGAATCCGTAGAAGCCGTTCACGCGCTTGCCGCCCTCGCAGGTGGCGTCCACGACACCGTCGCCGTCACCGTCGTAGTCGGTCGGGCAGGCCTGGCTGTCCGCCTGCGCCTTCAGCAGCGCCTGGAGCTGGCCCGGAGTCGCCCACGGGTACTTGGACTTGAGCAGCGCGGCGACCCCGGAGGCGTGCGGCGCCGCCATCGACGTGCCCTGCAGGTAGCCGTACGCGTTGTTCGGCATGGTGGACAGGATCCGGCCGTTCTTCGACGGGGTGTCCGGGATCTGGTACTTGTCTCCGCCCGGCGCCGCGATGTCGATGACGCCCTTGCCGTACGTGGAGTAGTACGACTTGGTGTTTTTGACGCCGGTCGCGCTGACCGTGACGATGCCCGGCAGCTGGGTCGGCACGTCGAAGCACTCGTGCGGGTCGATGGTGCGGGTGACCGGGGTCGAGTCGTCGGGGCTGGAGTCGTCGACGATCGCGTCCGAGTCGAGGTCGTGGTTGGAGTTGCCCGCCGAGGCGAGGTGCAGGGTGCCCTTCTTCGTGGCGTACTGCTGGGCCCGGTTCACCGCGTCGACGATGGCCCGCTGGTCGGGGTCGTCCATGCAGTTGTAGAGCCACGGGTCCACGTAGTAGCTGTTGTTGGTGATCTCGACGCCGTGGTCCGCGGCGAACACGAAGGCGCAGACGACGCTCTCCGGGTAGAACAGGCCGTTCGCCCGGTCGGTCACGTTGATACTGGACACCTTCACGCCGGGCGCGACACCGGCCACTCCCACGTCGTTGCGTGCCGCGGCGATCTCACCGGCCACGTGCGTGCCGTGGTAGTCCTCCGGGGTGTACGGACGCCAGGCGCCCTCGCTGGTGTCCGCCACGCCGCCGTTGCAGTTGGCCGACTGGGAGGCGGAGAAGTTCGGTGCGATGTCCGGGTGGGTGTCGTCGACGCCGGTGTCGATCACGGCGACCGTGACCTTCTTGCTGCCCGGGTTGATCTTCGCGGCCTTGTCGGCGCCGATCGCGCGCAGGTCCCACTGGTCGGCCTCGAGGGGCTCCTCGGCGGCTGCGCCCCTGGCCTCGACCTTGGCGGCCTCGGCAGCCGACAGGAGCTGCGCCGCGCCCTCGTCCGTCGTCCCCGCCGGCGTCAGCGGCGTGGTGCGCGTGGCACCCGCGGACTGCACCCCGCGTACGGCACGAATCTGCTTGCCGAACTCCGCGTTGGTCGAGTGGACGACGATGACGCCGATCTTCTTGTACGTCGCGACAACCGTGCCGTCGGCCTTGGCTATCGCCTTCTTCACCGACTCGATCGTGCCGTGGTCCGTCTTCTTCGTGTTGACCACGTACGCGAGGTTCGGGCCCTCCTCCGCGGCCACGGCGGGCGCGTCGACCGGGGCGGCCGAGGCGACGCCCGGCAGGAAGCCGAGCGAGGCGGTGAGGGACAGCACTACGGGCACGGCAAGCGCAAGACGGCGTCTGGAGCGCAGATGAGCCATGGGGTCTCCACATCATCCGGAAAAGGAACCGGCCCGAACACAGGTGGTGCTCGGGCAGGTACATGACTTGAGTGGTGCAGGGCGAAGCTATCCCCCGTGATCCCTGGCCAGCAACGACTTACAGGAAATGACTTCCGAAAGAACGGCCGTGCGTTGAACCGGTCTTGGCGTCGCCCCGTGACCTTGGGCAGGGGCGAGAGCACCAGCGAGCCCCTGTTGGATCACGCCCGTAAGGCCCTAGCATCGCCACTCGGCCCACGTGATCCACACCTCCGTGAGGTCACAACACAGCCATGTCCAGAGCCAGTTCAACCCTTTATCCCCATCCGCCCGCTTCCGATTCGGACGCCGCAACCGCAACGCGAGGAGACTCCGTGGCTACCGACGCACCGCCCCCCTCGAAATCCCAGCCTCACCTCCCCACCACCGAGGAGTTCGTCGAGGTGCAGGAGAGCGCTGAGTTCGGTGAACTACGCCGCGCCCACCGCTCCTTCGCCTTCCCGCTGACCGTCGGCTTCATCAGCTGGTACCTGCTGTACGTCCTGCTGTCGAACTACGCGGGCGGCTTCATGGGCACCAAGCTGTTCGGCAACATCAACGTCGCCCTCGTCTTCGGTCTCGCCCAGTTCCTCACCACGTTCCTCATCGCCTGGTGGTACGAGCGGCACTCCTCCGCCAAGCTCGACCCCAAGGCCCACGCGATCAAGACCCGGATGGAGGGCGGCGAATGAGCCCCGCGATCACTCAGGTCCAGCTCGCCGCGAGTGAAGTGCAGCTCGCGGCGAACGAGGCCAGCGAGCACCGGCCGCTGATCATCTCCCTGTTCGCGGCCTTCGTCATCGCCACCCTCTTCATCACCGTATGGGCGGGCCGGCAGACCAAGGACGCCGCCGACTTCTACGCGGGCGGACGGCAGTTCAGCGCCTTCCAGAACGGACTCGCCGTATCCGGCGACTACATGTCCGCCGCGTCCTTCCTGGGCATCGCGGGCGCGATCGCCCTCTTCGGATACGACGGCTTCCTGTACTCCATCGGCTTCCTGGTCGCCTGGCTGGTGGCCCTCCTCCTGGTCGCCGAGCCGCTGAGGAACTCCGGCCGCTACACCATGGGTGACGTGCTGGCGTATCGCATGCGCCAGCGCCCGGTCCGTACGGCCGCCGGTACCTCCACGATCGTCGTCTCGATCTTCTACCTGCTGGCGCAGATGGCCGGCGCGGGCGTCCTCGTCTCGCTGCTGCTCGGCATCACCTCCGACGCCGGCAAGATCCTCATCGTCGCCCTCGTCGGCGTCCTGATGATCGTGTACGTCTCCATCGGCGGCATGAAGGGCACCACCTGGGTCCAGATGGTCAAGGCTGTGCTGCTCATCAGCGGCACCATCCTGATCACCTTCCTGGTGCTGCTGAAGTTCAACTTCAACATCTCCGACCTGCTCGGCACGGCGGCCGAGAACAGCGGCAAGGGAACCGCCTTCCTGGAGCCCGGCCTCCAGTACGGCGCGACCGGCACCACCAAGCTGGACTTCATCTCGCTCGGCATCGCCCTGGTGCTCGGCACCGCCGGCCTGCCGCACATCCTGATCCGCTTCTACACGGTGCCCAACGCCAAGGCCGCCCGGAAGTCCGTGAACTGGGCGATCGGCATCATCGGCGGCTTCTACCTGATGACCATCGCGCTCGGCTTCGGCGCCGCCGCACTCATCTCGCAGGAAGAGATCATCGCGTCCAACAAGTCCGGCAACACGGCGGCGCCCCTGCTCGCCCTGCACCTGGGCGGCGTCGACTCCGCCTGGGGCGCCATCCTGCTCGCCGTGATCTCGGCGGTGGCCTTCGCGACGATCCTCGCCGTGGTCGCCGGCCTCACCCTGGCCTCGTCGTCCTCCTTCGCGCACGACATCTATGCGAACGTCATCAAGAAGGGCAAGGCCACCGAGAAGGAGGAGGTCAGGGCGGCCCGTCTGGCGACCATCGGCATCGGCGCCGTCTCTATCCTCCTGGGTTCCCTCGCCCGCGACCTGAACGTCGCAGGCCTCGTCGCCCTCGCCTTCGCGGTCGCCGCCTCCGCCAACCTGCCGACGATCCTCTACAGCCTGTTCTGGAAGCGGTTCACCACCCAGGGCGCCCTGTGGTCGATCTACGGCGGTCTGATCGTGGCCGTCGGCCTGGTGCTGTTCTCGCCCGTCGTCTCCGGCGACCCCACGGCGATGTTCCCCGACGTCGACTTCTCCTGGTTCCCGCTGAAGAACCCGGGCATCATCTCCATCCCGTTCGGCTTCCTGATGGGCTGGCTCGGCACCGTCCTGTCCAAGGAGGAGCCGGACACCGGCAAGTACGCCGAGCTGGAGGTGCGCTCGCTCACCGGTACCGGGGCCCACTGAGGTTCCCGTCCACCTCGCGGCCGCGTCGTAGATCTCTGGAGGTCTCCACGACGCGGCCGCGTCGCGTCCGGTGCGATCCGGCTGCCGTCGTTGTCAGTCCTGTCGCGTAGGCTCGCCGGTGACTGGAATTCATATGAGTGTTCGCGCGAGTGGAGGGGGCCCACGTGCTCATCGACACCTATGGCCGTGTGGCCACCGATCTGCGTGTGTCGCTGACGGACCGCTGCAATCTGCGGTGCACGTACTGCATGCCCGAAGAGGGCCTGCAGTGGCTCGCCAAGCCCGACCTGCTCACGGACGACGAGATCGTCCGCCTCATCGACATAGCCGTACGGCAGTTGGGCATCACCGAGGTCCGCTTCACCGGCGGTGAGCCCCTGCTGCGCCCCGGACTCGTCGGCATCGTGGAGCGCGTGGCCGCGCTTGAGCCACGCCCCCAGATGTCCCTGACCACCAACGGCATCGGCCTCAGGCGCACGGCGCCCGCCCTGAAGGCGGCGGGCCTGGACCGGGTGAACGTCTCCCTGGACACGCTGCGCCCCGACGTCTTCAAGACCCTCACCCGCCGCGACCGCCACAAGGACGTCCTTGAGGGCCTCGAAGCCGCCCGCGAGGCGGGCCTGAACCCCGTCAAGGTCAACACCGTCCTGATGCCGGGGCTGAACGACGACGAGGCCCCGGACCTGCTGGCCTGGGCCGTGGAGCATGACTACGAACTGCGCTTCATAGAGCAGATGCCGCTCGATGCCCAGCACGGCTGGAAGCGCGAGGGCATGGTCACCGCCGGCGACATCCTCACCTCGCTGCGCACCCGCTTCGAGCTCACCGAGGAGGGCTCCGAGAAGCGGGGCGCGGCCCCGGCCGAGCGCTGGCTGGTCGACGGCGGCCCGCACCGCGTCGGTGTCATCGCCTCCGTCACCCGCCCGTTCTGCTCGGCCTGCGACCGTACGAGGCTCACGGCCGACGGCCAGGTCCGCACCTGCCTCTTCGCCCAGGAGGAAACCGACCTGCGCGCCGCCCTGCGCTCGGACGCGCCGGACGAGGAGATCGCCCGCATATGGAAGCTGGCGATGTGGGGCAAGAAGGCGGGCGCCGGCCTGGACGACCCGTCGTTCGTGCAGCCGGAGCGACCTATGTCGGCGATCGGCGGCTAAGCGCTCCGCTGGAAATGCGGTGCGATGCTGCGGGTGCGTCGTGGCTGGTCGCGCCCGCGCGGCGGAGCCGCATATGTCACAGCCCCGCGCCCCTAAGAGGCCTGCGGCCTCCCTAGGGGCGTGGTGCCGCAGCGGACTTCGGCAAGCCCGCTCAGGCCTCCGGGGACTTCGGCGACTCTTTGGGTTCCTGGGAGTCCCAGTCCTCCAAGGACACGACGTCCTTCAAGAAGCCCCGTACGCCAAGGAACTTGGACAGGTGCTCGCGGTGCTCCTCGCACGCCAGCCATGTCTTGCGGCGGTCCGGGGTGTGCAGCTTCGGGTTGTTCCAGGCGAGCACCCACACCGCGTCGGCCCGGCAGCCCTTGGCGGAGCAGATGGGCGAGGCCGGATCGGAGCCGGGGATGTTCAGGATCACGTCCCCGACCCTAACGCGACGGCATCCGGAGAGCTGAAGGCGTCCGAAGTGCTGGAGAAAAGGCGACGCCGAGCAGCCACGGGGGGAGCTGCCCGGCGTCGGTCTGTCGCTCCGACGGGGGATGCGGAGCGCGTACGAAGTATGTCACGGGTGACCCTCTGCCCGGCACTGGAACAGCATGATTGATCTGAGCTTTTCTTGAGCTTGGTGCCGCCGTGAAGGTCCGGCCGCCATGGATCGGCGGTGGTCAGGTCCGCTCGTGCGGCTCGCCCTGGGCGGCGGACGGGGAATCGGCCGCGATGTCTTCCGGGACGGATTCCGCGGCGTCGTCCGGGCGGGACTCCGTGAGCATCGGCCGGGTGGGCACGGTGACGAACGTCGACGGCAGCGACGGCGCGTTCTCCCGGCCCGCGTTGGCGATCACCACGGCGATGTACGGGAGAACGACGCCGAGCACCAAGGCGACGACGGCGACGTGCCGTTCGACGTTCCAGAGGGTGGCCGCGAGGATCACGGCGACCGTACGGACGGACATCGAGATGACATAGCGGCGCTGCCTGCCGCGCACGTCGTCGGCGAGCCCCTGCCTGGCCCCGGTGATCCGGAAGACTTCGGCTTCGCTGTGCTTCCGCATCACGTTCCACCACCCGCCTGCATCGGACGCGCACCGGTCCGTACCACCTCTACGGTACGCCGCACATGCGCCGCGTTCGAGACCGGGTCCCGTCCCCTTCGGGTCGGGGGCCGCTGCGTCGTACCGCGTATGGCGGTGCCCGGCATGCGTCGTACGACGGCCAGGCCGAAGCTGGGCGAAACGCTCGCGCAGAGCCGTACAGGAGGCAGCCATGGGCTGGTTGTGGGCGATCATCGTCGGCTTCGTGCTTGGTCTGCTGGCCAAGGCGATCATTCCGGGCAAGCAGCACAGCCCACTCTGGCTGACCACGATCTTCGGGATGATCGGCGCCATCGTGGGCAACTCGATCGCCCGCGGTATCGGCATCGACGAGACCCGCGGCATCGACTGGGGCCGCCACGGCCTCCAGCTCGCTGCCGCGGTCGTCCTCGTCTTCCTCGGCGACATGCTGTACACGGCCGTACGGGGCGGCAGACAGAGAGCCTGACGATACGACGAAGGGGGCGGCCGGTCGGCCACCCCCTCCACTCATGCATGGTGCTCAGCCGCCCGTGACCTCCACCGCCGCAAGGTTCTTCTTGCCGCGCCGCAGTACCAGCCACCGCCCGTGCAGCAGATCCTCCTTGGCGGGGACGGCGTCCTCGCCGGCGACCTTGACGTTGTTCACGTACGCCCCGCCCTCCTTGACCGTGCGGCGCGCGGCCGACTTGCTGGCCACCAGGCCGACCTCGGCGAAGAGGTCCACCACCAGGGCCGGCTCCGCGACCTGGATGTGCGGCACCTCGGACAGCGCCGCACTCAGCGTCGCCTCGTCCAGCTCACCCAGCTCACCCTGACCGAAGAGGGCGCGTGACGCGGCGATCACGGCAGCCGTCTGCTCGGCGCCGTGCACCAGCGTCGTCAGCTCCTCGGCCAGCGCCCGCTGGGCGGTACGGGCCTGCGGACGCTCCTCGGTGACCTTCTCCAGCTCCTCCAGCTCCTCGCGGGACTTGAAGGACAGGATCCGCATGTATGCCGAGATGTCCCGGTCGTCCGCGTTCAGCCAGAACTGGTAGAACGCGTACGGCGTCGTCATCTCCGGGTCGAGCCAGATGGCACCGCCCTCGGTCTTGCCGAACTTCGTGCCGTCCGCCTTGGTCATCAGCGGCGTCGCCAGCGCGTGGACCTCGGCATGCGGCTCCAGGCGGTGGATCAGGTCCAGGCCCGCAGTGAGGTTGCCCCACTGGTCGCTGCCGCCCTGCTGGAGCGTGCAACCGTGCCGGCGGTACAGCTCAAGGAAGTCCATGCCCTGGAGCAGCTGGTAGCTGAACTCCGTGTAGCTGATGCCCTCCTCGGACTCCAGACGCCGGGCGACCGAGTCCTTCGTCAGCATCTTGTTGACGCGGAAGTGCTTGCCGATGTCCCGCAGGAACTCGATGGCCGACATCCCGGCCGTCCAGTCCAGGTTGTTCACCATCACCGCGGCGTTCTCACCCTCGAAGGACAGGAACGGCTCGATCTGCCCACGCAGCCGATTGACCCAGTTCGCGACTGTCTCCGGATCGTTCAGCGTGCGCTCCGCCGTCGGGCGCGGGTCGCCGATCTGGCCGGTCGCCCCACCCACCAGGGCCAGCGGGCGCAGGCCCGCCAGCTGAAGACGGCGCATGGTGAGGACCTGCACCAGGTGGCCGACGTGCAGACTGGCCGCCGTCGGGTCGAAGCCGCAATAGAACGTGACGGGACCGTCCGCGAGCGCCTTGCGCAAAGCGTCCTCGTCAGTGGACAGGGCGATCAGCCCGCGCCACTTCAGCTCGTCGACGATGTCCGTCACGGTTCTCGTATCTCCTTGGATGATCTTCGGGCGGTCGAGTGACAGCCGACTACGAGGTTATACGTCCCGACTGACAGAGCCCACGCCGTTATGTGCCCTGAGCCACAGGCCCTGACCGACGGACGTCATACGCCCTGACTGACGGAGCTCATATTGAAGTCGGGGATGCGCAGGGCGGGCATCGCGGCCCGGGTGAACCAGTCGCCCCACTCCCTCGGCAGCGTCTTCTCCGTGCGTCCCGCCTCGGTCGCCCGGCCCAGCAGATCGACCGGCGACTCGTTGAACCGGAAGTTGTTCACCTCGCCCGTGACCTCGCCGTTCTCGACCAGGTAGACGCCGTCCCGGGTCAGCCCGGTCAGCAGCAGCGTGGCCGGGTCGACCTCGCGGATGTACCAGAGGCAGGTCAGCAGCAGCCCGCGCTCGGTCGCGGCGACCATCTCCTCGAGGGACTTGTCCTGGCCGCCGTCGAGGATCAGGTTGCCGATGGCGGGAGCCACCGGCAGTCCGGTCAGGCCCGCGCTGTGCCGGGAGCTGACCAGATGCGCCAGCTCGCCCGCACGGATCCACTCGGTGGCCTGGAGGGGCAGCCCGTTGTCGAACACCGAGGAGTCGCCCCCGGAGGAGTGCGCGAGCTCGAAGGGCGCGCACTCCAGGCCCGGCTCGTTCGGGTCGCTGCGCAGCGTCAGGGGCAGCTCGGCGAGCTTCTCGCCGATGCGCGTACCGCCGGGCTTGCTGAACACCGTCCGGCCCTCGGCCGCGTCCCGGGCCGACGACGACCACAACTGGTAGATCAGCAGATCCGCGACGGCCGTCGGCGGCAGCAGCGTCTCGTACCGCCCGGCAGGCAACTCGACGCGCCGCTCCGCCCACCTCAGGCGCGTGGCCAGCTCCGCGTCGAGCGCCGCCGGGTCTACGTCCTTGAAATCCCGCGTCGACCGGCCCGCCCACGCGGAGCGCGTACGGTCCGGCGACTTGGCGTTCAACTCCAGCGTGCCGTTGGGCTGATCGTGCCGCAGGCGCAGCCCCGTCGACGTACCGAGGTAGCTGGAGACGAACTCGTGGTTGGCGAAGCCGTACAGCTCGCGTCCGCCCTCACGCGCGCGGGCGAACGATTCGCCGAGCGCCGGGGCGAAGTCCGCGAAGACGCCCGAGGAGGTCTCGGCGGGCGCGTCCGTGAACTCGGGGGACTGAGCGACCCCCGTCACCAGCGGCTGCGCGTCCTCTGCCGGGCCCGCGCCCCGCGCCGCGGCCTCGGCGGCCCGTACGAGCGACTCCAGATCGTCCGCGGTCACGGCCGAGCGTGAGACGACCCCGGAGGATGTGCCCTCCTTGCCGTCGACGGTCGCGATGACGGTCAGCGTGCGCCCGCGTGTGACCCCGTTCGTGGTCAGCGCGTTGCCCGCCCAGCGCAGATTGGCCGTCGAGTACTCGTCCGCGATCACGACGCAGCCGTCGGCCCGGGACAGCTCGAGGGCGCGCTCGACGACCTCGTGCGGCTTGTTCGTACGCGCGCTCATCGACCGGCCTCCTGCGTGGTGTTAAGGATGTTGACGCCCTTGAAGAGGGCGGACGGGCAGCCGTGCGAGACCGCCGCGACCTGGCCCGGCTGGGCCTTGCCGCAGTTGAAGGCACCGCCCAGGACATACGTCTGCGGGCCGCCGACCGCGGCCATCGAGCCCCAGAAGTCGGTGGTCGTCGCCTGGTACGCGACATCCCGCAGCTGGCCCGTGAGCCGCCCGTTCTCGATCTTGAAGAAGCGCTGTCCGGTGAACTGGAAGTTGTAGCGCTGCATGTCGATGGACCACGAGCGGTCGCCGACGACATAGATCCCGCGGTCGACACCGCTGATCAGGTCCTCGGTGGAGAACCCGCCGGGATCCGGCTGGAGCGACACGTTGGCCATGCGCTGCACCGGCACATGGCCGGGGGAGTCGGCGTACGCGCAGCCGTTGGACCGCTCGAAGCCGGTCAACTTCGCGATTCTGCGGTCGAGTTGATAGCCGACCAGCGTCCCGTCCCTGACCAGGTCCCAGGACTGCCCTGCGACGCCCTCGTCGTCGTACCCGATCGTCGCGAGCCCGTGCTCGGCGGTCCGGTCGCCGGTGACGTTCATCAGCTCGGAGCCGTACCGCAGCTTGCCCAGCTGGTCGAAGGTGGCGAAGGACGTCCCGGCGTACGCCGCCTCGTAGCCGAGCGCGCGGTCCAGTTCGGTGGCGTGTCCGATGGACTCGTGGATCGTCAGCCACAGGTTGGACGGGTCGACGACCAGGTCGTACGCCCCCGCCTCGACGCTCGGCGCCCGCATCTTCTCGGCGAGCAGCTCCGGGATCCGCTCCAGCTCGGACTCCCAGTCCCAGCCGGTGCCCGTGAGGTACTCCCAGCCGCGCCCCACCGGCGGCGCGATCGTCCGCATGGAGTCGAACTCGCCGCTCGACTCGTCGACCGCGACGGCGGTGAGCTGCGGATGCAGCCGCACGCGCTGCTGCGTGGTGACGGTCCCCGCCGTATCGGCATAGAACTTGTTCTCGTGCACGGTCAGCAGCGAGGCGTCCACATGGCTGACCCCGTTGGCCGCCAGCAGCCGCGCACTCCAGTCCGTGAGCAGCCCCACCTTCTCGTCGTCCGGCACGGAGAAGGGGTCGATCTCGTACGAGGAGACCCAGGTCTTCTCGGCGTGCACCGGCTCATCGGCCAGCTCCACGCGCTCGTCGGAGCCCGCCGCCTTGATCACCTGCGCCGACAGCTTCGCCATCGCCACGGCCTGCGAGGCGACCTTCGCGGCGGCGTCCATCGTCATGTCGACACCGGAAGCGAACCCCCAGGTCCCGCCGTGCACCACCCGCACCGCGAACCCCAGATCGGTCGTGTCCGACGACCCGGACGGCTTGCCGTCCCGCAACCGCCAGGCCGCACTGCGCACCCGCTCGAACCGGAAGTCGGCGTGCTCGGCGCCGAGTGCGCGGGCGCGCGCGAGGGCGGCGTCGGCCAGGGCCCTCAGGGGCAGTGCCAGGAATGACTGATCGACCTCATGGGCCACGAGCGGCCTCCCCTTGTCACCGTTAGCGAGAAGTGTTTGTCCGCAGTGAATCATGCAGCGCCGACACTCTTGCTTCCAACGAATTCACTGGCCGAGGTGCGTGTCTCCTTTGCCTGCCGCTGAGTTGAGGAAGCATGCCCAGCAACAGCCGCTCCAGGAAGGCGAAGCGGAAGCCGCCACGGCGATGGAGGAGCCGGCCGACCAGTACCCGGAGCACCGGGAGGAAACCCTCCTGGAAGCCGCGAGCGAATGGATCCTGGCCAAGGAGTTCCAGCGGGCGCTCACCATCTACGACCGGCTGCTGGAAGAAAGCTGCGGGAACCCTGCGCCCGCGTGAACGGGTGAGGCGGCAGCGAGAGTGTTCCACCCGGAAGAGAAGCTGAACGCAATCGGCGATGTGGGTACCATCGTAGAGATGTAGGCACAATGTGCTGTGTCCTGCCGTAGTGAAGGAATCCGGCATGAGCACCATTTCCGTTCGAGAGTTCTCGTACAACCCCAGCGCCGTCTTCGCCCGCGTGGAGAAGGGCGAGGCGGTCCAGGTGACCCGGCACGGCAACGTCATCGCCATACTGTTGCCCGGCTCCGGACCGGTGGCCCGATATGCCGACCTTGTGGCCCAGGGCAAGATCCGACTCAAGGCGGCGACCAGCGCGGACAGGGCGCGGCTGCCGCACTACGAGGTCCCCGCTGACGTCTCGCCGCTCGACCTGCTGCTCGCCGAGCGCGAGGAGGACGACCGTTGATCTACCTCGACTCCTCGGCGCTGATCACCTGGCTGACCAGGCGGGACTACTTCACGCAACTGGACGCCTTCCTCGACGAGCGCCCAGCGGCCCCTTTCGCCACCAGCACGATCGGTTTCGTGGAGACCGTGCGGACCCTGGACCTCATGGGTGACTTCCCCACGGCCATGAGCGATCTTCAACGAGACATCACGGAGATCCTCGTGACGGAGGAGGTCCGGGACCAGGCGGCAGGTCTCCCCGGTCGCCTGCGCACTCTGGATGCCCTGCACGTGGCCAGTGCGCTGACGCTCGGTGACTCCTTGCAATGCCTTGTCACGTACGACAAGCGGATGCTGGAGGCGGCGCGAGCGGCGGCCCTGCCCGCATACGCACCCGGCATGGCGGACTGATGCAGCCGCCTCCGAGCCGCGCCGACTGTAGAGACCCGACAGGAGGCGGGCGGAGCCACTGTCGATGGCGGATTGTCCGCAAGCCGGGCGCGACCGATAGGTTTTCGAGGTAACCGCCTGCCATGCAGGGGCACCAGTCCGGCTATCGAAAGGGTGATCCGTTGAGCCGCTCGGTTCTCGTCACCGGAGGAAACCGGGGCATCGGCCTCGCCATCGCCCGCGCTTTCGCCGACGCGGGCGACAAGGTCGCGATCACGTACCGCTCGGGCGAGCCGCCAGCCGGCTTCCTCGCGGTCAAGTGCGACATCACTGACACCGAGCAGGTGGAGCAGGCCTACAAGGAGATCGAGGCCGAGCACGGCCCGGTCGAGGTGCTGATCGCCAACGCCGGCGTCACCAAGGACCAGCTGCTGATGCGTATGTCCGAGGAGGACTTCACGTCCGTCCTGGACACCAATCTGACGGGCACCTTCCGGGTCGTGAAGCGCGCCAACCGCGGCATGCTGCGCGCCAGAAAGGGCCGCGTCGTCCTGATCTCCTCGGTCGTCGGGCTGTACGGCGGCCCGGGCCAGGCCAACTACGCCGCCTCCAAGGCCGGTCTGGTCGGCTTCGCGCGCTCCCTCGCCCGCGAGCTGGGCTCGCGCAACATCACCTTCAATGTCGTCGCGCCGGGCTTCGTCGACACCGACATGACCAAGGTGCTCACCGACGAGCAGCGCGAGGGCATCGTGAAGCAGGTGCCGCTCGGCCGGTACGCGCAGCCCGAGGAGGTCGCCGCGGCGGTGCGGTTCCTCGCTTCGGACGACGCCTCGTACATCACTGGAGCCGTCATCCCCGTAGACGGCGGACTGGGAATGGGTCACTGAGCCATGAGCGGAATCCTCGAGGGCAAGCGCGTCCTGATCACCGGTGTGCTGATGGAGTCCTCCATCGCCTTCCACACCGCCAAGCTGGCCCAGGAGCAGGGCGCCGAGATCATCCTGACCGCGTTCCCGCGGCCCACGCTGACCGAGCGCATCGCCAGGAAGCTTCCCAAGCCCACCAAGGTCATCGAGCTCGACGTCACCAATGACGAGCACCTCGGGCGCCTGGCCGACATCGTCGGCGAGGAGCTCGGCGGCCTCGACGGCGTCGTCCACTCCATCGGCTTCGCCCCGCAGGACGCCCTCGGCGGCAACTTCCTCAACACGCCGTTCGAGTCCGTGGCCACCGCGATGCACGTCTCGGCGTACTCCCTGAAGTCGCTGACCATGTCCTGCCTGCCGCTGATGCAGAACGGCGGCTCGGTCGTCGGCCTCACCTTCGACGCCCAGTACGCCTGGCCGCAGTACGACTGGATGGGCCCGGCCAAGGCCGCCCTGGAGGCCACCAGCCGCTACATGGCGCGTGACCTGGGCAAGCAGAACATCCGCTGCAACCTCATCTCCGCCGGTCCGCTCGCCTCGATGGCCGCCAAGTCCATCCCGGGCTTCAGCGAGCTGGCCTCCGTGTGGGACAACCGCTCGCCCCTGGAGTGGGACCTCAAGGACCCCGGGCCGGCCGGCCGCGGCGTCGTCGCGCTGCTCAGCGACTGGTTCCCGAAGACCACCGGCGAGATCATCCACGTGGACGGCGGCCTGCACGCGATCGGCGCGTGACGCTGCCGCTGTGGCTTGACCGGCTCGACTGATGGGTGAGGGCCCGCGACCTGCTGACCGTCCGGCAGGTCGCGGGCCCTCACCCATCACTCGTTCGGCCTACCCGGCCGGGCGGTCAGGGGTGGCAACTGCGCACTCTGGATCAGGCGTTCATCACGCGTCCCTCCCCGGCACGGCAGAGGAGGTCCCCCTTGTGCGCCTTTCCCCGGCGCTTCGCTCCGCTGCTGGTCGTTCTCGCTCTTCCGCTCATACCGGCCTACGACGATGCCCCGGACGCCACGAAAACGGCCCTCCACGCGCGCGTGCCCGTCGTCAGGCCCTTCGGGTCGGAGTGCCGGATCAGGGTCGAGGGCTCGTATGTGACCGCGTACTGCCATAACCCGTATCCGGAGATCGACCGGGTCGCCCTGCACATCGAGTGCGACCGGTGGTGGGACATCGACAGCGACGGGACCCGGGTCGCGGTGGGGCCCACGCAGACCGTGCGTCTGGCCGGGCGGTGCTGGAAGGAGGTCCGCTCGGCGTGGGTCACGCACCGGAGGTGACGCGTCAGTCTCCGGAGAGAGCAGGACCCCTCGGGCGGCACAGGAACGGATAGCTCGCGGCCTCCGTGGCGGCGGACTCCGCGTCGCCAGCGCGGATCGCGTCCACCAGGCGCGTGTGGTCCATGTGCGTCTCGGGCGTCAGCTCCTCGCCCACGTCCTCGCGCAGCCAGTCGCGCACGACCTCGCCGAGGTCCGCGTACATCGCCGTCATGACGTCGTTGTGGGACGCGGCCACCACCGCCATGTGGAACGACGTGTCGGCGATGACGAAGGCCTCCGCGTCGCCCGACTCCCAGGCCTCCTCGCGGCGCACCAGGATCGCGTCCAACTGCTTCAGGTCGCGTTCGGTGCGGCGCTCGGCGGCCAGCTTCGCTGCGCTCGACTCCAGCGTGGAGCGCAGCTCGGCGATGTGCCGGGGATCGGCGTCCGCGAAGCGGCGGTGCATCACGCCCGCCAGCTCACTGGTCGCCACGACGTACGTGCCCGAGCCCTGGCGGATGTCGAGCAGGCCGTTGTGCGCGAGCGCGCGCACGGCCTCGCGAACCGTGTTCCGGGCCACGCCCAGCTGCTCGACCAGCTCCGGCTCGGTGGGGATGCGGGAGCCGACCGGCCATTCGCCCGAGGTGATCTGGCCGCGCAGCTCGGCGATGACCTGCTCGGACAGCGCCGATCGTCGGGGATGGCTCAGGGGCATGGCATTTCTCCGTGAACAGACGGTGGACAACCAATCATCCCATGATTCTATGATGGGTGGCATGGCAAGCGAGGAAACCCGTACGGAAACCCGGACGCCGACGTCCACATCCGAGCCCATGCCCTTACGCAGTTCCTCCGGAGCCGACGATTCCCCGAAGCCCGCGGCCCCGCGCGCGTGGGGGACGCGCCTGGTGATCGTCGGCCTCGTCCTCACGGCCCTCAACCTGCGGCCCGCGATCACCAGCCTCGGTGCCCTCCTCGAAGAGGTGCGCGCCGACCTCGGCATGAGCGGCAGCGTCGCCGGACTGCTCACGTCCGTACCGACGCTCTGCTTCGCCGTCTTCGGCGTGATGGCACCGCGCCTCGCCCGCCGCTTCGGGCCCGGCACCGTGGTGTGCGCCGGCATGGTGGCCATCACCGCGGGCCTGGCGGTCCGGCCCTTCGCCGGGAACACGGTCGGCTTCCTGGCTGCCAGCGCCCTCGCACTCATGGGCATCGCGGTCAGCAACATCCTGATGCCGGTGATCGTCAAGCGCTGGTTCCCGGACCGGGTCGGCTCCATGACCGGCCTGTACTCCATGGCCATGGCCCTCGGCACCGCCGCCCCGGCCGCCGTGACGGTGCCCATGACCGGGGCTCTGGGCGGCAGTTGGCAGTCGGGGCTCGCCGTGTGGGCGGGCCTCGCGGCCGTTGCCGTGGTGCCGTGGATTCTGCTCGTACGCGAACGGGGGGCGGCCTCGGTTCCCGGCGCGGCCTCGGCTTCCGGTACGGCTTCGGCTTCTGGTGTGGCCTCGGCTCCCGTGGCACGCCAGGGTCCGGACGCGCTGCGGATCACCCGGAGCCGTACCGCCTGGGCGCTCGCCGTCTTCTTCGGGCTCCAGGCCACCGCCGCGTACATCACGATGGGGTGGATGCCGCAGATCTTCCGTGACGCGGGTGTCCCGGCGGGCACGGCCGGGCTGCTCCTCGCCGTCACGATGGTCATGGGTGTGCCGCTGGCGTTCGTCATCCCGCGCGTGGCCACGCGCCTGCCCCACCAGGGACCGATCGCGATCGCCCTCGGCCTGTGCGGCCTCACCGGATACGCGGGTCTCTACTTCGCCCCGGCGGGCGGCGCCTGGGCCTGGGCGCTGCTGCTCGGTGTCGCCAACTGTGCCTTCCCGCTGGCTCTCACTCTGATCGGCATGCGGACCCGGTCCAGCGCCGGGGTCGCGAAGCTCTCGGCCTTCGCGCAGAGCACCGGTTACCTGATCTCGATCCCCGGACCGCTGCTGGTGGGCGTGCTCTACCAGCACAGCGGCGGCTGGGGGCTGCCGCTCGCACTCATGACGGCCCTGATGATCCCGCAGCTCGTGGTGGGCTTCCTGGCCGGGCGCGACCGCACTGTCGAGGAGGAGACCGAGCGCCGGTCCCGCCCTTGAGCGGCGGACCCCACCGGCGAGGGGGCGTACGAAGAGTGCGAGACTGGCCGTATGCCCGTGCTCGACCCGAACCCCAAGAACGGCCAGAAGAAGATGCTGCTCGTCTTCGGCGCCTTCTTCGCCATCTTCGTGATCATCGGCGTCATCGCGTCGATCGCTTCGCCGTGATGCCGTTGTCCCACCCCGGCAGGGGATGGTGGGGCTAGCCCCACCATCCCCTAGGGGGTGAGTGTCAGGGTCAAGTGGGTGGATCACCGGATGGGTTGAAGGCTCTTCATTCCGTAGCTTCGAACTGTGGCCGCGAAGACGCGGATCCACGGACCCCTCGAAGACCCACGGAGGCGGCATGTCGGCCCGTACGCACACCCGGCACAGCTCGGCGACCTCGGCGACCAGGGGCGGCGTCGAGGCCCGGCTGCCCTGGTGGGCCGTCGCCCTGCCCGCGCTCGCCTTCGTCGCACTGCTGTTGCTGATACTCAACCCCGCGGACGCCCACGCGGCGAGCGGCGACCCCGCGGTCGGCGAGCTCATCGAGCGCATCCAGCAGACGGTGCTGCCTCAGGGCTCCTGAGCTGGAGGATCTGCCATGTCGGGGCAGCGTGCCAACTCTCTGCGCTCCATGGCGTGTTTCATGCGAAGCTGGGTTCCATGAGCGTCGCAGAACCCCGCAGGATTGTCCTCTTCCGGCATGCGAAAGCCGACTGGCCACAGGTGTCCGACCATGAGCGGCCGCTCGCTGAGCGGGGCCGCAAGGACGCCGCCGTCGCCGGGCGCAAGCTGGCCGACACCGGCATCCCCTTCGATCTGGCCCTCTGCTCCACCGCGGCCCGCACCCGCGAGACATGGAAACTCGCCGTCCACGAGTTCCCGCATCGGCCGAAAACGGTCTATGAGGAGCGGCTCTACGAGGCCTCGCCCGGCGAGCTGATCGCCGTGCTCAACGAAACCCCGGACGACATGCAGAACGTGCTCCTGATCGGCCACAACCCCGGAGTGCAGGCCCTCGCCGACATCCTGGCCGGCCAGTCCGAGGGTGACGCCCGTGAGCGGATGAGCAGCCGCGACTTCCCCACCGCAGCGTTCGCCGTGCTCAGCTTCTCCGGCTCCTGGAAGACCCTGGAGCCCGGCCTGGGCACGCTGCTCGACTACTGGGCGCCGACCGAATAACCCGCCCCTACGTGGACGGCCCGGCACCGCGAAAGGTGCCGGGCCGTCTGTGTCCGGTGCTGTACCGCGCTCTATCGGTGCGCGCGGGGCTGTATCGATTTGCGGCTCCGCCGCGATGGGGGTCCCCCCGCTCGAGCGAAGCCGAGAGTGGGGGAGCGACCAGCCACAACGAACCCGCAGCTTAAAACTGCCCAACCCAGCGGAGCGCCCCGCTCAATCCACGTGCATGTCCGCCGCCTCGACCTCTTCACGAGTGACGCCGAGCAGGTACAGGACGGTGTCGAGGAAGGGGAAGTTCACGGCGGTGTGCGCGGCCTCGCGGACGACCGGCTTGGCGTTGAAGGCGACGCCGAGACCGGCCGCGTTCAGCATGTCGAGGTCGTTCGCGCCGTCACCGATCGCCACGGTCTGGGCCAGCGGTACGCCCGCCTCGGCGGCGAACCGGCGCAGCAGCCGTGCCTTGCCCGCGCGGTCCACGATCTCGCCGGTGACCTTGCCCGTCAGCTTCCCGTCGACGATCTCCAGCGTGTTGGCCTGGGCGAAGTCGAGCCCGAGCCGCTCCTTGAGGTCGTCCGTGACCTGCGTGAACCCGCCCGAGACGACGCCCACTTGGTAGCCGAGCCGCTTCAGCGTACGGATCAGCGTGCGCGCCCCCGGCGTCAGCCGCACCTCGCTGCGCACCTTGTCCACCACGGAGGCGTCGAGCCCTTCGAGGAGCGCCACGCGCGCGTGCAGTGACTGCTCGAAGTCCAGTTCGCCCCGCATCGCCGCCGCCGTCACCTCGGCGACCTCGTCCTCGCAGTCGGCGTGGGCGGCGAAGAGCTCGATCACCTCGTCCTGGATCAGCGTCGAGTCGACGTCCATGACGACCAGGCGCTGGGCGCGCCGGTGCAGCCCCGCCGCGACGACCGCCACATCGACACCGAGGGCCGCCGCCTCGGTCACCAGGGCGGTCCGCAGAGCCTCGGGCTCCGTACCGGACACGGCGAACTCGACCGCGGTCACGGGGTACTTGGCGAGCCGGAAGATACGGTCGATGTTGCCGCCGGTCGAGGTGATCCGGGCGGCAATCGCGGCGGTCGACTGTGCGGTGAGCGGGTGCCCGAGCACGGTGACGAGCGACCGGCCGTGGCCACGCGGCCGGTTGTCGCCGCGGCCGGAGATGATCTCGGCCTGGAGCTTCAGGGACTCCGCCCAGCTGTGCACCGTGGCCCGCAGCCCGCCTTCGAGGCCGGCCGGCGGCTGGGTCACGAGCGCGCACAGCACGATCCGGCCACGGGTGACGACCTGCTCGATGTCGACCACGTCGACCGAGTAGCCGGCGAGGGTGTCGAAGAGCCCGGCCGTGATGCCGGGCCGGTCCTTGCCGAAGATCTTGACGAGGAGAGTGGGGGCGTCGGAGGTCTGCGAAGCGCTCATGGTTTTCCCACAGTAACCGGCACGCAGTGCCCCTGCTTCTACGGTCCGCCCAGCGGACGGGAAACAGTCGGTGTCGTCTCGGTGACCTCGCCCTTCCCGGCGCATGACGCTCACAAGGCCCCACCGGCGTATGCCGAAGCCCTCCTCACGGCCGCCCGCGAGGCTTGGGCGGAGGCGGCGGCTCCTCCGGCGGTGGAGGGGGCCCGTCCTGGGACGGCCCGCGCCTGGGGCGCGGCTTCGGGGCGAGGGGTGGCGTGTAGGGGCCCGCGACCGTGGGAGCGCCGTACACGTCGGGAGGGCGCCCGTTCTCGGGGGGCCGGGCACCGGGACGCTGGGGGCCGGGAGGCAGCGCACCGGGATGCCGCCGCCCGTCCTCGGGCTCCCGCAAGCCGTCCGGGAGGTGCAGATACGGGTTGGTGTCAGGGTTCGACGGCCGGTACGAGGGGGCGGGGCTGTAGGGGCCCGGCTGTTCGGGGATCTCCTCGTACAGCGGTGCGACCGGCTCGGTCGGCTCCGTCGGCGGCACCTCCGCGTCCCCCCATGCCAGCGGTGCCGCGCGCCGTCCGGCGGCCCCGCCGGCGCAGGCGAGCAGCGCCCCGGCCGCCCCCGCCCCCGCGCCCCACAAGGCGCCGAGCAGCAACGCCATGCCCAACTGCCCGTGCAACTCGATGCCGGCGTCGAACGCGTCGACGCCGAGGACGGACAGCGAGGCGTCCACGGACACCCCCGTCAGCCAGGCGAGCAGCGGCAGCGCAAGCGCCGTCATGATCCCCAGCCGCAGCGCACAGCGCCCCGCGAAACCGAGGGCGGCCCCCCGCTCGCGTACGAATGGCGTACGCACCGCGGTCAGCACGCCCGCGTACAGCATCATCAGCGCGGTCGCGACCCCCAACAGCCAGACCCGGCCGTCCAGTTCGGCCAGCCGCCCAAGCGTCACGGGCTGGTCGGAGGACAGGCTCAGCAACTCGTCCAGCGGGGCGGGCAGGAACTGGACGAGCCCGCCCGAGGCCGAGCCGTCCCACGGCACGAAGAGCCCGATCGGGACGCCCAGCCACACCCCGTTGGGCGCCCCGAGCAGCGCGGCGCCCGCGATCCGTTTCGGATGGTCGTCGCCGGTCGCCGCGTACGCCGCCGCCGCGAGCCCCGCGAGGACCGCCACCAGCAACACCGTGACCAGCGCAGACGCGGCCGGCCGCACCAACCGGTGCACCGCCTCCCAGCCGCGCGGCAGCGGCGTACGGCGTGAGGCCAGCAGCGCGATCAGCAGAACGCCGAGCACCCACACCGCACCGCCGAGCAGCGTCGGCACGGTGTCGACGGTGAAGCCGACCTTCGCGTTCGCGTCCGCGAGGTCCCCGAGCCGGTCGGGCAGCAGCCCGCCGATGTCACCGAGCCCGGGCACCTCGACGTCGTCCGGCAGCCCGCCACCCGGCAGCTGGTCGAGCCCGAGCGAGCCGCCGTCAATCGTGATCACGTCGTGACCGGCCCAGGCGAGCCCGCCCAGCATCGCCACGAAGAGCACCACCACAGCGCCCGCACGCGCCGCGAGTTCACCGAGTGAGATCACAACTCCCGCTCCGCGCAAGGAGCGCAGGAAGAACCAGGCCAGCAGAAGCGCACCCACGAGGCTCACTCCCAGTGGCGTGATCTGGAGGGCGGTCTCCGCCTCGGCGCCCTCGAGGCCGAAGGCCGACACATCGCCGGACGGCGTCACCGAACCACCCGCCCCGAGCGCCACCACAGCGGCGGTCATCGTCCCGAGCGAGCCCGACGCGTCCGCCTCCAGCAGATGCAGCCCCAACGCGGCCACGCCCGCCATCCCGATCAACGCCCAGCTCACAGCGGCGATCGCGGACAACAGCACATCGCCCACCGGCAGTCGCCTGCCGTCCCTCGCGGTCTCGTAGCTCACGTCAGCCCCCCGACTCCGCGCCGCGATGTCTCCACCGAGGATGTCCCCCTCGCGTGGGATTACCACTCTCCGGGTCGGTTTGAACACAGTCAACGCAAACGGACAAGCCGCCCGTACGCGGTCATCACGAGGCCCGACTTTCGGTCAGAGGGGTCGTCCTGAAATAGTTCCCCCCGATGTTCGACATCCCTAGACTCCCTGTGATGGGGGTAACTCGGGGGACAACTCACGTGGGGCATGGAGTGCCGGAACTCGTACTGGAATTGAATGGACGGACCTGGACGCTCGATGCGTCCAGGCCATACGCCCTCGGACGCGATCCGCAGGGAGACATCGTGCTCGATGACGCCAGGGTGTCCTGGCGTCACGCCACGATCAGCTTCAACGGCCGCAGTTGGGTCATAGAGGACCACGGCAGCACCAACGGCACCTTTGTGCAGGGCCAGCGGATCCACCATATGGAGATCGGTCCGGGTTCGTCCGTGAACCTCGGCAACGCGACCGACGGCCCGCGCGTGAACGTCTCCGGCGCCGGAGCGTCCTCGGCCGCACCACAGGCGCAGCCCCAGCAGCAGCCGTACGCCGCGCAGGGTGCAGGAGCGGCAGGCTGGGCGGCCCAGCAGGCGCCGCCGCAACAGCAGTCCCCGCAGCAGGGCCGGCAGCAGCCGCCGCAGGTCCCGCACCAGGGACCGTCGGAGTCGTACGCACAGAAGGTTCCCGGTGGTGGCGCGGGGGCGCCGCCGGTCTACGGCGACCGCAGCCCCACCACGTTCCACCAGCTGGCCCTCGGCCGGGTGATGCGCATCGGCCGTGCGCTGCAGAACGAGCTGGTCGTCTCCGACCTGCAGGTCTCCCGCCACCACGCCGAGTTCCATGCGACGCCCGACGGCCGCTACGAGATCCGCGACCTCGGCTCGCACAACGGCACGTACGTCAACGGCATGCCGATCGCCAAGGGCGGCTCCGCGCTGCTCGGCCCGAACGACATCGTCGGTGTCGGCCACTCGACGTTCCGCCTGGTCGGCGACCGCCTCGAGGAGTTCGTCGACACCGGTGAGATCTCCTTCTCGGCCCGCCATCTGACGGTGACCGTCGACGGCGGCAAGCAGATCCTCAAGGACGTCTCCTTCGGCGTACCGGAGAAGTCGCTCATCGCGGTCATCGGCCCGTCCGGTTCCGGAAAGTCGACGCTCCTGAAGGCGCTCACGGGCTACCGCCCCGCCAACCAGGGCGACGTCCTCTACGACAACCGGAACCTCTACAAGCAGTTCGCCGAGCTGCGCCAGCGCATCGGTCTGGTCCCGCAGGACGACATCCTGCACAAGGAGCTGACCGTCAAGAAGGCCCTCAAGTACGCGGCCAAGCTGCGCTTCCCCGCGGACACCACGGGTGGCGAGCGCGAGGCCCGTATCGACGAGGTGCTGCGCGAGCTCAAGCTGGACATCCACAAGGAGAAGAAGGTCACCTCCCTCTCCGGTGGCCAGCGCAAGCGTGTCTCGGTGGCCCTGGAGCTGCTGACCAAGCCCTCGCTGATCTTCCTGGACGAGCCGACCTCCGGCCTCGACCCGGGCATGGACCGCGATGTCATGCAGCTGCTGCGCGGCCTCGCTGACGACGGCCGTACGGTCCTCGTCGTCACGCACTCCGTGGCCGAACTGGCGATCTGCGACAAACTTCTGGTCATGGCGCCCGGCGGCTCGGTGGCCTACTTCGGCCCGCCCGAGGAAGCCCTGAACTTCTTCGGCTACGACACTTGGGCCGATGTCTTCTCCGCCTTCGAGAACTACCGCGACTACGACTGGGCAGACCGCTGGAGGGGCTCGCAGCACTACCAGATGTACGCAGCGGACATCGACGCCGTCGCCGCGCAGTCGACGCAGATGCCGCCCGCCCAGTCGATGCGTCCACCGAAGCCGCAGGGCTGGGGCTCGCAGTTGTTCACCCTGATCCGCCGCTATGTGTCGGTGATCGCGTCCGACAAGGGCTTCCTGGCGCTGACGGTGATCCTGCCGGCGGTGCTCGGCGCGGTGAGCCTGCTCATCGACCCGGACAAGACCCTGCTGGTCAACGAGAACCCGAAGACCGGCAGAATCATCCCGAACGGCACGGCCACCACGGTCCTGTTGATACTCGCGGTCGGCGCGTGCTTCGCGGGCGCCGCCAACTCCGTCCGTGAGCTGATCAAGGAACGGGTCATCTACGAGCGGGAGCGGGCGACCGGCCTGTCGCGCTCCGCGTATCTGATGTCCAAGGTGATCGTCCTCGGTGTGATCACGGTGCTGCAGGGCGCCATGGTCGGCGCGATCGGCTTCTCCAGCCGGACGATCCCCGACGAGGCCCTGATCTTCGGTACCGGCAAGCTCGCCGTGATGCTCGAGCTCTCCATTCCGATCATGGCGCTCGGCTTCTCCTCGATGATGTTCGGCCTGGTCATCTCCTCGCTGGTGAAGACCTCCGAGAAGACGATGCCGCTGCTGGTGATGTTCGCGATCGTCCAGGTCGTGTTCACCGGCTGCCTGTTCATCCTGCACGGCACGCTCGGCGTCAACGAGTTCTCGTATCTGATGCCCTCGCGCTGGGCGGTCGCCGCCGCCGGTACCACGCTGGACTTCAACCGGATCAGCCCGAACACGGATGACCCGGGCAACACGGACCCGCTGTGGGAGCACACGGCCTCGGCCTGGGGCATGGACATGGCCGCGCTGATCGTCCTCGGCGTCATCTGCGGCTTCTTCGTGGCCCGCTTCCTGCGCCGCCATGAGCCCGAGGTCATGCGCAAGTAACTTCCGTGCGGCAACGACTCCCGTACACGAACGAGGCGCGGCATCCGCCGGGATGCCGCGCCTCGCCGTCTGTGCTGAGCGCCTCGCTGTCTGTGCTGAGGCCAGAGGTCCGCATGGGACTCAGTACGCGCTGTTGACGTTGTCCATGGAGCCGTACCGGTCGGCCGCGTAGTTGCAGGCGGCGGTGATGTTGGCGACCGGGTCGTAGATGTTCGAGGACGTACCCGGGACGTGGTACGTCTGGAAGGTCGGCGGGATCACCTGCAGCAGGCCCTTCGAGGGGATGCCGTTGATGGCGTTGATGTCCCAGTTGTTGATGGCGTTCGGGTTGCCCGAGGACTCGCGCAGGATGTTGCGCTTGATGCCGTCGTACGAGCCCGGGATGCCGTTCTTCTTCATGACGTCGAGCGACTCGCGGATCCAGCCGTCGAGGTTGTTGGCGTAGCTCTTCGCGGCGACCGGCTTGACCTGCGCGCGCTGGGCGGACCGGCTCGCGGCCTCCTTCGCCTTGCGCTCCTGCTCGGCCTTCTGCTTCGCGGCTTCCGCGGCGGTCTTCTTCTTGGCGTCCTCAGCGGCCTTCTTCGCGGCGGACGTGGCCTGCGTGAGGGCGTCGTTCAGCTGCTTCTCGACGCCGCCCTTCACATCCTCGACCTGCTCGGAGCTGAAGGCCACCGAGGAGGCGGAGACGGACTCGGTGGTGCTCGGCTGGGAGCCGCCGCCCGGTACGAGGGAGAACGCGAGGGCCGCGGCACCGAGACCGGCGACACCGGCGACACCGAGCTGATGCTTCTTGGGCAGCTTCTGCCTGGTGGTGTTCAGCTTCTGCCCGGTGTGGGTCAGCTTCGTCCTGGTCTGCTCGGTGAGCTCGGTCAGCTTGGCGAGGGCGGGGCGATGGCCGGAACCGGCGGTGTACTTGGGCATGACTGAAGGACCTCTTCGAATAGCGCGGAGGTCGCTCTCGGGCCGGAGGGGACATTGCTGGTTCCGGCACAACGCCGCGGGCCAAAACCCGCGGCGTCGAGCGACGGGAGCCATTCTTAGCGGCCGCAAAATCCTGTGGCAAAGGTGTGACGTACGAAGCCGGGTAGTGGACCCCTAAAGGGCAAAACGGGGCAGACCGGAACGTCTTCCCCGCTCGTATGGGGTGTTTGTACCTCCTAGCGGCCTTCGTACGTGATGTGCGTCCTATGTGAGGGCTCACATTCAGCGCATGGCAGTCTCACCAGCAGTTGCTGACGCAATGCTCTGCGTGAGGATTCGCAGACTCCTCAGTCCTCGCAGTCCTCGCGGACTTCTCGGACGGCAGGACGAGATGCATGTCGCCGAACTCGTGCCACAGATAGCGGCCGTGCAAGGCCTCGTCGTAGCTGCGCCGGATCGCTGCCGGTCCCGCGATCGCCTCCAGCATCAGCAGATGCGAGGCCTCCGGTTCGTGCAGCCCGGTGAGGAGCCCGTCGACCACCCGCACCCCGCGCTCCGGGGTCACCACGAGATCGGTCCAGCCCTCCGCCGCCCGTACCACCCCATCGGGGCCGGCCGCGGACTCCACGGACCGTACGGCCGTCGTACCGACCGCGAGGACCCTGTAGTCCCCTGCCCTCGCCGTGTTGATCAGCCGTGCCGACGCTTCGGGCACCGCGAAGCGCTCCGGATACGGCGGCTCGTGCGCCTCCGGTGACGCGACTCCGGTGTGCAGCGTGATCGGGGCGAACTGCACGCCCCGGCTCACCAGCTCCGCCACCAGCCGAGGCGTGAAGGGCCGCGCGGCACTCGGCATCTCCGCGCTGCCCGCACCGTCCGCGGACGGCAGCGCGAACACCGTCTGGTACGCCGACAGGGGCTGGTCCCGTTCCGTGTACGAGTACCGAATGGGCCTCCCGTGCCGCCGCATCAACCCTGAGACGTCCGGTTCCGACACCCGCGCCCACCACAGCCGGGGGCTCCGCGTGGTGAGGGGCTCCTCCAGGACGAGCCGTACGTCACCGGGGAGGCGTACCTCCGTACCAGCGGGACCTCCCGCACGCGCGCGCGTGGTGCCCGCTCCGTCGGGATCCCGCAGCTCAACGGCCCACCGCCCGTCCTCGCCCCGCGTGGAGAAATGCACCACCACGCGCGCGTGCCCGAGCCGTCCGTCCACTGCCGCCGCCAGCGTCGACGAAGTGTTCACGACCAGCAGATCCCCGGCCCGCAACAGCCCCGGCAGCTCCGCGAACGCGTGATGGGACACCTCCTGAGCCCCGCGAGAGACAAGCAACCGCACCCCGTCCCGATCGAGCCCGACCCCACGCTGCTCGACCGGCACCCGGGCCGACAACTCCTCCGGAACCTTCCCCCACTCTCGGTTGCTCCCCCACTCTCGACTTCGCTCGAGCGGGGGGACCCCCATGAGCGGGGGGACCCCCATCGCGGCCGTCATCGCGCTCCCAGCAACGAGGCCGCTTTACAACGACCGCTCACCGGCCGCTCGGGCGCTGCCGCGCCGGGCCGTCCGCCGGTGGTGATGCCGGTCACCGGGTCACCCCCAGAAGCGCGGGTGCCGCATAGCGACCGCTGGCCGGCCGCTCCTCGATCAGCCGCAGAAACGCCGGGACGACGCTCGCCGGTGCCGGCCGCGGATCCTCGTCGTCCGGTACGGCCGCCGCGTACAGATCCGTGTTCATGTCGCCCGGGTCGACCGCCCAGACCCGCAGTCCGGGCTCCTCCTCGGCGAGCACCGCCGAGACATGGTCGAGGGCCGCCTTCGACGCCCCGTAACCGCCCCAGGTCTCGTACGCCTCGGCCGCCGCGTCCGAGCTGATGTCGATGACCGTCCCGGCCGCCGAGTCCCGCAGCAGCGGCAGCGCCTCCTGGATGAGGCCGAGCGCCGCGACCACGTTGACCTCCAGCGCCCGCCTCAGCCCGTCCAGCGCCAGGTCCTCCAGCCGTACGAGCGGTTCGGCGCCGAGCGCACTCGCGTTGTTCACCAGCAGATCGAGGCCACCGAGCCGCCGCGCCGCCGCCGCCAGCGCCGTACGGTGCGCCGCGTCCGTGACGTCCCCGGGCAGCGCCTCGACCCGTACCCCGTGCTTGCCGAGCGCCGCGGCCGTCTCCTGGAGCACCCCCGCCGTCCTGGCGTCGAGCACCAGCTCCCAGCCGCGCTCCGCCAGGGCTTCGGCGAGCGCCCGCCCCAGCCCCTTCGAAGCCCCCGTGATGATCGCTACCGGCATGACATCCGTCCCCTCGTCCCACACGTTCATCGGGTGTGGCTGCCGTGATCGGCAGTGACTTCAACCTAGGAACACGGCACCCCATGACGCCTCGTCCGCGGGCCGCAATGCGGCGGGCCCTTTGCCCTAGGCCCACCGGCCTACGCAGGGGCGGCCACAGGTCCGATACGGGCTGTCACACCCGGCGGGTACGTTGAGGTCATGAGTCAAGGACCCCGGTCGGGCCTGGCCGCGGTGAGTTCCGCGCTGCTGGCCATGAGCAGGCACCTCGAGGTGCGCGACGTCCTCAAGACGATCGTCGCCTCGGCCCGCGAGCTGCTCGACGCCGAGTACGCGGCGCTGGGAGTCCCCGACGACCACGGCGGCTTCGCCCAGTTCGTGGTGGACGGCGTCAGCGACGCCCAGTGGAAGGCCATCGGCCCGCTGCCGCGCCAGCACGGCATCCTCGCCTCGATGCTGCACGAGGCCCGGCCGGAGCGCCTCGCCGACGTGCGCAAGGACCCCCGCTTCGAGGGCTGGCCGAGCGCCCATCCGGAACTCGCCGACTTCCTGGGCCTGCCCATCCGCGACGACGACGAGGTCATAGGCATCCTCTTCCTGGCCAACAAGCAGTGTCCGAAGCCGGAGGGCGGTTGCGGCTTCACCGAGGAGGACGAGGAGCTCCTGTCGATCCTCGCCCAGCACGCCGCGATCGCGCTGACCAACGCCCGCCTGTACGAGCGCAGTCGCGAGCTCACCATCGCCGAGGAGCGCTCCCGGCTCGCGCACGAACTGCACGACGCCGTCAGCCAGAAGCTGTTCTCCCTGCGCCTGACCGCCCAGGCCGCGGTAACCCTGGTCGACCGCGATCCGGCCCGCGCCAAGGGCGAACTCCAGCAGGTGGCCACGCTCGCCGCCGAGGCCGCCGACGAACTGCGCGCCGCCGTCATCGAGTTGCGCCCCGCGGCCCTCGACGAGGACGGTCTGGTGGCCACGCTGCGCACCCAGATCCAGGTCCTCGACCGCGCCCACTCCGCCCGCGTGACCTTCACCGGCCGAGGCGTACGAGCCCTGCCCTCCGCCCAGGAGGAGGCCATGCTGCGCGTCGCCCAGGAGGCCCTGCACAACGCGCTACGGCACTCCGGAGCGACCCACGTCGACGTCACCCTCGACAAGCGCGGCCCGGGAGCGGCCCTGCGCGTCATCGACGACGGCAGCGGCTTCGACCCCAAGGCGATACGACGCGCGGGACGCCACCTGGGCCTGGTGTCCATGCACGACAGGGCGAGCGGAGTCGGCGGCCGGCTGACCGTGGAATCGACGCCCGGAAAAGGCACCACGATCGAGATGGAGGTCCCCGGTGGCTGACGCAATCAAGGTGCTGCTCGTCGACGACCACCAAGTGGTCCGCCGCGGACTGCGCACCTTCCTGGAGATACAGGACGACATCGAGGTCGTGGGAGAGGCGTCCGACGGCGCCGAAGGCGTGGCCCGGGCCGAGGAGTTGAAGCCCGACATCGTCCTCATGGACGTCAAGATGCCGGGCATGGACGGCGTCGCGGCCCTGCGCAAGCTGCGCGAACTCGACAACCCCGCGCGTGTGCTCATCGTCACCAGCTTCACCGAGCAGCGCACCGTCGTCCCGGCCCTGCGCGCGGGCGCCGCCGGATACGTCTACAAGGACGTGGACCCCGACGCCCTGGCCGGAGCCATCCGCTCCGTCCACGCGGGACACATACTTCTGCAACCCGAGGTGGCCGACGCGCTGCTGTCCCAGGAGGACTCCAACCTCGGCCAGGGGAGAGGCGGTTCACTCACCGAGCGGGAGCGGGAGGTGCTCGGCCTGATCGCCGACGGCCGCTCCAACCGCGAGATCGCCCGCGCCCTCGTCCTCTCCGAGAAGACGGTCAAGACACACGTCTCGAACATCCTGATGAAACTCGACCTCGCCGACCGCACCCAGGCCGCCCTGTGGGCCGTACGCCATGGGGTGACCGGCTGATCCCCGCTCCGGCACGCTTGCTTGACGACTTCCTGACGACAATATGGAGGGTCTCGTTCCGGGCTGAGATTCATACCGTCGTGGGAATGTCACCCGGATGGCGCATCCTCCGCGGCTCTGAGCCGTTCTCCAGTGCGTGCTGCGGCGCCTGCCGCAGTGATCACAAGGGAGGGCTTGAGAAAAGTGAAGAACCTGAAGAAGGCCGCAGCCGTCGCGATGATGGCCGGTGGCCTGGTTGCCGCCGGTGCCGGCTTCGCGTCCGCCACCGACGCGCACGCCTCCGGCCAGGCCGTGGGCTCGCCGGGCATCGCCTCGGGCAACCTCGTTCAGGCCCCGGCCGACATCGACGTGAACGCGGTCGGCAACACCGCGAACGTCATCGGCATCCTGAACCCGGCGTTCGGCAACGAGGGCTTCAACGGCTGAAGCACTCCCGGGTCAGCAGTGACCACCGGCCTCTCAGGTACCTCTGGGGGGCCGGTCCGCGTTGACCTCCGGCGTCGGGCTGAGCGGCCTTGGCGAAGTCCGGTGCGCTACCGCGCCCCCGAGAGGGCCGCAGGCCCCAAGGGGCGCGGGGCTGTTTCGATATGCGGCTCCGCCGCGTGGGCGCGATCAGCCACGACGGACCCGCAGCGTTGAAGTGCACCTCAGCCCCTCAGGGGCGCAGGGCTGTATCAATGTGCGGCTCCGCCGCGTGGGCGCGACAAGCCACAACGAACCCGCACCTTCAAACCGCACCCCAAGCGGAGCGCTACCGCTCGCGTTCCTCAACGAACGCGTTGTACGCCGCCACCTGTGCCCGCCGAGCCGTGCGCTCGACCGGCCGCAGAGCCTCGGAGCGCGCCGCCATCTCCGAGGCGCTCACCGCTCCGCCGTGGCCGTTCTCGTACGCCACCGAGATGAGCAGCCCGACGCGCTGGGCCAGCTCCAACACCCGTACCGCACGCGGCGGATAGCCGGGAGCCAACACCTCGCCACCGCGCTCGGCCCGCGCCCGGTACGCGTCGATCGCCGCCTCCGCGACCGGACCCGAACCGGCCACGTCGAGCCGCGACAGCATGTCGGTGGCGTCACGCAGTGCCTCCGCGAGCTCCCGCTCGGCCTCGCCGAGAGACGGCACATCGGCGGGCGGCGCCTCGCGCACCGCCAGACAGTGCCAGACGACCTCCACATGTACGTCGCCTTCAGGACCGGCCTCGGACACCTCGGGCACCAGGCCCAGCGCCGCGCCATGGCAGACGACCGCCTCCTCGGCCTCCAAGGCCCGCGCGTTGAACTCCGGCGGTCCGCTCAGCCCGAGCGGATGCCCCGGCGCGGGCAGCGCGACCCGAAGCCCGGTCACCCCGAGCCCGCGCAGCCGCCCCAGCGCGAGCGTGAGCCCGACCGGCCCCGTCTCGCCGGGCAGCCCCTCGACCCGGTGCACGGCGTCCTCACCGACGACGGCGAGGACCGCGTCGTCCGGCGAAACAAACCCGGCCAACAGGGCATTTCCCCATGCGGCCAGCCGTCCTGAGCGTGGTTCCGAGAGCATGCCCCCACCCTAAGGACCGGCCGATGGAAAGGTGCGGGGGACCGGTGGCGTAGGTTTTCCCTGGGGGCTGCGTCCACAGACGTAAGCGACGGCCGAGACTGCAATGGGAGACAGCGCGCTCATGAGCGATGTTCTGGAGCTGGAGGACGTATCCGTGGTCCGGGAGGGCCGGGCTCTGGTGGACCAGGTCTCCTGGTCGGTCAAAGAGGGGGAGCGCTGGGTCATCCTCGGTCCGAATGGTGCCGGAAAAACGACCCTTCTGAACATCGCGTCCAGCTATCTCTTCCCCAGCAGTGGCACCGCCACCATCCTCGGCGACACCCTCGGCAAGGTCGACGTCTTCGAACTGCGCCCCCGCATCGGCATGGCCGGCATCGCCATGGCGGAGAAGCTCCCCAAGCGCCAGACGGTCCTGCAGACCGTACTGACCGCCGCGTATGGCATGACGGCCGGCTGGCACGAGGACTACGAGGACATCGATGAGCAGCGCGCCCGCGCCTTCCTCGACCGCCTCGGCATGAGCGACTACCTCGACCGCAAGTTCGGCACGCTCTCCGAGGGAGAGCGCAAGCGCACCATGATCGCTCGCGCCCTGATGACCGACCCCGAGTTGCTGCTTCTCGACGAGCCCGCCGCGGGCCTCGACCTCGGTGGCCGTGAGGATCTCGTGCGCCGTCTCGGCCGTCTCGCCCGCGACCCGATCGCCCCCTCGATGATCATGGTCACCCACCATGTCGAGGAGATCGCACCGGGCTTCACCCACGTCCTGATGATCCGTCAGGGCAAGGTGCTCGCCGCAGGCCCGCTGGAACTCGAACTCACCTCCCGCAACCTGTCGTTGTGCTTCGGCCTCCCGCTCGTCGTCGAGCAGGTCGGCGACCGCTGGACGGCCCAGGGCCTGCCCCTGTCCTGACGAGCTCGAACGCCTGTGCCAAGTTGATCGGCGCCCTGTCGGCGACCCGACCTGCGGACCTACCATGACCATGTGGACGACATCGACGCATGGGTGTGGTGGCTGATCGCGGCGGCCGGGCTCGGAATCCCGCTCGTGGTGACCGCGATGCCGGAGTTCGGAATGCTCGCCGTCGGCGCTGTGGCGGGCGCCTTGACCGCGGGACTCGGGGGTGGTGTGGTCCTCCAGGTCGTTGTCTTCGCCGTGGTCTCGGTCGCGCTCATCGCCGTCGTACGCCCCATCGCGGCCCGGCAACGCGCCCAGATGCCCCATCTCGCCACCGGCATAGACGCGTTGAAGGGCAAGCAGGCCGTCGTCCTGGAACGGATCGACGGCTCCGGAGGCCGGGTCAAGCTCGGCGGGGAAGTCTGGTCCGCGCGCTCCCTCGACACCGGCCGGACCTACGAAGTCGGCCAGGAGGTCGATGTCGTGGACATCGAAGGTGCCACGGCAATCGTCATATAACTTCGCGCAGCGTTCCGTGGCCGGAACGCCCCATGGAGAGTTGTGGTCTGACACACTCATCCAGCAAGATCTTCAACAATCACAGGATCTTCCGGAACGCCGAGGCGGAGAAGGGTACGGGGAGCCACGATGGAACCGATCATCATCGTCCTGATCATTCTGGTGGTGTTGGTCTTCATCGCGCTGATCAAAACCATCCAAGTCATCCCACAGGCCAGCGCCGCCATCGTCGAGCGCTTCGGCCGCTACACGCGGACCCTCAACGCGGGACTGAACATCGTCGTCCCGTTCATCGACTCGATCCGCAACCGCATCGACCTCCGCGAACAAGTCGTGCCCTTCCCGCCGCAGCCGGTGATCACCCAGGACAACCTGGTCGTGAACATCGACACGGTCATCTACTACCAGGTCACCGACGCCCGCGCGGCCACGTACGAAGTCGCCAGCTACATCCAGGCCATCGAGCAGCTCACCGTCACCACGCTCCGCAACATCATCGGCGGCATGGACTTGGAGCGGACCCTGACCTCTCGCGAGGAGATCAACGCGGCCCTGCGCGGCGTCCTCGACGAGGCCACCGGCAAGTGGGGCATCCGCGTCAACCGCGTTGAACTCAAGGCGATCGAGCCGCCCACCTCCATCCAGGACTCGATGGAGAAGCAGATGCGCGCCGACCGCGACAAGCGCGCCGCGATCCTCACCGCCGAAGGTATCCGTCAGTCGCAGATCCTCACCGCCGAGGGTGAGAAGCAGTCCGCGATCCTGCGCGCCGAAGGTGAGGCCAGGGCCGCCGCGCTGCGCGCCGAAGGTGAGGCCCAGGCGATCCGTACCGTCTTCGAGTCCATCCACGCCGGTGACGCGGACCAGAAGCTCCTCGCCTACCAGTACCTCCAGATGCTCCCGAAGATCGCCGAAGGCGACGCCAACAAGCTCTGGATCGTGCCCAGCGAGATCGGCGACGCCCTCAAGGGCCTGAGCGGCGCCATGGGCAACTTCGGCCCGATGGGCGGCAATTCGGGCGGCTCAGGTACAGAGCGCCGCGAGAAGCCGTCCGTCACCGACTGACGTAGTACGTACGTGACTGGGGCTCACCTCCCTCGGGAGGTGAGCCCCAGTCACGTACTGCCTATGCGGCCGGCTGGGCCAGCCACTCCGGCAACGCGTCGAACTCGTCCCGGCCCAGCGCCAGCAGCATCGCGTCCGCAGGCGTCGGCTCGAACGGCTCCCGCAGCAGCGGCATACCCGCCTGCTCAGGAGTCCGGTTCGCCTTGCGGTGATTGTCCTCCGCACACGAGGCCACCGTATTCAGCCAGGAGTCCGTACCACCCTGCGCCCGCGGCACCACGTGGTCCACGGTCGTCGCCCGCCTGCCGCAGTACGCACACCTGTGCCGGTCACGAACCAGAACACCCCGCCTCGACCAAGGAGCTTGTCTTCGAAAGGGCACCCTCACATAGCGGCACAGCCTGATCACCCGGGGCGCCGGTATGTCGACCACCGCTCCGCGCATACGCAGTTCGGGGTGGGCCTGCTCGACGACGGCCTTGTCCTGCAGCACCAGAACGACGGCTCGATTCAACGTCACCGTCGACAGCGGCTCGAAGCTCGCGTTCAGCACCAGCGTGTCCCGCATCCAGCCCACCTCCTATGCGCACCGGCCCACCCCCTGGCGGGCTTGGATCAACTCTGGCCGGGCACGCCGAGATGGACAACGCAATAAAAAAATGCCCGCCTCTGATCAATTCCAAGACCAGAGGCGGGCAAACGTTCAGTGAACGCTCAACTCTCCGCGGGCGCCGCGTACTCGGCGATGAGCTGCGCCCTCGCCAGCGTATGGAAACGCAAGTTGAAGCCCACGAAAGCCGGGGTGGCGTCCGCGTCAGGACCGAGCTTCTCCTGATCGACCGCGTACACGGTGAACACGTAACGGTGCGCCGGGTCTCCGGGCGGCGGCGCGGCACCGCCGAAGTCCTTCGTCCCGTAGTCGTTGCGCGCCTGCACCGCGGCGTCCGGCAACCCCTCGAACTTGCCGCTGCCCGCACCCGCCGGCAACTCGGTGACCGAGACCGGGATGTCGAACACGACCCAGTGCCAGAACCCGCTCCCCGTAGGGGCATCGGGGTCGAAGCACGTCACGGCGAAGCTTTTGGTCTCCGGCGGGAAGCCCTCCCAGCGCAGCTGCGGCGAGGTGTTCCCAGCCGCGTAGACCTGAGCGTCCTTCAGCACCGCGCCCGGCTCGACGTCCTCGCTCGTCACAGTGAAAGACGGCACGGTCGGATGGAAGTCATGGGGAAGCGGCGGCCTCTTGGACTCGGTCACCTCGGCACCTCCTGATCGGTTCTGCTCAGTGGAGTCTTTCGTTCCCGAGCCTAGAACCAGTTACGGCGGCTGCCGACCTCGGACAGCCACTGGTTGAGGTACGCCGCCCAGTCGGTCCCCTGGAAGTCGTTCAGCCCCACCTTGAACGACCGGAACGTGTCGCTGCTCTCACTGAACAGACCCGGCTTCTTGTCCATCTCCAGGACCACATCCATCTCGCGCTCATCCGCGACGAAGCTCAACTCGACCTGGTTGAGACCGCGGTACTGCTGCGGCGGGAAGAACTCGATCTCCTGGTAGAACGGCAGCTTCTGCCGCGTACCCCGGATGTGACCGCGCTCCATGTCCGCGCTCTTGAACCGGAAGCCCAGCTGAATGAAGGCGCCCAGAATCGCCTGCTGAGCCGGCAGCGGATGCACACTGATCGGGTCCAGGTCACCGGAGTCCACGGCACGCGCGATCTCGAGCTCCGTGGTCACACCGATGTTCATCCCACGCAGCGGCTGACCATCAATGGTCGTGATGGGCGTCTCCCACGGGATCTCCAGCCCGAACGGCACCGCGTGCACCGCGTTCGCCTGCAGCTCGAAGGCACCGCCGAGCCGCATCTTCGTGAACTCCATGTTCTGCTGGAGCTCCTGGTCCTGCCCCTCCACCTCGACCCGGGCCTGAAGCCCCACGGAGAGCCCCTCGATCTCCTGCTTCACGGACCCGCCCTGGATCCGCACCTCACCCTGAACGACGCCGCCGGGAACGACATTCACCTCGGTCAGTACCGTCTCGACCGAAGCCCCACCGGCCCCCAGGCTCGCAAGCAGCCGCTTGAACCCCATGTCTTTTCCTCCTCAGGCAACGCCTGTCTCTGTCCGGTTTCTTGATCCCTACACACGCGATCCGACCGTGTCCGGTTCCGCGCCCTTTCACCCTGGCAAGCCTCATCCTGGCAAGACGGCCGTTCCCCGGTCACCCTGCTCACCGTCACACGTTTCCACTACGCTCGTACGCCATGATCGCGGCCCCTGACCGTACGCCCCTGCCCCGGGAGTTCTTCGACCGCCCTGTCCTGGACGTCGCCCCCGACCTCCTGGGACGCATCCTCGTGCGCACCACCCCGGACGGACCGATCGCGCTCCGCCTCACAGAGGTCGAGGCCTACGACGGCCCGAACGACCCTGGCTCCCACGCGTATCGCGGTCGCACCGCCCGCAACGACGTGATGTTCGGTCCGCCTGGTCATGTGTACGTCTACTTCACCTATGGCATGTGGCACTGCATGAACCTGGTGTGCGGTCCGGAGGGCAGGGCAAGCGCGGTTCTGCTCCGCGCCGGAGAGATCACCGAGGGTGTAGAAGTCGCCCGCAAACGTCGGCTTTCGGCCCGATATGACAAAGAACTGGCCAAAGGCCCCGCCCGCCTGGCCACAGCCCTGGACGTCGACAGAGCCCTCGATGGCACGGACGCCTGCGCCCCAGGGGGCTCCCCTCTGACCCTTCTCACCGGCATACCCGTACGCCCCGACCAGGTGCGCAACGGTCCACGCACCGGTGTGGCCGGCGACGGAGGCGTCCACCCCTGGCGCTTCTGGATCGCTGACGACCCGACGGTGAGTCCTTACCGGGCCCATACGCCCCGTCGTCGAACTTGACGCGTCTGTGGGCGATCCGTAATGTAGCCCGAGCCGCTTGAACCGGGTACGGCGTTCAGCCAGCAGCCGGAAGCGACCAACCCACTACTTACGACTTCCTCTCAGCGAGGGCGAGTTCGGCGCGTCTGCGTGCCGTAATCCGACCTCGCGGGACTCGATTATGAGTTGCCGGGGAGGATCGGTTAACGTAGTGAATGTCGAAAGGCCGCAAGAGAAATCTTGGAGCCTAATGACAAATCCCCTCCAGCGGGGAATCGGATCCGAAAGGGTCTGGTAACGTTGGAAACACCGAAGGGAAGCCCGGAGGAAAGCCGCGAGAGAGTCTCTCGGGTGAGTACGAAGGAAGCGTCCGTTCCTTGAGAACTCAACAGCGTGCCAAAAGTCAACGCCAGATATGTTGATACCCCGTCCACCGGATCTTTCCGGT